>CAZHAG010000035.1:0-20886 GCA_964529705.1 uncultured Gemmatimonas sp. | reverse complement strand
CGCAAGGGGGAGCAGCCGCGCTTCGGCGGGATCATCTACGCGGAGAGCGCGGAGAAGGTCGCGTTCTTCATCGACCGCTGCGACCGGCAGGGGATCCCGCTCCTCTTCGTGCAGGACGTCTCCGGTTTCATGGTCGGCCCACAGGCCGAGCACGAGGGCATCATCCGCGCGGGCGCACGCTGGGTGGAGGCGATGGCGACCGCCACGGTGCCCAAGGTGGTGCTCACCGTGAACCACGCGTCGGGTGCCGGCTACTACGCGATGGCGGGGCAGGGGTTCGACCCCGACTTCATCCTCTCCTGGCCCACGGGGCGGATGGCCGTGATGGAGGGGGAGTCCGCCGTGGCCGCGGTGCACGGTGCTACGCTCGCGGCGGCGAAGGAGGCCGGGGAGGAGCCCTCGGCCGAGGTGCAGGCATCGATGGCGGAGATGCGCGAGGACTACGAGCACCAGCTCGATGCGCGCTACGCCGGCGCCCGCGGCTACATCGACGCGATCGTCTACCCCGAGGAGACGCGCACCGTGCTCGCGATGGCGCTTCGCGCGGCGTGGCAGAACCCCGGTCCGCACCTGGGGCCGTACGTGATCCCGTCCACCGTCGGACCCACGCCGCGGCCCTGACGGCCGTGGCCGACGCCTCGCTGCTCATCTACGGCGCCAACGGGTACAGCGGGCGACTGATCCTCGCCGAGGCGCTGGCCCGCGGGCATCGTCCCGTGATCGCGGGTCGCTCCGAGGGCGCGGTGCGAGCGCTCGCCGCGGAGCATGGGCTCGAGGCGCGGATCGCGGACCTCGCGGATGCGGCGGCACTGCAGGAGGCGTTGCGCGGCGTGCGGGTCGTGCTGCACTGCGCCGGGCCCTTCGCGCACACGTCGGACGCGATGGTCGCCGCCTGCCTCGAGGCTGGCGCGCACTACCTCGACATCACCGGCGAGATCGCGGTGTTCGAGCGCGTGGCGGCACGGGATGCCCCGGCTCGCGAGCGGGGGATCACGCTGCTCCCCGGTGTCGGGTTCGACGTCGTGCCCACCGATTGCCTCGCGCTGCACCTCAAGGAGCGGCTGCCGAGCGCGACCACACTCACCCTTGCGATCGTCGGCGGCACCGCTCCGTCGCGCGGGACCGCCATGACCATGGCGGAGAATGCGGGCGCCGGCGGCGCCGTGCGCCGGGGAGGACGGATCACGCGTGTGCCGGCGGCGTGGCGCACGCGGCGCATCCCCTTCGCGGACCGGCAACGCCTCTGCGTGACCATCCCGTGGGGCGACATCGCCACGGCCTGGCGCAGCACCGCGATCCCCGACATCACGGTCTTCGCGGCGACCTCGGCGCGTGGCGTGCGCCTGCTGCGCCTCACCCGCCTCGTGGGTCCACTGCTGGCGACCCGCCCCGTGCAACGCCTGCTCAAGTGGTCGGTGCGGCGACGGCCTGCGGGGCCGTCGGCGGAGCGGCGTGCGACGGCGAGCAGCCAGTTCTGGGGAGAGGTGACGGACGGGGCAGGGCGGTCGGCGCGCGCGCGGATGTCCGGTCCCGACGGCTACACACTCACGGCCCGGACCGCGGTGCGCGCGGCGGAGCGGGTGCTCGCGGGAGGCGTCGCCACCGGGTTCCAGACGCCTGCCACCGCGTTCGGCGCGCGCTTCATCCTCGAGACCCCCGGCACCCGCCTGGAGGACCTTCCATGACCCCGATGACCACGGCGAAGGTCGTGCTGGCGTTCGCGGGTTTCGCGGTGTTCATCGTCGGCGTGCGCGCCGAGCTGGAGTCGGTGCGCTGGACGGGGATCGCGCTCGTCGCGGCCGCCTGGTTGCTGCGCTTCGCTACACGCCGTCCGTGATCCGGTAGCCGCGCTTCACGTCGCTCGCGCCCGCGCGAGCGCCAAGCCCCACGCCGAGCCCGAAGGCGACCGCCGTGCCGCCGGTGACGAGCGGGAGGAGCCAGGCGAGCGGGGAGAGCAGGACCGCCCCACCGATCCCCGCGATGATGGCCGCGCCGGGCGTCAGTGCTGAGTCGACGTACCGGAGCCGGTCGCGGACGAACCGGCGGGCCGTGCCGTAGCCGAACCATGCGGCGCCAAGGGCCAGCGCGAGTGTGATCATGCCGAACATATGGACGCTCCTGTTGCCCGTCCTACGGGGGGACGGGGGCCGCGGTTTCGCGCCCGGTCAGTGGCGGCCCGAACCCTTCCTCGCTACGATAGCAGTGTGGCGCGCCGGGACGGCGCGGCCTTCCCACAACCCGCGTGCACCGAGCATGTCCACAGGTACCGATCGTCGCGTCGCCATCCTCGAGGAGGAACTCGTGCGGGTCCGCCGCGAGTTCGAGTCCGCGCTGGAGGGTGTGCCGGAGGGTCGACTGCATGTCGCGCCCCCCGGCGCCTGGTCGCCCGCGCAGATCGTCTGGCACCTCGCGAAGGTGGAACGGGGCGTGGCCCGCATGATCGAGCGGCTCGATGCCGCGATCGGGCCGATGGCCACGGTACCGCCGGGTCCCGGCACCTCCAGGATCCTCCACGTGCTCGACCAGTACCCGTTCATGGACCGGACGCGCCGGCTGATGGCGCCGGAGCCGATCCGCCCGCCGGACGAGGTGGACCTCGCGGCGGAGCGGGGGCGCTGGGACGACGGGCGCGTGCAGCTCTTCGGTGCCATCCGGCAATCGGGGCCACGGCTCTCGCTCATCCGCCACCCGCATCCCTTCTTCGGGCCCTTCGACGGCTGGCAGTGGACGTTGATGATCGCGCGCCACGAGGAACGGCACCTGCTGCAGCTGCACGAGGTCGTCGCCGCGTCGGTGTAGATTGCGGGCATGCCCACCGCCCGCCGCATCCCGGAGTTGCTGGCCCCCGCCGGATCGCTCGAGGCGGTGCGCGCGGCGGTGGCCAACGGTGCCGACGCGGTCTACTGCGGCGCCTCGAAGTTCAACGCGCGCGACGACGGCGCCCAACTGACACTGGACGACCTCGAGCAGGCCTGCCTGATCGCCCACGAGCGCGGCGCCCGCATCTACCTCACGCTCAACATCCTGATCAAGCCCGCCGAGATGGCCGACGCACTCGGCTTCCTCGGCGAGTGCATCGACCGCGGCATCGACGCGGCGATCGTGCAGGACCTCGGGCTCATCCGTGCGATCCAGCGGGCCTACCCGGGATTCGAGATCCACGGCTCCACCCAGATGACCGTGCACGACGTCTCCGGTGCGCGGGTGATGGAAAGGCTCGGCATCGGGCGCGTGGTCCTCGCGCGCGAGAACTCGCTGGAGGACATCCGCGCGATCCACGACGCCGTGCCTGCGCTCGGCCTCGAGAGCTTCGTGCATGGAGCGCTCTGCATCTCGTACTCCGGCCAGTGCTACATGTCGGGGATGATCTCGGAGCGGTCGGCCAACCGCGGTTCCTGTGCGCAGTCGTGCCGCAAGGACTACGTGCTGCGCGACGCCGTGAGCGGCGCGGAGCTCGACCGCGGGTACCTCATCTCCGCCAAGGACCTCGGCGCGTGGGAGCACCTCCCGGCGATCGCGGAGGCCGGGATCGGCTGCCTGAAGATCGAGGGGCGAAAGAAGAAACCGGAATTCGTGGCCACCGTCACGCGCGGGTATCGCGAATTCCTCTCGCGGGTGGAGGCCGGCACCTTCAGCGCTCCGAGCTTCGAGGAGGTGCAGCCCCTCGTGCAGATCTTCTCGCGCGGGTTCACCGGCGGGATGTACGGCGGACGCGAGGGACGCGAGTACATCACGCGCTCGCAGCCGGACAATCGGGGCGTGGAGCTCGGCGTCGTGACGGGATTCTCCGATGGCGAACTCTTCGTCGAGGTGCGAGCGCCGATCGCGGAGCGGGACGGACTCGGGTTCGAGCCGCCCGCCGGTGGGCACCTCGAGAGCACGGGGTTCACGGCGGGGCCCGTTCGGACGCTCTCAGTGCAGGGAGAGGTGCACCGGCAGGCGATCCGCGCGCGCCAGCGCGTGCCGGTGGGGTGGCGCGTGGTGCGGAGCTCCCAGGCGGAACTCCTCGAGCGGGCGCGTGCGAGTTTCGCGGAGGTCGGCCGCGAGGCGCGCCGCCGTCGCACGGCGCTCTCGGTGCGCCTCTTCGGTTCCGGCGGGGCGCCCCTCAAGGCGATCTTCCGCGCGGGGGAGCACGAGGTCACGGTGCTGAGCGAGATCCCGCTGGCGGCGGCCGCGAAGCGCGCGCTCGACGTCCAGCAGCTGCGTGAGCAGCTTGGCCGGCTCGGCGAGACGCCCTTCGCGCTCGCGGACGTCGACGCCGAGGGACTCGCGCCGGGGCTCTTCCTCCCGCTCCGGGAGTTGAACCACCTGCGCCAGCGCGCGGTGGACGAATTGCTCGTGCAGCGCGACTGGGTGCTGCAGGCGGCGCAGGCGGCGCGCCAGGACGCGATCGAAGCCGCCATCGCGGCGCTCGCCGCGCCGGCAGCGGGCGCTCACGACACGCGCCGAGCGCCGGAGCCGGACGCTCAGGGCGCACGTCGCGCGCCGATCGGCACGGGGTCGCCGGACCGCTCCACGGTCGTGGCCGAGGTCTGGCGCCTCGAGGACGCGGAGGCGGCGCTCGCGGCCGGCGCGGACGAGATCGTCCTCGATCCCTTCCTCCGTCACCCGTTCCCGCCGGTGAGTCGCGTGCGCGCCTTTGCCGCACACGCGGAGGCGGAGGGACGCCTGCTGCGCCTCCGGCTCCCGACCATCGTGCGGCCGGAGGAACGGGCCAAGCTCGACAAGTGGCTCGGCCTCGGGACGCCCCTCCTGAGTGGGCACCTCGGCCTCCTGCACGAGCTGGCGTCACAAGGCCGCGACGTCGGGGCGGACTACGCGGTGAACTGCTTCAATGCGCTCACCGCGGCCGAGCTCTTCCTGCTTGGCGCGTCGTACCTCACGCCGTCGGTCGAGCTCACGGCGGACGAGATCGGCGCGCTCGTCGCGCCATGGGGAGGCGCGGGATTCGAGGTGCTGCTCCACGGCCGCCCCGAAGGGATGACGCTCGAGCACTGCGTGCTGAGCGCCGCCTTCGACCGCACGCCGACGCACTGCCGTGACCTCTGCACGCGCACGCACACCGACACGGTGCTCCGCGACCCCGCGGGGTACGATTTCCCCGTCGCCACCGACTACGCCTGTCGCAATCGGCTGCTCCACTCGCGGCCGATCGAGGGGAGCGAGTTCGCGCCCCGGCTCTGGCGCGACGGGATCCGCCGCTTCCGCCTCGTGTTCAACGTGCCCGGGGACGCGGTGGGGCCGGTGGTCGGGGCGTACCGCGAGCTCCTGCACGCGGTCGCCGCGGGCGATCGTGCGCCGCACACGGTGCGGAGCGTGGTGGGCGACGCGATCACCCGCGGGCACTTCGCGCGAGCGGTCTGAGCGGCGAGGGATGGGTGACACGGGCGACCAACGGATGACGCGTGGGCGCGGCCGCCGGCGGATGATGCGGCGTGGCTGAGTCCATCGCTCCCCACCCGCGGCTCGGCGAGGCGCGCGAGCTGCTCCGCACGCGCTTCGGCTATCCCGACTTCCGCCCCGGGCAGACCGAGGCCGTGAGTGCCGTACTCGCGGGGCGGGACACGCTCGTCGTCCTCCCCACCGGGGGCGGCAAGTCGATCTGCTACCAGGTCCCGGCGCTCCTGCTCGACGGCCTCACCGTCGTGATCTCGCCGCTCATCTCGCTGATGAAGGACCAGGTGGACGCGCTCGACGCCCGCGGGCTCCCGGCGACGTTCATCAACAGCACCCTCCCCGCGAGCGAGGTGAGCGCGCGAATGGCGCGCGTGCAGCGCGGCGAGGTCCGGCTCCTCTACGTCGCGCCCGAGCGCTTCGACCTCGGCACGACGGCCGAGCGGTTGCGCGCGGTGGGCGTGCGCCTGCTGGCGGTGGACGAGGCGCACTGCATCAGCGAATGGGGCCACGATTTCCGGCCGAGCTACCTGCGCGTGAAGCAGGTGCGCCAGCGGCTCGGCGCGCCGCCGACCGTCGCGCTCACGGCCACCGCCACCCCCGAGGTGCGCGAGGATATCGCGCGCCAGCTCGCGCTCGAGGACCCGGCGCTCGTGCTCACGGGGTTCGACCGCACGAACCTCACCTATCACGTGATCCCCACGAAGAACGACGCCGCGAAGGACGCGACGCTCGTCTCGCTGCTGCGCGCCCCCGAGCACGAGGGTGTGGCGATCGTCTACGCGAGCACCCGCAAGACGGTCGAGCGGATCGCCGGGATGCTGCAGGACGCCAGGATCGACGCCGTCGCATACCACGCGGGGCTCGACGACGCGCACCGGGCGGACGTGCAGGACGCGTTCATGACCGAGCGTGCGCGAGTGATCGTCGCGACCAACGCGTTCGGGATGGGGATCGACAAGCCGAACGTGCGGCTCGTGGTGCACCACGCGATGCCCGGCACGCTCGAGGCGTACTACCAGGAGGCCGGGCGCGCGGGACGCGACGGGGCCCCGGCGACGGCGATCCTCCTGCACGCGTTCCCCGACCGCTTCATGCATGAGTTCTTCATCAAGGGTGCGCTCCCCGAGCGCGAGACGGTCGAGGCGGTGCACGCGGCCTGCCGGCGCTTGGCGGACCGTGACGGGCTCGTCTCGGAGTCGGCGGCGGAGATCGCGGCCGAGGCCAAGGGGAAGGTGAGCGACCGCGAGGCGGACTCGGCGCTCCGCATCCTCGCACGCGGCGGCGTGCTCGGCGTGGCCGACGCGTCGCGCACGCAGGCGCACGTGCGGTTGCTGGCCACGCCGGAGCGGCTCCGTGAGGAGCTCGACCCCGCCGAGCACGGGATGGAGCTCGAGTTGCTGCGCTCCCTCTGGCGCCGCGCGGGAGAACGGCTGCACGAGGGGGTGATCGCCAACCTCGACGCGCTGCCCCCAGGGCTCGGGGGCGCGTCGGGCGCGACGGCGTTGCTCGACACGCTGCAGGATCGGCAGATGGTCGTCTGGCGGCGGCTGGGGGAGGGGATCTCGCTCACGGATCCGAAGCGGCCGCTCATGGAGTTCCCCGTGGACTGGGAGGGGCTCGAACGGCGACGGCGCAGCGAGACGGGGAAACTCGACCGCATGCAGAAGTACGCGTACACCGACCAGTGCCGGCGCGCGTTCGTGCTCCGCTACTTCGGCGACCCTGCGGCGCGCCCGCGCTGCGACGGGTGCGACAACTGCCTGGGGATCAAGCACGAGGCGATCGCCGGCGCCCCTCGCGGCAAGGCGTCGCGCCGGCCGCGCGCGACGGCCGCTGGGCCGACGGCGGCGCCCCTCTCACGTGAGGAGATCGCGCTCATGGATGCGTTGCGCGCCCGCCGCGCGGAGCTCGCGAAGGACGAGGAGGTCCCGGCCTACGTCGTCTTCCCCGACAAGACGCTGAGGGAGATCGCCCGTGCACGCCCGACGACGCTCGAGGCGCTCGGGCGGGTGCACGGCGTCGGCCCCACGCGGCTCGACCGCTACGGCAAGGCGCTCCTCACCGTCGTCGCCGAGCACTGAGGGGGGACGCGCGCCCTCAGTTCCCGCGCGGCTGGCAGCGGTCGATCACATTGCGCTTGAACTGCCGCGGGTCGGTGAGGATCGGCCAGAGCTCGTCGAGCCACTTCTTCGAATCCTCGAGTTTCTTCGGGTCGAGGCCGGCGATCGGCTGCGCCCAGATGGAGTCCACCGCCGCGCGTCGCGAGAGGTAGTGCTCGATCGTCGGCGCCCATTGCTCCGCCGTCTTGCACGGGCCGCGGTGCAGCCGCTCGCGCACCGTCCGGATCCCGAGGTTCGCCTGCGGGAAGGAGTAGCGCGCGTTCACCGCGCCAGACCAGTCGAAGTCGTAGGCCACCGGGACGTACTGCCGCTCCGGCGTCTGGAAGAGCGTGATGTTGTGCAGGGCCGAGAGCGACCAGTCGGTGTTGCCGATCCAGAACTCGAAGATCGAGAGCCGGTCGAGGGCGGGCTGGACCACATCGGCGAAGAGGGCGCCTTTCTGGTCCACGAGTTCGAGCCCGTGCTCGTCCGCCACCTCGTCCTCGATCTCCAGGAGGAACGCGCTGACCGTGATCGGCTTCACGCGGTCAGTGGAGTCGCGGTAGGTGATGGTCGCCAGCCGCGTGCGGTGGTGCACGGAGTCGATCGCCGCATAGGTCTGGTAGACGAGGTACTCGAGGAAGACGTACTGCTGGTACTCCTCGCGCTCCGGCCGGCAGGGCGTGGTGATCTTGAGGCGCGGGTTCCCCTGCAGGATCGAGCTGTCGCGGACCGACCGTTCGGCGCGCAGGAAGAGGGGAGGGAAGGAACAGTTCCGCGACTGGCGGCGGAAGTGGCCGCGGGCGCGGAGCTCCACAGGGAGCCGCACCGTCGCGCCGGCCGCGTCCGTGTACTGCATCTCGGCGCCGAACCAGCGGAGCTCGGTCGAGTCGCGCTCGCGCACGAGGTCCCGGAGGTTGGTCGTGAGCGTGAGCGCGAGGGGCTCGCGCTCCTTGAAGAGCGGTTGCGCGGGGAGCTGGGCTCCCGCGAGCACGAGGATCAGGACTGCGAGGATCGTGCGGGTCATCGCAACTCCACGCCGCGCAGCGGCGAGTCGGGGATGGCGCCAAGGTCGTCGCTCACCACGCCGGGGGTGACCGTCGCGGCCAGCGAGACGCCGTACTCCAGCACGCGGATGTCGTTCTCGCGCACGCTCCCAAGGTACTTCCACTGCGAGAAGAGCGAGCCGAAGAGGGGCTCGCACACCGCGCGCGCGAGTTCGGGGTCCACGGTCTTGATGCGCAGCATCCGCTCGTACTCGGGGTGCTCGGCGACTTCCGCATCCTTCTTCTTGACCTCCGGGTCGTTTCGCATGCGCCGGCGCCACGCGCGGTCTGCGAGCGCCTCGAGCTGGTCGGGCGACATGTCGGCCAGCACCTCCTCGTCGATGCGCGCGAGGAACATCCCCGTGCGGTTGTGCTCCTCGAGGGCCTTCTCCAGCCGCCGCTCCGCCGTCTTCCCCTCGAGCGCCACCGGCTGGCCGAAGTCGGTCCACCAGAGGAAGAGCATCAGGATGTTGAAGCCGATCGAGATCACCCAGGAGACCGCCGGGCTCACCGCCGCCGCCATGCCGATGCCGATCACCACGAAGATCCCGGCGGCGTCCTTGCTGTCGTCGAGGTTGGTCCGGAAGCGCACCGCCGCGACGATGCCGCCGAGCGAGAAGGCGAGTGCGAGCGAGTACTTCACGAGCACCACGATCCCCGCGGCCACCACCGGCAGGATCAGATAGGTCTGCACCACGGACTGCTGGAACCCCTTCTTGCGGCGCGTCAGCGTGTAGATCCACGCGACCGGGAGTGCGGTCGCGAACGCCGTGAGCATCGCGATCGCGGCCGCCAGCCCCGTGGGTGTCTGCACCGGCGCGGAGGGTGCGCCGGGCATCCCGCCCACGAGTTCGCCCAGCGTCTCGCCGCCGAGGACGCCGAGGCTGGTGTCCGCATAGGTGCGCAGTGCGTAGGCCACCCCTAGCGCGACGACGTAGTACAGCACCGTGCGCAGGACGATGTTGCGCCAGAGCGGGTGATCGGAGAGCGAGGCCATGGGGACCGGAGAGGGCGGGCCGACGGATGGACGGCGGGAAGGTGCCGCCGGAGGTCTCGCTCGGCAACTGCACGGGACTCGGCCCACGGGGTATCTTGTGGCGTTCCCCTCACCCCTCAGGAACATGCATCGACTCCGATCCCTCGTCGTCGTGGTGTTCGGGATGGCAGCATGCGCGCCCGCGCAGACGCCTGCCCAGGCGCCCGCCCGCCCGGCCGCCGTCGCTCCGGCCGTTGCCCCGGCGCGCCCCGCGGCTGCTCGACCGTCGCTGCTCGTGTTCGTCACCATCGACCAGCTCCGGCCGGACTACCTCGATCGCTGGTACGGCCAGCTGACCGGAGGCCTCCGGCGACTGGTGGACCAGGGGGCCTACTATGCGCGCGGGGTGCACGACCACGCGATCACCGAGACGGCGCCGGGCCATGCGGCCACGCTCTCCGGCCGATTCCCGTACTCCACCGGGATCGCGAGCAACGTCGCCGGCGTGAACACGCCCGACGCCCCGCTCGTCGGCGCGACGGGCGAGGGGGCGTCGCCCTTCCGCTTCACCGGCACGACGATGGCCGACTGGATGACGGCGGCCGATCCGCGCACGCGCGTGCTCTCGGTCTCCCGGAAGGACCGCGGGGCGATCCTGCCGATCGGTCGCGGGAAGTTCCCGGTGTTCTGGTACGCGTCCTCGCAGGGGCGGTTCGTGACGAGCACCTGGTACGCCGACACGCTCCCCACCTGGGTGCAGGCGTTCAACGCCGAGGAGCGCGTGGTGGACCGCTACGCGGGCCGCACCTGGGACTTGCTCGGTCCGCCGGAGGCGTATCCGGAGCCCGACTCGGTGCCCGGGGAGGGAGCGGGGCGCGACTTCCTCTTCCCGCACCGGCTCTCAGAGGACACGGCGCGCGCCCGCGCCGCGATCATCGTGTACCCCTTCATGGACGAGCTCACGCTCGACTTCGCCTGGCGCGGCGTGCGGACGCTCGACCTGGGCGCGGGTCCCGCCACCGACCTGCTCGCGATCTCGCTCTCCACGACGGACGCGGTCGGCCACCGCTATGGGCCGGATTCGCGCGAGCTGCACGACCAGGTGCTCCGCCTCGACCGCCTGCTCGGGGCCTTCCTCGATTCACTCGTGGCGCTGCGGGGTGCGGAGAACGTGATCCTTGCCCTCACGTCGGACCACGGCGTCGCCCCCAGCCCCGAGATCACGTCGTCGTGGGGTGACAACTCCAAGGCGCGCCGGGTGATGGCCGCGGACTTCACGGCGGCGCTCACCGCGACGGCGCCGCGCGTGGCGCGGGCCAAGCTCGACCCCGCGCTCTTCTCGTTCGACGGCCAGACGCTCGAGGTGGACCGGAGCAAGGCGGGCGGCAAGCAGCGGGAACTGCTCGACGTGGCGCGCACGTTCGCAGCGGAGGCCCGGCGCGTGCCGAACGTCGCCCGGGTGGACGTGATCGACGACTTGGCGCGCGCGGACACCGTGAAGGACGCGACCGCCCGCCGCTGGCTGCACATGTTCCGGCCCGGCGGGGACGTGCTCGTCGCGATCACGCTGGACCAGTTCTCGATCTTCGGCACCGCGAATGTCGCCACGCACGGTTCGCCGTACGACTACGATGCGCGGGTGCCGGTGATCCTCTGGGGTGCCGGCATCGCACCGGCCCGCCATACGGAGGAGGCGCGCGTGGTCGACCTGGCGCCGACGCTCGCTGAACTCCTCGGGGTGAAGCCCCTCGAGCGGCTCGACGGCCGGGTGCTCCGTTCGGCGCTGGCGGTGCCGCGTCCATAGATTGCGTGCAGCGCCGCACCGCGAAGGGAGAGGCTGTTCCTCCCCTCTCACATCTCCCTTCCCCCATCTGCCTCACTGATGCACGACTCGATCTATTTCCAGGAACATCATCTCGCCACGCGTGAGATGGTCCGTGCCTTCGCACTCGCCGAGGTCGCGCCGGTGGCGCGCGCGTTCGACGACTCCCAGGAGTTCCCGTGGGAGAACGTCAAGAAGATGGCCGACTTGGGCCTGTTGGGGATCCCG
This sequence comes from uncultured Gemmatimonas sp., assembly GCA_964529705.1. Lineage (GTDB taxonomy): Bacteria > Gemmatimonadota > Gemmatimonadetes > Gemmatimonadales > Gemmatimonadaceae > Pseudogemmatithrix. Next base: position 9,318 of record CAZHAG010000035.1, on the reverse strand, counting down.
TGGCCCGAGGAACTGGGGGGCGCCGGACTCGACACCATCAGCTTCATCATCGCCATCGAGGAACTGGCGCGCGTCTGCGCCTCGCACTCCATCACCATCTCCGCGCACACCACGCTCGGCACCTCGCCGATCGTGAACTTCGGGACCGCGGCGCAGAAGAAGCGGTTCGTGCCGAAGCTGGCGGGCGGCAGGGTGCTCGGAGGCTTCGGCCTCACCGAACCCGGGGCGGGCTCCGACGCGGGGGGCACGCAGACCACGGCGGTCAAGAAGGGGAGCCACTACGTCCTCAACGGGAGCAAGCGCTTCATCACGCACGCGGGGGTCGGCGAGGTCTTCGTCATCACCGCGGTCACGGAGCCGGGCGCGGGGACGCGCGGCATCTCGAGCTTCATCCTCACCAAGGACAGCTGCGACCTGGAGCGCGTGAAGACGCTCGGCATCGGCCACGATCCCGAGCTCAAGGCCATGAAGGGGTTCCGCTCCGGGAAGAAGGAGGACAAGCTCGGCTGGCGCGCCTCCGACACGCGTGAGCTGATCCTCGAGGACGTCGAGGTCCCGGCGGAGAACCTCTTGGGCGAGGAGGGGAACGGCTTCGTGAACTTCATGAAGACGCTCGACGCGGGGCGCATCGGCATCGCGTCGCTCTCGCTCGGCCTCGCGCAAGGCGCGTTCGACGAGGCGCTCCGCTACACCTCCGAGCGGAAGCAGTTCGGCAAGGCCATCGCCGAGTTCCAGGGCGTCAACTTCCAGCTCTCCGACATGGCCACGGAGCTCGAGGCGGGGCGGCACCTGGTGTACCACGCGGCCTGGCTATCCCAGAACGGGCATCCGTACAGCAAGGAGGCCGCCATGGCGAAGCTCTTCTGCTCCGAGATGGCCATGCGGGCGACGATCACGGCCATCCAGCTGCACGGGGGGTACGGTTACACCAAGGACTATCCCGTGGAGCGGATGATGCGGGACGCCAAGATCGGGGAGATCGGGGAGGGGACCTCCGAGATCCAGCGGATGGTCATCGCCCGTCACCTTTTGCGGGGCCTGGCCGTCTGAACGGCATGGGACTGCCCGTTGCGCGACCGCGGGACGGTCGGTACCCATATAGCAGTCTACTTGCGACGCCCCGGAGCCTCGGGGCGTCTTGTCTGCCGGCCCGTGCGGGCCGGCATCTCTCGTGACCGGCACGACCAGGCCATGGATCGCACGCAACGCCGACTCTTCCCGAGCGTCCTGACCGCCCTCGCGGGCGGTGCAGGGATGTCGCATCGGGCGGCCCGCGCGTGGACGATCCGGTGCGGGGACGGGGGCTCATCAGCCGTGGGCAACAATGAAGCGCGAGATCCTGATCAGTGCGACGCAGCGGGAAGTGCGCGTCGCGATCATCGAGGACGACCAGCTCGTTGAGTTGAAGGTCGACCGTCCGGAGAACAAGCGGATGGTCGGCGACATCTATCTCGGAAAGGTCGAGGCGGTGCTGCCCGGTATCCAGGCGGCGTTCGTGAACATCGGCACCGAGAAGAGCGCCTTCCTCCACAACGCCGACCTCGTATACGACGAGGACGGCGACGAGGACGACGACGAGGAGGGCGAGGACGACGACGCCTCCGATGACGCGCCGGACGTCCCCGATGCCGCCGAGGCGAACGGGGCCGAGTCGCCGTACGCGCCCGCGCCCGGGGCCGCGACCGCACCCGCGAAGAAGCAGGCGAAGCGGAACGGTGGCCGCCGCCGGCGCGCCGAGCCGCCCGCGATCGAGAGCGTGCTCAAGCGCGGCCAGTCGATCATCGTGCAGGTCAGCAAGGAGCCCATCTCCACCAAGGGCCCGCGCGTGACCGCGCAAGTCTCCCTCGCCGGGCGCTTCCTGGTCTACATGCCCTTCGCCGCGCGCGTGGGCGTGAGCCGCAAGATCGGCGAGCGCGCCGAGCGGCAGCGGCTCCGCGAGCAGGTGCAGAAGGTGCTCCCGAAGGACTCGGGGGGCGTGATCGTGCGCACCGTCGGCGAGGACGTGACGCAGGAGACCTTCACCCGCGAGCTGAACACGCTCATCTCGCAGTGGGGGCGGATCAACAAGAAGACCAAGTTCGTCGGGAACCCGCCCAAGCTCCTCCACCGCGAGACCTCGCTCACGCGCGGGATCATCCGCGACCTCTTCTCCACCAAGGTCGACAGCCTCACGGTGGACTCCAAGCAGGTCTACAACGAGATCGTCGAGTACCTCAAGGGGATCGCGCCGGAGCTCATCGACCGCGTCCACCTGTACGAGGAGAAGGCGGGGCTCTTCGACAAGGCGGGGATCGAGACGGAGATCCGCGACCTCTTCAAGCGCCGCTGCGACCTTCCGAGCGGGGGGTACCTGATCATCGAGCCCACGGAGGCCCTGGTCTCGATCGACGTGAACTCGGGACGCTTCACGGGAAAGAAGGACCCCGAGAAGACCGTCACCAAGACCAACATCGAGGCGGCGCGCGAGATCGCCCGCCAGCTGCGACTCCGCGACGTGGGCGGGATCATCGTCTGCGACTTCATCGACATGGAGACCAAGGCGAACCGCGACCGCGTGCTGCAGGAGCTGCGCACGCACCTCGGGCGGGACCGCGCGCGCACCAAGGCGTTCGCCGTGAGCGACCTGGGACTGGTGGAGATGACGCGGCAGCGCGTCCGGCAGAGCCACCTCCACGCGATGACCGAGGCCTGCCCCACGTGCGCGGGGACGGGGCGCGTCTTCACCGCGGAGACCATCGTGCGCCGCATGGAGCGCGCCGTGCGGCGCCTCGCGAGCGACGGCCGCCGCGACGGGATCATCATCAAGCTCCACCCGGACACGGTGATGTACGTGCTGGAGGAGGAGAAGGACCTCGTCAAGAAGCTCGAGAAGTCCGTGGGCTTCTCGCTCGAGATGCGCGACGACCCGCTCCTCAAGCCCGACGAGTTCAAGCTCGTGGTGAAGGGCGCCGGGCGCGACATCACCAGCCAGTACGCGGTGGCCTGATGCGCCACTCGGCCCTTCTCCTGCTGTTCGCCCTCGCTGCGTGCGACGTCGTGCGGGCGCCGGAGGGGGGTGCCGAGGGGTCGGGGCTGGTGCGGACGGTCAGTGCGGGCGCGGCGAACGCGGCGGCGGCCGCGGACGGGCGCGTGGCCTTCGTCGTGCCCGACCTCGCGGACGTCCCGCCCGGCGAGATCGGCGTCGCCGTGCGGCGTGGACGCGCACTCCTCGAGCACACGCGGGACTCCCTGCCGCAGTTCGTCGGCAACGGGCTGCGCTGCACGAGCTGCCACCTCGACGGCGGCACCCGGCGGAACGCGATGGCCTGGGTCGGGGTCTACGCGCGCTTCCCGCAGTACCGCAGTCGGTCCGGCGCGGTGATCGACCTCGAGGAACGCATCGGCGACTGCTTCGAGCGGAGCCTGAACGGGAAGTCCCCCGCCTACGATTCGCGGGAGATGCGCGACATGATCGCGTACATGGCCTGGCTCTCGCGCGGCACGCCGGTGGGACGCGAGACCGAGGGGCAGGGGATCCCACCCCTCGCGCCCGTCAAGCCGGACACGGCGGCGGGCCGTCGCACCTTCCTCGCCGAGTGCGCCCGCTGCCACGGGGAGGACGGCCAGGGGCTCGTCCCGCCTGCCACGCCGCTCTGGGGGCCGCGCAGCTTCAACATCGGGGCGGGGATGGCCCGCCTCAGGACCGCGGCGGCATTCATCCGGGCCGGAATGCCCTACGACCGCCCGAATACGCTCACGCCGCAGCAGGCGTACGACGTGGCGGCGTACATGAACGGCCACTCCCGTCCCGACTTCAAGGGGAAGGAGAAGGACTGGCCGAACGGGGATCCGCCGCCGGACGTCGCCTACCCGACGACCGCTCGGCGCCGGTAGCCGTCCCTCGGCCGGCGGGCACTCCCAAACGCCCCAACGGCAACCACTTGACCCGACTCTTGAGCGCGGGTATCTTCAGTGGCTCCTACAGAAAACCGCACTCCGAGAGAAGTTCACCATGTCGTACGCAATCTTCCGCTCCGGCGGCAAGCAGTTCCGCGCCGAGAAGGGCACCACGCTCAGGCTGCCGACCCTTCCGGGGGACGCCGGCGCCACCGTGGAATTCAACGACGTCCTCCTCGGCTCCGACGGGTCTAACGTGAAGGTCGGCGTGCCGACCATCAAGGGCGCGTCCGTCACGGCCGAGATCGTGAAGCACGGCCTCGGGGACAAGATCGTCGTCTTCAAGTTCAAGCGCCGGAAGAACTACTCCAAGAAGCAGGGACATCGGCAGGGCTTCACCGAAGTCCGCATCCGCGACATCACCCTCGGCTGACCGAGGAGATCCCATCCCATGGCACACAAGAAAGGCGTAGGCTCCTCCCGCAACGGGCGCGACTCCAATCCGCAGTACCGCGGCGTCAAGAAGTTCGGCGGTGAGCGCGTGATCCCGGGGAACATCATCCTCCGGCAGTGCGGCACGAAGTGGCATCCCGGCAACAACGTCGGGCTGGGCACCGACTACACCATCTACTCCCTCATCGAGGGTGTGGTGAAGTTCGAGCACAAGTCCAAGACCCGCTTCAAGGTCTCCGTGTATCCGGAAGCGGCGACGGCGTAACGCCGCTCGCCCCAGCGATCGCGACGCCCCGCCGGCCCAGCCGGCGGGGCGTTCTCGTTCCCGAAACCTTGTCTGCGCGGCGGCGTAGGATAGGGCATCACCGGAGGCAGTCATGAGCCTGTTCGACCAGCTGGAGAAGGAACTCGACCGCGCGGGAGAAGCCGCCAAGCAGGCCCTCGACGAGGGACGGCTCCGCCTGGACCTGCACCGGGTCCGTCGCCGCGCCGATGAGGCCGCGTCCGCGCTGGGGTTCGCCGTGCACCGGGCGCGCCGCGAAGGGCGCGAGCTGGACGCGGAGACGCTCGCGCGGCTCGACGGCGCGCTGGCCGAGCACACCAAGGAGGCCGAGCGGATCGAGTCCGAACTCGCGTCCATCCGCACGGAGCGCCGCGCACACGGGTGGCGGTGCTGGGACGACCGGGAGACGAGCGAGGCCGGCGCCGCGAGCGGCACCGGCCCCGAGGAGAAGCCCGCCGGGACCCCGGCGAGCTGATCCTCACCCGCCGCCGGCGCTCAGGGTCTCGTGTACGCCGGCGGCAGGGTGAGGTAGCGCTGCAGCAGCTGCTGCTGCCGACTGAGGGAGGTGAACGTGCGGCCGCGCACGAACACCTCCTCCGCCACCGACTCGAACTCGAAGGGGTCGCCGCTCCAGACCACCACGTTGGCGTCCCGTCCCGGCGCGAGTGAGCCCACCTGGCCCGCGACGCCGAGCACCTCGGCGGGGGTCAGCGTGATCGCACGCAGCGCGTCGTCCCAGGACATCCCGTAGGCCACGGCGTTCCCCGCCTCCTGCCGGATGTTGCGCACGTTGTACGACTCGGGGTCCCCGGGGCCGTTGCCCACCAGCACCACGGTGACGCCCGCCGCGCGCAGCATCGCGGCGTTCTCCTGCCGCTGCCCCAGCGCGTCGAAGCTCCCCGGGATGTTGTTCATCGCGCCGGTGAGGACCGGCACGCCCGCGGCGGCGATCCGGTCGGCGACCATCCATGCCTCGGCCCCTCCCGCGATCCAGAGCTTGAGCTTGTACTCCGCGGCGAAGGCGAGCGCCGCGAGGATGTCGGATGAGCGGTCCACCGAGAGCACCAGTGGCAGCTGGCCGGTGACCACCGGGATCAGCGCCTCGAGGTCGGCGCGCGAGGCGGCGAAGGTTCGCGTGTTCCCGCTCTCGTACGCGGTGCGCCGCGCCTGGTACGCCTTCACGTCGTCGAGCAGGGTGCGCCAGCGCGCCCAGAACTCGGCGCGGGCGTTGGTCTCGCCGCTGGAGGGGTCGCCGAAGGTGCCCACCATTGCGGTCGGAGCCCTGCGGACCATCGCGTCCGCGGTAGCGGCTTCCACCAGGTCGATCACCGCCGCGCGCCCGCCGACCATCCCGCCTCCCGGCGCGACGAGCACGGAGGTCACGCCCTCCTGGCGCGCGGGCGCGAAGAGGGTGCTGGCGGGATTGATCCCTCGCCAGGCGTCGAACGCCGCGGCGATCCCCTTCTCGCCGCGCGCCGAGACGTCGTTGTAGCCACCGGAGAACTGGGGGCTGCCGGCCTCGGCGAGGCCGAGCGTGGTCGCGCTGTTGATGAATCCCGGCGTCACCCACTTCCCGCGCGCGTCGATCCGGCGCGCGTCCGCAGGGACGGCGACGTCCGCGCCCACGGCGACGATCCGTCCGTCGCGGATGAGCACGGTGCCGTTCTCGATCCTCGGGCCGCTCACCGGATAGACCGTGCCCCCGGTGATCGCGATGACCTGTGCGTCCGCGGCGCTCGCGAGGAGTGCGGTCAGCGCGCCGAGCGCCGTCAGGCGCGACATCATGGGGATGCGCATCAGCGGCTCCCTCCCTGTGTCGGCACGTAGCCGAGTTCGAAGTCGGTGCGCCATCGCTGGGTGGTGTCGAGGCGGTCGTAGAGCATCGCGCCGTCCACCCACACCTTCTCGGTGCGCGCGTAGACGCTGAATGGGTTCGCGGACCAGAGCACCAGGTCGGCCGCCTTGCCGACCTCGAGCGTGCCCGTCCTGTCATCGATCCCCAGGGCCCAGGCCGGGTTGATGGTGATCCAGCGGATCGCGTCCTCCTCCGTGACGGAGAGGCCCGCGACGTGCGCGGCCGCGAGCGACTTGGCCGCCTCCTGGTTCAGGCGTTGCGAGTACGACGGGTCGTCCGAGTGGACGATCGTGCGCGCGCCGGCCACGTGCGTGAGGCCGACGTTCGCCTTGATGGCGTCGAGCGCCTCCATCTTGAAGCCGCCCCAGTCCGACCAGATGGATGCGGAGATGTTCTCGCGCGCGAGGACGTCGGCGATCTTGTACGCCTCCACACCATGGTGGAAGGAACGGATCTTGTACCCGAACTCCCTGGCGATGTCGATCATCTGCATCATCTCGTCCGCCTGGTAGCAGTGGTTGTGGACGAGGATGTTGCCGCGCAGCACGTCGGCGAGGGTCTCTTGCCCGAGGTCGCGACCCGGCGGGTCACCTTCCGGCTTGGCGAGCCACTTGTCCCAGCGCCGGCGGTACTCGTCGGCCTGGATCCACGCGGCACGGTACCCCGCGACGTTGGCCATGCGCGTGGAGGGCCCGCGGCCGGCGTAGACGCGCTTGGGGTTCTCGCCGCACGCCATCTTGAGTCCGTAGGGGGCACCGGGGAACTTCATCCCCTGCACGGAGCGCGAGGGCACGACCTTGAGCGTGACGCTGCGCCCGCCGATGAGGTTCGCGGAGCCCGGCAGCACCTGCACCGTGGTGGTGCCGCCGGCGAGGTTGCGCGGGAACTGCGGGTCCTGCGGCCAGACCGAGTGCTCGGCCCAGACGTGGGCAGTGACCGGGGCCGTGGCCTCATTGCCGTCGTCGTGGGCTGCGGTCCCCGGCGCGGGATAGACGCCGAGGTGGGAGTGCGTGTCGATGAGGCCGGGCGTGACGTACTTCCCGCCGCCGTCGATCACGATCGCGTCGGCCGGGGCGGTGACCGAGGTGCCGATCGCCGCCACCTTCCCGTTCTGCATCAAGACCGCGCCGTTCCTGATGAGCGGACCCGCCGCCGTGAAGATGTTGACGTTGCGGATGAGCGTCGTGCGGGACGGGAAGGGCGCGTAGGTGCTGGGGAACGGGTCCGCGAGCGGCTTGGACGTGGCGCCGGCGACGAGGGGCGGGGCGGGGGGCGTCGCGGGGGTCGCTGCGGCGGCCGCAGGAGCCGCGGTCGGCGCAGGTGCCTGCGCGGCTGGCGCCACCGCGCAGCCAACCGCGGCGAGCGTCAGGATGAGATGAGTTGGGCGCATCGGACGGACCATCCTCATTGGGGCGGGAAGGGGCGAGCGCGCCGGTAGGGGCCGGCGGGGGGCGATGGTGCGGTGGGGGACGGAGAACGTACGGCGCGACGTGCCACCGCGCGAGCCTGCGCAGTGGTCGGCGCGGGAGTCAGCGCGCGAGCCTGGTCCGCGCCAGCGCGACGTCGTCGGTGCAGAGGCCGTCCACGCCGATCGCCGCGAAGCGCGCCATGACGGCGGGGTCGTTCACCGTCCACGCGATCACGCGCTTGCCCGCGGCGTGTGCCGCGGTCACTAGCTCCTCGTCGACATACTCCCAGTGGCGCCAGAGGTCCCGGGCGTCGACCGCCGTAGCCGCGGCGAGGGGCTCCACCGGGTAGCTCACCTCGAGAACGCCCCGCGGCACGTCCGCCGCCGTGCGCCGCGCCTCGGCGATCAGCCGGTGGTCGAATGCGTGTACGGCCGAGCGCTCCCGCACCGCGCCGGGGCGCCGCAGCAGGGCGAGCGTGCCCGCCGCGGTGTCGGCGCCCTTGAGCTCGCAGTAGAGTACGAGTCGGTCGCCGACGGCGTCGATGACCTCGTCCAGCGTGGGGACGGGCTCACCCCGCACCCGGAGTGGCGCCAGCTGCACCGACGTGACGTCGGTGATGCGCCGGCCGTCCGCCAGAACGGGATGGTGGTGGACCACGATCACGCCGTCCGCCGTGCGGTGTACGTCGAGCTCCACGGCATCGGCGCCCAGTTCCGCGGCGCGCCGGAAGGCGGCCAGGGAGTTCTCCGGGCGCTCCCGGCTTGCCCCGCGGTGGGCGATGATCTGGGGGGCGGTCACGGCCGTATTCTACGTGGGATTAACGCCTGACGCCTGCCGGCGTCTCATCGGGTGAGTGCATGGGAGAGCCGAGCGCCAAGACCGTCGACGCGACCGACGCGGAGTTGATCGCCCGCTGGCAACGGGGCGACCAGCGGGCGGCGGCGGCATTGGTGGAGCGGCACTCCCGGCCCGTGGCCCGCTTCGCGGCGAGCCTCGGGGAGCGGGAGCAGGTGGAGGAGCTGGTGCAGGACACCTTCGTGCGGGCCTTCGGGGCGCTGGACACCTTCCGCTCCGACAGTTCGCTCAGGACCTGGCTCTTCACCATCTGCAAGCGCCTCTTGCTGGACCGACGACGCAGCGAGCGACGACGGAAGGACAAGGTGGAGCTGGACGAGGGGCACGCGGTGGTGGAGTATGACGCATTGGACGGGATGGTGGGGGAGGAGACGGCGCAACGGGTGAGGGAGGGGATGGAGCGGCTCACCCCGCTGCAGCGCGAGGTGTTCACGCTGCGGGTGTCGGAGGGGATGCCGTACGGCGAGATCGCCGAGGTGGTGGGGAGTACGGAGGGCGCGTGCCGGGTGCACTACCACAACGCGATCAAGAGCATCAAGGAGTACCTGAGCGATGACTGACTGCCTGAACGAGGAGATGCGGGACCG
>CAZHAG010000034.1:0-21919 GCA_964529705.1 uncultured Gemmatimonas sp. | reverse complement strand
CTCCTCTGCGATCGGCCGCGATCCAGTCGAACGCGGCGGCGGTCTCGATCCCGAATGGCGGCACGCAGAGCACGACCTCTCGGGCGGGCAGCGATCGCAGCCCGAGCAGGCGTTCGCCGCGGCCCCACGCGAGTGCCAGCGGGAGTTCGGTGGCGAGGAATGGGACGTCCGCGCCGAGCCGGAGGGCGAGCGTCGCCAGCGCCGCCGCCCCGAGTGGCGTCGGCGCGAGCGCATTGAGCGCCCGGAGCACGGCGCCGGCGTCTGCGCTGCCGCCGCCCAATCCACCCCGCACCGGGATCCGCTTCTCGATGGTGATCGAGAAGCCTCGCGGCCACGCCGCGGCCTGCATGAATGCCTCGGCGGCGCGGTACGCCAGGTTCCGCGCGGGGGGACCGGTGTCGGGGCCGGTGGCGGTGAGCTCCCGGGCACCTGTGTCCGTCGCCACGCGCACGCTGTCCGCGAGTTCCAGCCGCGTGAACAAGGTCTCGAGCTGGTGGAATCCCCCTTCTTCCCGGGCGAGCACGCGCAGGAAGAGGTTGACCTTCGCCTGCGCCTCGACCGCGGCGATCGTCGCCGTCATCCGCGGGCCGCGAGGTCGCTCACGTGCAGGTGCATGCGCGTGAAGTACCAGGCGCCGATCACCGTGATCGGGATGAACGAGAGGATGTGGAAGCCGAGGCCCCACGAGATGGCGAGCGAGGAGGGCACCGCATAGAGCGCGAGGCCGGCCTTCGCGGCCGCCTCGAACACGCCGAAGAAGCCCGGCGAGGAGGGGACCGCGACCCCGATCGCGATCAGCCCCTGGAGGAAGAACGCGGCTGAGAGCGGTGCGTCGAGCCCGAGGGCGAGGAACCCGAGATAGAAGGCGAGCCCGTTCACGATCCAGTGCAGCACGGTCCAGAAGAGCACCTCGAGCGCGAGCGCCGGCTCACGCACCACCGCGAGTCCCTCGGTGAACGCCTCGAGGAGGGCACGGACCTTCGGGGCACCGGCCGCCCAGACCATCCCGACGAGTCGTTCGCCGAGGCGGATCAGGGATGCGGGGAAGAAGACGAGCGCCGACACGCCGGCGAGCACGACGCCGAGGAAGAGGGCGGCTGTGGCGGCGATGCGCCCGGCGCTCGCGCCGAACACGGTCGCATCCGCCGGGAAGCGCGGGTCGAGGGTCGCGAGGACGAGCATCGCGAGCACGACCGTCCCATCGAAGAGCCGATCCACCACGAGCGAGGCGAATGCCGTGGTGAACTTCACGTCGGCGCGCGCGCGCGAGAGCGCGAACGCGCGGGCGAACTCCCCGGCACGCGCGGGGAAGACGTTGTTGACCATCATCCCGATGGCGGTGGCCCGCCAGAGCGGCCCGAAGGGAAGCCGCCCGGCCCTCGGCGCGAGGATCGCCTGCCAGCGACGGGCGCGCAGCGGGAAGATCGCCGTGGCGACGACCGTGCACGCGAGCCAGAGCCCGGGACTCGAGGTGGAGATCACGCGCCAGACGGCGCCGAGGTCCTCGCCGTGCAGCGTCCACCAGAGCAGCAGCGCGCTGAGCGCGATGCCGAGGATCCCGCGCCAGCCGGGCCGCATCCCTAGTCCGCCGCGGCCAGCTGCAGCAGGTCGTACAACTCGGAGAGGGTGGCGGCGTCGGGCTGGGTGGCGGAACGGCGAAGTTCGTCGCCGATGCTGATCGCGCGCGCGAGCGCCTCCTTGCCGCGGAAGAGCAGCTCCTCGATCGGGACCACGTCATCGTCGGCGTCCACGGTGCGTGGCGCGATGTGGTCCGTGGCGAGCGGCGCGAGGCCGGCGATCCCGGAGGCGAGGAGTGCCTGCAACTCGGCCCCGGACGCGCCGCCGGTTTGGGTTGCCGGTGGGGCTGCCGGTGGGGCAGCTGTCGGTGCGGGCGCCGCAACCGCTGGCGCCGCGGCGCGCACGGGCGCGTGCACCGCCTGCTGGGGCGTGGTCGTCGGCGTCGCGGGTGCCCGCCGCTGGCGCGGTGGCGCGGCCTGCGTCGGGGCGGGGGGCGTGCCCGCCAGGCGCTGGTGCAGCGCGAGGAAGCGCGGCGCGACGGACTCGGCGTTCGCCGACGGCCGGCTGAGCTCCGTGCCCGCCTCGTCGAGCACCCAGAGCGCCCGGTTCTCGAGCGCGGCCGCGCCGCGCTCGGTCGCGAGGAAGAGGTTGGCGACCTCCATGGCCGAGAAACTCTGCGCGGCAAGCGCGAGGGCGCGCACCGCGGAGCGCAGCTCGCGCCCCACGCGATCGCGCGTGGCGGTGTCGATCGCCGCGCGCCCATCCGCCACGAGCCGCCGCAGGTGCTCGGCCTGGCTCACCACCTCCAGCCGGAAGCGCTCCGCAGCCGTGGTCGGCGGGTTCGGGCCCGGCTCCACGTGCGCGGAGGTCGGTCCGTCCGGGAAGAGCGTGGCGATCGGCACGACCTGCTCGGACTCGCGGAGCCCGGCGCGCAGCGTCTCCGCCGCGTGGGCGAACTCGCGCACGGAGGGTGATTCCGTGGGGGGCATTCCCCCGCGGCGGATCGCCTCGCCACCCTCGAGCAGCACGCGGGCCGCGGTGCGGAAGAGGCGCCGCCGCTCGGCTGTCGCCTCCTCGTTGCGGAGCTCGACTGGCTTCGCGGCCGCGTCCACCGCGTCCACCACCTCGGCGAGCGGCGGCAGGTCGCGGAGCGCCGCCACGCCACGCAGCGCGCGCACGCGGCGCATGGTCTCGGCGAACTCCGCGGCGGACCCGGGATGCTCCGCGTAGGCGAGCAATCCGGTGGCGGCCTCCGCCGTCGCGGTCGAGAGGAACTCCGCGCCCTTGCCGCGAGTGATGGTCACCACCTGCGTCGGCGCGAGGAGTTCGAGCTCGGCGATCCGGCGCGCGGCGCGTCCATCCTCGGCTTCTCCCCAGCTGCGCGCGCCGCGCACGAGGAACTTGAGGTCGTCGATCGCGGCGATCACCGCACCGCTGGTCGCCGCGTCCCACTTGAGGTGGTCGTCGCGGAGGGCGCGCGCGACGCGTTCGAGACCCTGGGCGACGTCCGCGATGCCGTGGAGTTTCGCCATGGTGGCGCTGCCGCGCAGGGCGCGCGCGGCACGGGCGAAGGGGGCGGCGTCCGGGGGGCCGGAGGACGCACGCGACGCGAGGCCGTCGAGCTGCTCGACGTACTCGCTGGCCTCCAGGACGAAAAAGTCGAGCAATCCCGCCGTCATCACGCCTCCGCGCCGTGGGCGCCGCTGTTGGCGCTAATGGTGGCCGGATGAGCCGCCGGGGTCAACGGGCGCGCGCGCGATCCATAGCCGCGCGCATGTCCCGCACGGCCTCCGAGAGCCCCACGAAGACCGCGCGCGCGACGATCGAGTGCCCGATGTTGAGCTCCTCGCACATTGTGATGCCGGCGACGGGCCCCACGTTCTCGACGGTGAGGCCGTGCCCGGCGTGCACCGCGAGCCCGAGCGAGGCGGCGTGGGCGGCGGCCTTCTCGAGCGCGGCGAGCGTGGCGGGATCGTCCGGCCGCTCGCAGTAGGTGCCGGTGTGCAACTCGATCGCCGCGACGTCGAGCGCGCGCGCCAGCTCCACCTGCTCGCGGTCGGGGTCGATGAAGAGCGAGGTGCGGATCCCGCCATCCCGAAGGCGCTCGACCGTGGCGCGGACGCGCGCGGGGTCGTGGCGCAGGTCGAGCCCGCCCTCCGTGGTGATCTCCTCGCGCTTCTCCGGCACCAGCGTCACCTGGTACGGCTTGCACCGGAGCGCGATGCCCACCATCTCGGCCGTGCACGCCATCTCGAGGTTGAAAGGAGTGCGGGCGCCGGCGGCGAGCGCCACGACGTCCGCGTCCTGGATGTGGCGGCGGTCCTCGCGCAGGTGCGCCGTGATGCCGTCCGCGCCCGCCTCCTCGCAGAGGCGCGCCGCGGCGACGGGATCCGGGTAGGACGCGCGCCTGGCCTGACGGAGCGTCGCGACGTGATCGATGTTGATGTAGAGGCGCTGGTGCGTCATCTTGCAGGCCTACTCCTCAAACGTTCCGGAGATCCAGGTGAGACGAGTGCTGGCGGTGATGGGTCTGGCGGTGCTGGCGGGGTGCGGGTCCAACCGTGGTGGCGCCGCGACGGGCGCCGAGAGTTCCGACGCCGCCGTGCAGCAGTTCGTGTTCGCGGCCAAGGCGGAGGACCTGCAGGCGATGTCCGCCGTCTGGGGTGATGCCGAGATGCCGACGCGCGAGCGGGTGAGCCGCCAGGAGCTCGAGCAGCGGCTCCTGATCACGATCTGCCACCTGCGCAGCGACGAATCTCGCATCGGCCCGGCCCGCGCGGCAGAGGGCGGTCGGGTGGCCCATATCGTCACGCTCACCAAGGGCGACCTGCGGGCGGAGTCGGCGTTCACCACCGTGCGCAACGTGAAGTCCGGGCGCTGGTACGTGGAGAACATCGACCTGACCGTCCTCCAACCGTTCTGCAAGGCCTCGGTGCCGCAGTCGCGCCGGATCCCACCGCTCCTCGGCGCCGACGCGACACGTTAGTTTTCGGTCAGTTCGACGAGGACCCCGCCGGTCGAGGCGGGATGGAGGAAGGCGATCCGCTTCCCCTCCGCCCCCATCCGGGGCTCCTCGTCGATGAGGCGGAGGCCGGCGTCGCGACACCGGACCAGCGTGCCGTCGAGGTCGTCGACGCTGAAGCAGATGTGATGGATCCCCGGGCCGCGCTTCCGCAGGAACTTCTCGACGGGCGTGCCGGGTTCGTTGGAGTGGAGGAGTTCGACGAGGGACTCGCCGGCCGCGAGGCCGACGATGGACGCCCCGTCGGAGTCGTCCAGCGGCACCTCGGGCATCCCGAGGATGTCGCGATAGAAGGGAAGGATGCCCGCGAGGGCGTCCACTGCGATGCCGATGTGCGCGATGCGGGTGCCGCGCGCGGAGGACGAGTTCATTTCTTGGCCGATCCGGAGGCGAGGGAGTACGGGCTCGCTGGGTGACGCCGTAACGTTAGCGCGACGCCGGGGTGCATGGCACCGCCGCCGTCGGATACCGAGGAGCATCAGGCATGTCGAAGACGTTGGCAGTGACGGACGAGTCGTTCGCGTCCGAGGTGGAGCAGCACACCGGCCTCGCGGTCGTGGACTTCTGGGCGACCTGGTGCGGCCCCTGCCGCATGATCGCGCCGATCCTGGAGCAGCTCAGCGAGGAGTTCGCCGGGAAGGTCAAGGTGACGAAGCTGGACGTGGACGCGAACCAGAAGACGGCGATGCGCTTCCAGGTCCGCTCGATCCCGACGCTGCTGTTCTTCAAGGACGGCAAGCTCGTGGATCAGGTGATCGGCGCGGTGCCGAAGCCGGCACTCGCGGCGAAGTTCGCGCAGCACGCGGCGTGAGGCGCCGGCGGCGCTGATGCCGCACCTGCGCGACGCGCTCCGCTATCCGTACAAGCGGGTCCTGCTCCAGCGGACCCGCTTGGCGTACGTGCACCTGCAGAACCTCCTCACCGACGCCAAGCGGGACCGCTCGGCGCGCGTGTACGGCTACGTCGCCGTCTGGCTCCCCGAGGAGCTCATCACGCTCTACCTCGAGGAAGGGGAGGTGGTGAACGCCACCACCACCGAGGACGGCGTGCGGTTCGAGCCGATCGCCATCAGCGACGCGGTGCACCGGGTGCCGAACTCCGCCGAGTACGGGAGCGTCTGCTTCCACGAGGCGACGGATGAGTTGATGGACCAGATGTACGCGACGCAGACCGGGACGCCCCGTGCCTGGCCGCGCGAGCTCGACCTGTCGGACGTCGATGCGCTGCTCGCCTTCCTGTACGCGACGATGCATGACGGCACAGTGGAGGCGCAGGTGGACGGCGCGGTGCACTACGTGGTGATCGCGAGCGGGAAGCCGGTGCGCGGCTATTTCTCGGACGGCCAGCCGGGCGATCCCGTAGCGCACCTGCGGAGCGTCGTGGCACCGGTCGCGCACGCCGCGCCCCCGGTCCTCCGCCTCTGGCCTCGCGCCGAGGCACTCCCCGCGCAGGCGACGCCGGCCCTCATCCAGTCGTACCGGGACCTCATCGCCGCGCTCACGGAGCGGATGGGCGCGGGCGGCGTCGCGGATGCGCCGCGGGTGGTGGAGACCGCGCGACGCAAGATGGTGAAACCCTATCCGCTGCTCGAGCGGTTCTCGCCGGCGCTCGCCACGGCGCGCGACCCCGTCGCGGATCCCTCGGTGCTGACGCGCGCGCTCGGCGCCTGGGTGGGGGAGGCGCTGGTGGCCGTGGTGCCGGCCGGCGAGGACCCGGCCGCGGTGCTCCGCGAGGTGACATCCGCGCGCCGGCATCTCTACCAGGCGGCCGGCCTGTTCGACGCGCTGCCGTGGAAGATGCAGTGGTGAGCAGTGGCCCGGCGGCGACGCCGGGGACGCTGCACATCGTCAGCACCCCGATCGGGAACCTCGGGGACCTCTCGCCGCGGGCGGTGGAGACGTTCGGCGCGGTGGCAGCGATCCTGGCGGAGGACACGCGGCACTCGCGCGTGCTGCTCGACCGGCACGGGATCCGGACGCCGCTGGTCTCGCACCACGAGCACAACGAGGCGGAGAGCACGCCGGGATTCGTGGCGCGTCTGCTCGCGGGGGAGTCGCTCGCGCTGATCAGCGACGCGGGGACCCCGCTCCTCTCGGACCCCGGCGCGCGCCTCGTGCGCGCCGCGATCGCCGCCGGCGTGCCGGTCTCCCCGGTGCCCGGGCCCTCGGCGCTCCTGGCGGCGCTGGCCGGCGCCGGACTCGACGCGGAGCGCTTCACGTTCTATGGCTTCCTCGCGCGGAAGGGGAAGGAGCGGGGGGCGACGCTCGCCGCGGTGGTGGCGCTCCCGCACACGGCGGTGCTTTATGAGGCACCCACACGCCTGGCGGGGACGCTGCGCGCCCTGGCCGACGCGGGAGCCGAGGACCGGCAGGCCGTGGTGGCGCGGGAGCTCACCAAGCAGTTCGAGGAGTTCCGGCGGGGAACGGTCCGCGAGCTGGCTGCGTACTATGAAGCGCAGGAGCCACGCGGGGAGTTCGTGCTGCTCGTGGAGGGGGCGCTGCCTGCGGTCGCGGACGAGGCCACGCTGCGCGCGCGCGCGGCCGAGCTCCGTGCGTCGGGCATGTCCGCCCGGGATGTCGTGCAGGACCTGATGGAGACCGCGGGCGCGCCGCGGAACCTCGCCTACCGGATCGCCCACGAATGATGCGCCGCCCTCGTCCGCTGCTGTTCGTCGCTGGTGCCGCGCTCCTGCTGGGCGCGAGCTGGGCGCCTCGCCCGCTCGCGCCGCGCGCGGAGGCGCCGCGGCTCGCAGTGGCGCGACTCCAGTACGACGGGGACGACTGGTATGCCAACCCCTCGAGCCTCCCGAACCTGATCCGCGCCATCCGCGAGCGGACGACCCTCGCGGTGGACCCGCGGGAAGCGCGTGTCACCCTGCTCGATGAGCGCCTCACGGACTATCCGTTCCTGCACCTCACGGGGCATGGCACCATCAAGCTCAGCGACGTCGAGGTGGTGCGGCTGCGCGAGTACCTGCTGCAGGGTGGCTTCCTGCACGCGGACGACAACTACGGGCTCGACGAGCACTTCCGGCGCGAGATCGCCAAGGTCTTCCCCGACCGCGCGCTCGTGGACGTTCCGCTCACGCACCCGATCTACCGCATCGTCTATCCGTTCCCGGAGGGCGTGCCGAAGATCCACGAGCATGACGCCAAGCCGGCCCGCGGATACGGCATATTCATCGGGGACCGGCTGGCCGTCTTCTACTCGCACGAGAGTGACCTGGGAAATGGCTGGGAGGACATCGGGACGTACCCGGACGACCCGCCCGAGGCGCACGAGCGGGCGCTGCGCATGGGCGTGAACCTCTTCGTCTACGCGGTGACGAGCGGGGTCGGGCGATGAGCGTCCTCGACCTCGTGGCGCGTGAGGCGCGGCGCGCCGGACGCGTGGCGTCGGCGGCGGGCGTGGTGCTCCCTGCGGTGGTGGCCCTCGCGATGCTCTCCGGAGGCGCGATGTGGCTCGCGCGCGGGCGGTGGCTCGCGCTCTCGCCGGCGGTGCCCTTCCTGATCTGGGGCGTGGCGGCCGCGGCGGCGGTGCTGATCGCGCGCCGGGTCCGGACGCGGCTGGGAGCGCGCGCGAGGCCGGCCGCGGTCGCGCGGGCGATCGAGGACGAGCAGCGGCTGCGCCGCGGCCAGCTCACGGGCCTGCTCGAGGTGGCCGAGAGCGGCGGGGTGTTCGCGCAGCGTGCGGCGGAGCGGATCGGGGACTCGCTCGCGGCGGTGGCCGCGCGCCCGGCACCGCGGCATCGGCGGCGCTTCATGCGCGCGTTCGCCCTCTCCCTGGTGGCGCTCGTGCAGGTGCTGATGCTGGCGGCCGGCTCCTGGAGCACGCGCGCCGACGGGTGGCAGGCGCTCCTGCACCCGGTCGACGCATGGCGCGGCACGCTCCTCCCGGCGCTCAAGGTGGTGGATGCGCCACGGCGGCTGCCGCGGGGTGCCGCGGCGCGCATCGCGGTCGCCGCCGTCGGCAGGAGCGAGGTCCGGTTGCAGTGGCGCATCACGGGCGGTGGGTGGCGGGACACGCTGCTCTCGGTGGACTCGGCGGGGCGCGCGCTGATGCACTTCGCGTCCGTGGATGCGGACCTCGCGGTCGTGGCGGCCGATGGTCGCACGCTGAGCGACACGGCGGTGGTGCGCGTGGTCGACCGGCCCTTCGTGGGCGACGTGACGCTCCGAGCGACATACCCCACGTACCTCGGGCGCGCGAGTGAGCGACTCGCGGCGGACGCACCGCTGCGCATCCCCGCCGGCACGCGCCTGAGCATCGACGGGCACTCGTCCGAGCCGCTCGCCGCGGTCGCGCTGGTGGCGGGGGGCACGCGCATCGCGCTCCGCAGCGAGGGCACGTCGTTCGCGGGCGCCTGGACCCCGGCACGCAGCGAGGTCTGGAACTGGGAAGCGAAGGGGCTGCGGCAGGAGATCGCGGACCTCCCGAGCGCGCTCGAGATCGAGGTGCTGGAGGACTCGGTGCCGCGCGTGGAGATCCTGGCGCCGGTGGGGGAGGTCCTCGTCGGCATGACCGACCGCGTCGGGGTGGAGCTCCTCGCGCAGGACGACCACGCCCTGGTCGGCGTCTGGATGCGCCGCTGGGTGGTCGACGCGGCGGGGAAGGCGACGGAGCCGCAGGACTTCCCGCTGAGTGACGTGCGCGAGAGCGAATGGGTCGGCGGCGCGGTGCAGGACCTGGCGCGGCTCCGGCTCGAGCCGGGGGCCACCGTACACCTCGTCGCGGTGGCGCGCGATGCGGCGCCCGGTGGCGCCGAGGCGCGCGAGGGACGGAGCCGCACGCTCGTGCTCCGCGTCCCCACCGCCTCCGAGGAGCGGACGGCGGCGCGCGACGCCGGCGAGGCCGCGGTGGCCGCCGCCAACGCCGCCGCCCGCGCGCAGGCGCAGCTCGCCGAGAAGACGGAGACCGCGTCACGGTCGCGCACGGACCGCAACACCGGCGCGCAGCCCAACAGCGCACAAGGGGGCGAGCAGCCGCGGGACCGCAACGGGATGGCGTACGAGAACGCGGAGCAGGCGCGCGAGATCGCCGAGCAGCAGCGCGCCCTGCAGGAGCGGGTGCAGGGGTTGGAGGAGGCCGCGCGCGAGATGGAGGACCGCCTGCGCAAGGCGGGTGCGCTCGACACGGCGCTGGCGCGGCAGCTCCAGGACGCACAACGCCTCCTGCGCGAGGCGATGACGCCCGAGATGGCCGAGGCGCTGGCCAAGCTCGAGGGGTCCACGCAGCAGCTCGACGGGGAGCGCACGCGGCAGTCCCTCTCGGACCTCGCCGCGCAGCAGCAGCGGCTGCGCGAGGCGCTGGAGAAGAGCGCCCAGATGCTCAAGCGCGCCGCGCTCGAGGGATCCATGGAGACCCTCAAGGACGAGGCGCAGGAGCTCGCGGACCAGCAGCGCGAATTCGCCGACAGCGCCGCGCGGGCGCCGACCGACGCCGAGAAGGCGCAGTCCCTCGCGAACCGCACGCGCGACCTCTCGAAGGCGATCGAGTCGCTCAAGGAGCGGCTCGAGCAGGAGCGCGCGAACACCGGCGCGCAGGGCGCCGAGCGCGCCAGCGACGAGGCGCGACGCTCGGAGGCGGCGCTCGAGGAGGCGCTCAAGCAGGCGCAGGCCGCGCGCTCCCAGCCGCAGACCGTCACCGAGCGGCAGCGCGCGCAGGCGGGCGCCCAGCAGGCCGCGGAACAGGCGGCGCAGGCGATGCAGGACGCCGCGCAGTCGCTGGAGAAGGCGCGGAGCGGACAGGTCTCCGAGTGGAAGGGCGAACTCACGGACGCGCTCGACCGCTCCGTGCAGGAGATGATGCAGCTCGCCAAGGAGCAGGACGCGCTCGCCGAGCAGGCGCAGCGGAACCCGAACGATCCGAATCTGCGGAGCCAGCAGGCCGCGCTGCAGCAAGGGGTGCAGACCGCCCAGCAGCGGCTCGAGGAGGAGGGGAAGAAGTCCGCGCTCGTCTCGCCGCGCACGCAACAGATGATGGACCAGGCGCAGCAGCGGGTGGAGCAGGCGACGCGCGAGGCCGCGCAGGCGCAGCGGGGCCAGCAGTCGCAGGCGATGCAGGAGGCCGCGAACTCCCTGCGGCAGGCCGCCGCACAGCTCACGCGTGACCGCGAGCGCGCCGCGTCCGCGCAGTCGGCCTCGGGCCTGCCGGAGCTGATGCAGCAACTGCAGCAGCTCGCGCAGCAGCAGGGCCAACTGAACGGCCAGATGCAGAGCCTCTTCCCGGGCGGGCAGTCGCAGCAGGCGCGTCAGGATGCACTCGACCAGGCGGGCCGATCCCAGGCGCGCGAGCTGGCGCGGGCGCAGCGCGAGGTGGCGCGCCAGCTCGACGAGGTCTCCGACGCCGACCCCACGGGGCGCGCGCAGGAGTTGGCGCGCGAGGCGCGCCTCCTGGCCCAGGCGCTCGACCAGGGTGCGGTGGACCCTGCCACGCAGGCGCGGCAGGAGCGGCTCTTCCGGCGGATGCTCGACGCCGGCCGCTCGCTCGAGCAGGAGCAGAAGGACGAGACCCAGCGGCGTGAGTCGCGCGCGGCGCGCGGGATCGAGCGCTTCACCCCGGCGGGCGGCCCCGCCCGCGGGAAGGATGCCGAGCGCTACACGGTCCCCACGTGGGAGGAGCTCCGCGGCCTGAGCGCCGAGGAGCGCCGCCTCGTGATCGAGTACTTCCGCCGACTGAACGCCGAGCGCACGCCGTGAGTCGGCGCGGGCCGGGCGCGGTCGCGGCGCTCGTCGCCGCGGCCGCGATGGGGGCGACCCTCGGCGGCGCGCTCCTACACCCGCTCGCCGCCCAGGAGGCGCCCGCCTCCGCGGCGATCGTGTCGCGTGCCCTCGAGCACGAGTCCGCGGGCCGGAACCGGGAGGCGATCGCGAGCTGGCGCGCAGCGCTCGCCTCGGGCGTCGTGATCCCGGCCGCGCTCGGCCTCGAGCGCGTCTTCTCCCTGCTCGCGCAGGAGGATTCGCTCCTCGCGATGTTCGACACGCTCGTGCCGCGCTACCCGCGCGAGTTGCAGCTGCGCGCCGCCCAGCTGCGCACGCTGATCACGCTCGGGATGAATGAGCAGGCGCAGGTGGAGTTCGGTAGGTGGCGCGCCCTCGCGCCCACGGACGTCTCGCCCTACCGCGAGTTCGCGCGCGTGCTCCTCTTCAACAATCGCGCGGCCGCCGCCGACACGGTGCTCCGCCTGGCGACCGAGACCCTCGGCAGCACGCGGGCCCTCGTGCTCGAGACCGCGCAGATGCGCTCGGCGCTCGGCCTCTGGAGGGACGCCGCCGAGTCCTGGCGGGAGGCGATGCGGGACGAGCCGTACTACGAATCCGCCGCGGTCTTCTCGCTCTCCCCCACGCCGCGCGACCTGCGCGACCTCGTGCGGCGGGAGCTCGGCGTGCCGGGGACGCCCCTCGGCGCGCTGCAGGCGCTCGCGCTCCTCGAGGTGCAGTGGGGCGCGCCGCGCGATGGCTGGCGCGTGCTCTCGGCGCTCCCGCCCTCGGACACGGTCGTCGCCATCTGGCGCCAGTTCGCCGACGAGGTGCAGCGGGTGCGCGCGTGGGCCGCGGCCCGCGATGCGCTGGGCGCGATCCATCAGGCGCGACCCGACGGAGCGACCGCCGTGCAGGCCGCCGCGGCGGCGCTGGCGGCGGATGACCCCGTCGCCGGGCTACGGCTCGCGCGCGAGGCTGCGGCGGCCCTCCCCGACTCGATCGCCCTCGCCGACGGGCTCCCGCTGGAGCTCGACGCGCTCGCCCGGCTGGGCCGCGCGAGCGAGGCGGTGCGGGTGCTCGCGAAGGCGCGTCCCGCACTCGGCGCCGAGGGGGCGCGTCCGCTCGCGCGCCACATCGCGTGGGCGTGGATCCGCGCCGGGGACGTGGCGCGGGCGCGGGACGCGCTCAAGGACGCGCCGCTCGCGGCGGAGGACGCCGTCTCCGGATGGCTCGCGCTCTTCGATGGTGACCTGGACGGTGCGCGCGTCGCCCTGCGCAACTCGGAGAACCCGGGGCAGGACGTGATCTCGGCGCTTTCCCTGCTCAACCGCACACGCGAGTCGCGGAGCCCGGCGATCGGCCAGGCCTTCCTCGCCCTCGCCAAGGGGGACTCCGTGCAGGCCGCCCAGCGCTTCGAGCGCGCCGCCGCCGACCTCGCGGACGCGGCCCCGCTCCTCCTCGCGCTGGCGGCACGCATCGAGACGGCGCGCCGGGACGAGGAACGATCGCTCACGCTCTGGAAGCGCGTGGCCGCCGAGCACCCGGAGTCACCCGAGGCCGCGGAGGCGGACCTCGAGTGGGCGCGCGGGCTGCGGCGGCGCGGGGACATCCCGGGTGCACGTGAGCGCCTCGAACACCTCATCCTGACATATCCTTCGAGCGCGCTCGTTCCCCAGGCGCGCCGTGAACTCGATACCCTGCGCGTGGGCGCGGTCTCATGAGAGTCGTCCGGATCGACCCGAGGAAGCTGGCACGCCGTGCCGCGCGCGCGTGCGTGATCGCCGCGTTCGCGGCCGCGTCGGGGGCCGCGCTCGCGCGTCCCGCGCACGCCCAGCACCTCCTCGTCCCGATGGACGACGCGCAGACCAACCACCTGAAGGCGTACGGCCTCACCTTCGGTGCGATCGGCGACGGCGCGCGGAGCGAGTGGCTGCTCAACTACCGGGGCGGGAGCTTCCTCCTCCCCGACCTTCCCGCGCTGCGGCGGCAGGCGGCGCTCGCCGGGGTGAGCTTCGAGGCGGTGGACGGCGCACGGCTCGTGGCGCTGCGCCGCGAGATCGCGGAGGGGAACATGGACGCGGTGCCGCTCGAGAAGGCGCCGCGCATCGCCGTCTACACGCCCCCCGACGCGCCCCCCTGGGACGACGCGGTGACGCTCGCGCTCGTCTATGCGGGGATCAAGTACACCTCGATCTGGGACGACGACGTCCTCAACACGGACCTGTCGCAGTTCGACTGGATCCACCTGCACCACGAGGACTTCACGGGGCAGCAGAACAAGCTCTTCCTCGGCTTCCGCGACGCGCCCTGGTTCGTGCAGGCGCGCGAGCGCGACCTCGCCACCGCGCGCCGGCACCGGCTCGCGGACATCCCCGCGCTCAAGAAGGCCGTGGCCGACCGGCTGCGGGGCTTCGTGGAGCGGGGTGGGTTCCTCTTCGCGATGTGCGGGGCGACGGAGACGCTCGAGCTCGCGATCGCCGGCCGCGACGTCGACATCGCCGGCCCGTACTCGGACGGCTCGGCGATGGACCCGGACGCGGACGCGAGGATGGACTGGTCACGCACCTTCGCGATGCAGGGCGCGCGCCTCGAGATGGCCGGCGGCGTGAACGCCATGAGCGAGATCGACGGGCACCAGGTGAACGTGCCCTCGCGTCGGCAGCCGCTCGGCACCTTCACCCTCTTCGGCTTCTCGGCCAAGTTCGACCCCGTCGCGACGATGCTCGTGCAGGACCATCGCACGGTGATCCGCGACTACTACGGCGTGACGACCTCGTTCGCGCGGAAGGTGCTCAAGCCGGGCGTGACGATCCTCGCGCACGAGGAGGGAGCGCCCTGGGTGAAGTACATCCACGGGAGCTACGGGCGCGGGTCCTGGACCTACCTCGGCGGGCACGACCCCGAGGACCCGCAGCACAACATCGGCGCCCCGCCGACCGACCTCTCGCTCCACCCGAACTCGCCCGGATACCGGCTGATCCTGAACAACGTCCTCTTCCCGGCCGCGAAGAAGAAGCCGCTGAAGACCTGATGGCGGGACGCGGCGGCGCGCCATTGGCGGGCGGGGCCGCGGCGGACGCGCTGCGCGCGCCGAGCGCCCGCGACCCGCACGGGGAGACGTCGCGGATCGCGAGCGGCGCGGCGGCCGCGATCCGTTCCGCGATCCGGCTCGCGGGTGGCCGCGAGGTCTGCTTCGTCTGCACCGCGGACGTCGAAGGGGTGGTGCAGACCGCACGCGTCGCCGCGCGCGGCGACGTACGCAGCGTGCTCGCGCTCCCGGGGTTCGCGAACCGCGGCGAACTCCTGCTGCACAACCACCCCAGCGGATGGCTCGAGCCCTCGGGGGCCGACCTCGAGGTGGCCGCGCGCCTCCACGACGACGGCATCGGCTTCGCGATCATCGACAACGACGCGTCGCGGCTCTACGTGGTGGTGGAGATCCCGGCGCCCAAGCCGCATGTGGAGCTCGCGCCGGGGGATGTCGCCGGGGTGCTCGGCCCCGGCGGCCCGGTGGCGCGCGAACTCGGCCGCTACGAGGACCGCCCGAGCCAGCGCGAGATGGCGCGGCTCATCGCCCAGCTCTACTCGCGCGGCGGCGTGGGGCTGATAGAAGCCGGCACCGGCGTCGGCAAGTCGCTCGGCTACCTCGTGCCCGCGCTGCGCTGGGCGGCCGAGAGCGGGGAGCGGACCGTGGTGAGCACGAACACCATCACGCTCCAGGAACAGCTGACGGGGAAGGACCTGCCGTTCCTGGAGACGGCACTGACCGACCAGAAGGTGCGCTTCGCCCTGCTCAAGGGGTGGCGCAACTACCTCTGCCTGCAGCGGCTCGAACAGGCGCGGCTGCAGGGGCCTGCGCTCTTCGACGAGGGGGCCACCGACGAACTCGCGATGCTCGAGGCGTGGGCGGAGCGCACCACCGATGGCTCGCTCGCCGACCTGCCGACGCCGCCGCGGCATGAGGTCTGGGACGAGGTGGCCGCCGAAGGGGACCTCTGCACGCGGCTCCGGTGCCCGCATTTCGACGCCTGCTTCGTGTTCAAGGCGCGCCGCTACGCGGCGCAGGCCGACGTCGTAGTGGTGAACCACCATCTCCTGATGGCGGACGTCGCCGTGCGCCGCGCCTCGCAGCGCTGGGACGAGGCGGCCGTGCTCCCGGCGTACAAGCGGCTCATCGTCGACGAGGGGCACCATCTCGAGGACGCCGCGGCCGCCCACCTCGGGCAGAGCGTCTCGCGGCGGGGGCTCGAGCGGCTCTTCGCGCGGCTCGAGCGGCGCGGAAAGGGACTCCTCCCGGCGTTGGAGCGCGCGCTCGGCCGCAGCACCGACCTGCTCAGCGTGGCGAGCCTCGACCTCGTGCAGGCGCGCCTCGTGCCGGCCCTCGCGGCCGCGCGCGAGAAGAGCGCGGTCCTCTGCGACCTGCTCACCTCCTGGGTCGGCGCGCAGCGGGAGAACCAGGTGCGGCTCACGGAGAGCTTCGACGACGACCCGATCTGGCGCGCGGGGCTCGGTGCCGCGCTCGACGACCTGCTCGCCGAGGTGGAACTGCTCGGTGACGGCCTGCGAATGGTGCGCGAGCGGCTGGAGACGGATGAGCGGCGCGCCGAGGAGCTCGCCCCGTTGCTCAACGAGGTGCGCGGCGTGGCGCGGCGGCTGCAGACGTCGGGGGAGGCGCTGCGGGCGGCATTGCGGCCGGCGAGCAGCGGCCCTCCGCGGGTGCGCTGGCTCGAGATGCGGGGCGGGGAGGGGAACGTGGGAGCCACGGCCGTCCCGCTCGACCTCGCGCCGGTGCTGCGCGAGGACCTCTTTCGGCGCGTGGAGACGGCGATCGTGACCAGCGCGACCCTTGCGGTGGGGGACGGGTTCCAGTTCATGACGCAGCGGCTGGGACTCGACGACGAGGCGCTCGAGCCGATCACCGCATCCCTCGCCTCGCCGTTCGACTACTCGCGGCAGTCGATGCTGGCGATCCCGAGCGACTTTCCCGCGCCGAACGCCGACGGGGCGGGGCACCTGCGCCGCACGCTGGATGCCGCGGTGGATCTCGTGACGTTCGCGGGGGGCGGCGTCTTCTGCCTCTTCACGAGCCACCGCGACGTGAAGGAGGCCGCGCGCGTTCTGCGCGAGAAGGGGATCGCGGGCCGACACCTGCTGCTCGTGCACGGCGAGGCGCCGCGGGACGACCTCCTCCGCCGGTTCCGCGACCACGGCGATGCGGTACTGATCGGCACGGCGAGCTTCTGGGAGGGCGTGGACGTGCCCGGACGGGCGCTCCGCGGCCTCCTCCTCGCGAAGATCCCGTTCCGAGTGCCCTCCGAGCCGATCACGGCGGCGCACTGCGAGGCGCTGGAGGCGGATGGGAAGGACGCGTTCCGCGAGTACATGATCCCGCACGCCGCGCTGCGCCTCAAGCAGGGGTTCGGTCGCCTGATCCGCACCGCCACCGACCGCGGCGCCGTGGTGATCTGCGACCCGCGCGTGGTAACTAAGTCCTACGGGCGCCGTCTGATCGAGGGACTCCCCCCGGCGGCGCGGATCCAGGGGCCCTGGGTGATGCTGCGAGACGAGCTCGCGGCGTTCTACCGGCAGACCGATTCCACCCTGGCGGGGTAGATTGAGAGGATGACACGTCCAAGCAAGGTGGTCTGCGTCGGCCGCAATTATCGCGAGCATGCGAAGGAGATGGGGAACGAGGTACCGACCACGCCGCTGGTCTTCCTCAAGCCCCCCTCCAGTGTGATCTCCTCCGGCGACGCCATCGTCCTCCCCAATGGAGTCGGGCGGGTGGACTTCGAGGGGGAGATCGGGCTCGTGATCGGCAAGCGGCTGCGGAAGGCGTCGCCGGCCGAGTGCGCCGCGGGGATCCGCGGGGTCGTGGCCGTGAACGACGTGAGCGCGCGCGACCTCCAGAAGAGCGATCCGCAGTGGTGGCGGGCGAAGGGGTACGACACCTTCGGGCCGATCGGGCCGGAGCGGGCCGGAACGCCCGACCTCTCAGCGCTCGAGGTGGTCTCGCGAGTAAACGGTGTGGAGCGCCAGCGGGGTCATAGCCGGGACATGATCTTCCCGATCGCCGACCTGCTGGCCTTCATCACGTCGGCCATCACGCTGGAGCCGGGTGACGTGGTGGCGACGGGGACGCCGGAAGGCGTCGGTCCTCTCAAGGCGGGAGACGAGGTGGAGATCGAGGTCGTGGGGTGGAGCACGGTGAGGAACCGGGTGGTGGCGGACGCGTGACGCCACGGCACCGCTGGCGCCTGCAGCCGACGGACCGCGCGGACCCGCGGGCCTCGGTCGCGGCGTTCGCGCTCCAGCTCACGCTGATCATCCTGATCGTCCCGACGCTCCTCGTCCCGATCGCGTTCGACTTCCTCCGCGACGATGCGGGGCGCGCGGTGACGCCCGAGAAGATCAGCTTCATGGTCGCGGTCCCCTCGGGACCGACGACGCAGGAAGCGCCGAAGGCGGGAGGAGACGGTCGGCCCGCGTCCCAGGACCCGACGCCCGCGGCCCCGATCGTCGCGCCCGCGGCGGTGCCGAGCTCGGTGCCGGCTGCGCCCGCGGGCCCGCCGCGCGCGGACCCGGGCGGCGTCGGCCCGCTCGTCGGCGGGGGTGGACCCACGCTCGGGATCCGGCCCTCCTTCAACGACCGTCGCCTCTGGGCCTCCCCGTCGGACATCGTGCTCGCGCCCGACCTCCCGATGACGCGCGCGGACTCCCTGCGCACGGTGCTGCAGGCGACCGCCGAGGCGTACGTGGACTCGATGGTGCGCGCGAACCCGCAGGGCCGCCGTCCCGGCGACTGGACCTTCGAGCGCGGCGGGAAGAAGTACGGCATCGACCCGATGTTCATCCGGCTCGGGGACTTCTCGATCCCGACGGCGCTGCTCGCGCTGCTGCCGATGAACGTGCAGGCGAACCCCGTCGCGCAGGAGCGCGCCCTGCGCCTCACCGCGATGCGCAACGAGATCATCGAGCAGGCGGAGCGCCGCGCGCGCGACGACGACTTCTATGCCGCGGTGAAGGCGCTCCGCGAGCGGAAGGAGAAGGAGCGGCGCGAGGCGGCGGAGAAGAAGGCCGAGACCGTCATCCCGCCCCGTCCGTAGCGTCCGCGTCGCGCGTCCCGCCGGGGGCGCGGATCACGCCGGCGAGGGGTCCCAGGATCTCGAAGTCGTCGGTCGGTCCCACCTCGATGTCCTCCACGCCGGGCACCGGAGCGCGCAGCACGATCGTCGCCCCGCGGCGCTCGAGCGTGCGGACCAGCACCGCGAAGCCGATCCGCGCGACCACCGGCGCCTCGTCACGCGCGCGGGCGCTCGGGTGCACCAGCAACAGATCCCCCTCGAGGATCCCATGGGCCGGCGCATCCTCGATCAGCGCGCGGATCAGGTAGACGTCGTCCCCGGGCAGGAGGGATCGGTCGAGTGTCAGGTGCTCCTCCACCACGAAGCCTCCCTCGGGCCCCGGACGCACCACGGGCACCGGCTGCGTGCCGCTCCCGCCGGCGAATCCCTCGATCACCACGCCGCGTGAGCGTCCCGGCGTGCGGCGGATGTACCCCTTCGCCTCGAGCGAACCGAGCAGGTCGGCGACCGTCTTGGTGGACGGGATCCGGAACTGCCGCGCGATCTCGCGCACGCTCGGCTGGAAGGTGTGCTCCGCGAGGAAGTCGATCAGGAAGCGCCAGAGCTTCCGTTCGACCGCGGTGAGGGGGGCGCGGGGTGCCTCCACTCAGCCGGTGCCGCCCGCCATGCCCGCGAGGTGCCGCTCGGCCTGCGCGATCCGCGCGAGCGTGCGTTCGCGGCCGAGCGCGACCATCACGTCGAAGATCCCCGGGGAGACGCCGAGCCCGGTGAGCGCGACGCGCAGCGGCTGGAAGATCTTGCCCCCGCCCACGCCCTTGGCGTCGGCGAGCGCGCGCAACGACTCCTCCATCGCGGCCGGCTCCCAGGGGCCGAGCGCGGCGAGCGTCTCGCGCGTGGCCGCGAGGAGCGGGCCAACCACCGCGGGCTCCTTCCACTGCTTGGAGACGGCCTCCGCCTCGTACTCGATCTCGTCGCGGAAGTAGGGGCCGGCCTGCCGCACGATGTCGTCGAGCAGCCGGGAGCGCACGCGGAGCAGGTCGAGGAGCGCGAGGTACCACTTGCGGCGCGCGGCGAGGTCCGCCGCGGTGGCGAGGCCGGCCTGCACCAGGAGCGGCGTCACGCGCGGCTCGAGCTCCGCAAGCGGGATGCGCGAGAGGTGCTGGCCATTCATCCACTCCAGCTTCTTCGGGTCGAAGACCGCGGCCTTGCGCAGCAGGTTGTCGGTGGAGAACGCCGCGACGAGCTGGTCGAGGGTCATCACCTCCTCGAACTCCCCGCCCGGCGACCAGCCGAGGAGCGCGAGGAAGTTGACCATCGCCGCCGGCAGGATCCCCATGTGCTCGTAGTCACCCACCGCGGTGGCGCCATGGCGCTTGGAGAGCTTCTTCCCGTCCGTGCCGTGGATCATCGGCAGGTGGGCGAAGCGCGGCAGCGGCGCGCCGAGCGCCTGGTAGAGGAGGATCTGCTTCGGCGTGTTGGAGATGTGGTCGTCGCCCCGCATCACGAGCGTCACGCGCATCGCGATGTCGTCGGAGACCACGGCGTGGTTGTAGATCGGCGTGCCGTCCGAGCGGAGGATGACGAAGTCCTCGATGTCCTTGTTCGGGAAGGCGATCCGATCGTGCACGAGGTCGTCCCAGGCGGTCTCCCCGTCGGGCACGCGGAAGCGGATCACGCAGGGCATACCCGATGCCACGCGCCGCTCCACCTCGGAAGCGGCGAGCTCGTCGCAGCGCCGGTCGTACTTGAAGGCGCTCTTCTCGGCCGCGGCCTCCTTGCGGCGCTCATCGAGCTCCTCCGGCGTGCAGAAGCAGCGATACGCCTTGCCGCTCGCGAGCAGCGCCTGGGCGTCGCGCCGGTGGCGCTCGAGGTTGGCGCCCTGGAAGACGACCTCCTCGTCCCAGTCGAGGCCGAGCCACTTGAGGCCGTCGAAGATCGCCTTGGTGGAGTCCTCGGTGGAGCGCGCCTTGTCGGTGTCCTCGATCCGGAGGAGACAGGTGCCGCCGGTGCGGCGCGCGAGGAGCCAGTTGAAGAGCGCCGTCCGCGCCCCGCCGACGTGGAGGTAGCCGGTGGGCGAGGGAGCGAAGCGCAGGCGGGGCGGGGCGGACTCGGTCATCGGAATGGATGCGGATGGGACGCGAACGGGCCCGCCGGCAGGATCACACCGGCGGGCCCGCGCGACGGAGACGGAGGGATTCGAACCCTCGATACAGGTCTAACCCCGTATAACGGTTTAGCAAACCGCCGCCTTCAGCCTCTCGGCCACGTCTCCCTGAGGGCGCAACACGTGCTGGAGCAGTCTGGAATCTCGCCCGCCGAGCAGGGTGAATCAAGGCGACGGTTTCCCCGCGTGCGCGCCGGTCGTCCGCAGCGTGCCGCTCCGTCGCGGCCGTCCCGTCCCCGCCGCCCCCCGCCCGAACGCCCATGTCCCGGCCGTCCCACTCGCAGGCTGCTGCACGCTCTCTTCCGACCGCGACGCACCGCGGGATTCGGAGCGCTCCCGTGCCGGCCTCCGTGGCAAGGGTCGCGCGGTCGATGGTCATCGTGGCGCTTCTCACCGCGTGCGGTGAGGAGCCGCCCAGCGAACGGGCCGCCTCGCCCTCTCCCGCGGTCGACGTGGACTTCTGCGAAGGCATCCGCCGTGACTCCACCCTCCGCCTCTCGGACCAGCTCCGGCCGGTGGCCGACCAGATGGCGGAGCGCACCGGGGTGTACGTGCTCGAGGAAGGCGCCGGGTCGATGATCGCCCGCGCCTGGCTGAGCGAGTACGCCGAGCGCTCGATCGACGTGCAGTACTTCATCTTCTCGGCGGACAACGTCGGCTTGATCGCCGCGGACTACCTGCTCCGCGCTGCCGAGCGGGGCGTGAAGGTCCGCCTGCTCGTGGACGACGTGCTGATCGACGCGGACGGCGAGGAACTCCTCTCCCTCGACGCGCACCCGAATCTCGAGATCCGGATCTACAATCCGAACCTGAACATCGGGAAGAGCCTGCCGAGCAAGCTGTTCAGCCTGGCGACCGACTTCCGCGGCGCGAACCAGCGGATGCACAACAAGACGTTCACGGTGGATGGCCAGGTGGTGATCACCGGCGGTCGGAACATCGCCGACGAGTACTTCGACTTCGACCACGCCTACAACTTCCGGGACCGCGACGTGCTGCTCCTGGGCGGCGTGGTGGGCGACGTGCAGCGCTCGTTCGACGAGTTCTGGGCGGACTCGCTCAGCCGGCCCGTGTCGGAGCTGGTGGCGCGGGCGAGCGCTGCCGATGCGCAGGTCCGCGCCGCCGACCTCGAGCGATTCGCCTGGCTGCACCGGTACGCCTGCGACCCGGCGAACTACTGGCCGCAGGTACGCACGCAGCTCGAGGAGATCCCGCGCGCGTTCGAGCGGATCCAGGCCAGTGGCGCGCTGCAGTGGATCGACAGCGTCCAGTTCGTCACCGATGCGCCGGGGAAGAACGACGGCCGCTCCGGGCTGGGCGGCGGGGGCGCGACGACCGACGCGCTCGCGGCACTCGTGCGCGGCGCGCGGTCCACGCTCGACATCCAGTCCCCCTACCTCGTGACCACGGAGGTCGGGCGGTCACTGCT
>CAZHAG010000033.1:17531-22290 GCA_964529705.1 uncultured Gemmatimonas sp. | reverse complement strand
GGGACGACGATCCCGTCGTCCTGCGCGAGGAGCGCCACCAGCAGGTGCGTGTCGTGCACGAGCGGGTTCCCGTTGCGTCGCGCGTGCGCGATCGCCTCGGTGAGGGCATCCTGGGATTTG
Organism: uncultured Gemmatimonas sp.; assembly: GCA_964529705.1. GTDB lineage: Bacteria > Gemmatimonadota > Gemmatimonadetes > Gemmatimonadales > Gemmatimonadaceae > Pseudogemmatithrix. The sequence continues at coordinate 22,170 of CAZHAG010000033.1, read as the reverse complement.
ACGGTCAGGCGGTCGGGGCTGAGCATCGAGACGGCAGATGGAAGGTGTGAGGTGGGAGGAGTGTGGTGCGACGGACAGGCCGCGACTCCGTCTCTCCCATCCCCGGTCCGGCGGGACTGCTGCTGCACAACACCAGTGCAAGGTCGAGACCCAGCGCACTACGCCGAATCGGCGGGGTTGGTGACGCACCTGTCCGACCGTCCCGCCGATTCGTCGGGCCGGTCAGGGTTCTCCCGGCACCGTCCCAAAGGTGCGCCCGTCCGCGGCGCGATGCGAGATGCGCTGGCGGTCGCACCACTCGAGGAACGGGATCAGGTACTTGCGCGAGACGCCGAGCGCGTCGCGCAGCGCACTCGGCGCGTACGCCGTCCCCGGCCGCACGTGGTCGCGGAGCCGCCCGAGCAGGAGCACCACGCCCTCCCGGGCGAACCAGCGGTCGAGCGCCACCGGGACCACGAGGCGCTCCTTCTCGAGCAACTTGAGCAGCGCGGGCACGTCGTCACCCAGCTGGCCGACCAGCTCGGCGACGCTCGGCGGCTCGGCGCCCGCGCTCCGCAGGAGGTCGAGAAGCCGGTCCCTCGCCTCGCGCGCGGCACTGCCCGTGCCGGCGCTGAACCCGGGCGCGCGAAGCCACGCGCCCTCCACCACGAGCAGCCCGGCCCGCTCCGCGCGGCGGATCACCTCGTCCGCGAGTGCGGGGTTCTGCGAGAGGGCGTTGCGCGCCGTCTGGCGGTCGAGCCCCGGCGCGAGCGGGTCCGCCGCGTGCGCGCGCTCGAGCAAGGCGAGCAGGCGTGCGCGCAGTCGGTCGAGCACGGGCGCGCGATAGAGCTGCTCCCCCACCCGCACCACCTTCGGCGTGTCCTTGAGCAGACGCTCCACCTGCGCTGGGCGCACGCCCAGGCGCACCGGGAGCGCAGCCGCCTCGACTCCCGTCGCGGCGGCTTCGTCCAGGATCCAGCCGAGCCGGGCGCTCGCGTCGGCCCCGATTGAGGCGAACGGTTTCGCGCGGACGCCCGGCGGTGCCGGGTCGGTGATCACGCCGCCGCCGAGCGTGCCCACCGGAGATCCGCCTCGCAGCACGAACCGGTCCCCCGCACGCGCCACGATCGGCCGGTCGAGGATCAGGCGCACGGCGCGCGTGGCGCCCGCCGCGATCGGCCCGCCCGCCGCGACCGCGCGGCATCCGGCTTCCGCCGTCCCGAGGTGGAACCGGAGTTGTCGGCGCGGCCCGATGACCGGCGCCGTGCCCAGCAACGCGACGTCGGCGCGCAGCACCCGGCTAGGCGCCCACGGATCGCCCTCGCGCACGAGCACGGCATCGTGCGGGATCTCCGCGCGGTCCACGCCGGCGAGTGCGACCGCCGTGCGGGTACCCGGGAGTGCCTCGTCGGCCCGCGTCCCGTGGGTCTCGATGCCGCGCACGCGTGCCGTGCGGTCACCCGGCGCGACGCGCAGCGCAGCGTCGCGCCGGAGGGTGCCGCTCCACGCCGTGCCGGTGACCACGGTGCCCGCTCCAGCGACCGAGAAGACGCGGTCTACGGGCATACGCCAGATGTCCTCCGCGTCTCGCTTCGGGACTGCGCGCGCCCGCTCCGCGAGCGCCGCACGCAACTCGTCGATCCCCGCCCCCGTGTGCGCGGAGACCGGGATGATCGGGGCGTCCGCGAGCGGTGTGCCACGGATGGCCGAACGCATGTCGTCGATGGCGATCGCCAGGAGTTCCGCGTCCACGAGATCGCATTTGGTGACGGCGACGACCCCGCCCCGCACTCCCAACAGCGTGAGGATCGCGAGGTGCTCGCGCGTCTGCGGCTTCACCCCCTCGTCCGCCGCGACGACGAGGAGCGCGAGGTCCACACCCGTCGCGCCGGCCAGCATGGTGCGCACGAAGGCCTCGTGCCCGGGAACGTCCACCACGCCGAGCGTGCCGACGCCGTCCAGCGTGAGCGGCGCGAACCCGAGCGCGATGGTGATGCCGCGGCGCTTCTCCTCGGGGAGCCGGTCGGTGTCCACGCCCGTGAGGGCGCGCACCAGCGCGGTCTTGCCGTGGTCGATGTGCCCCGCCGTGCCGAGGATCATCGCGCGCTCCCTTCCCACGCGCCCCAGGCGCGCAACGCGCGGCCGTCCGCGAGATGCTCCTCGAGGAACTCCCGGAGGAGTCGCTGGTGGGCCCGCGCGGCCGCCTCGCCGGGACCGCTCACGCGCCCTCCCGCGATCCAGGTGATGAGTGCCGCTCGCGCGTCGGCCGGAAGTGCTCGCGCGCCGGGCGCCTGCGGCGCGCAGAGGCGGCAGAGGGCGCCCCCGGCGCGATGCCCGAAGCGCACCACCTCCTCGGCACCGATCGGCCGGTGGCACACCGCACAACTCTCGAGGGTCGGTGCGAACCCGAGCTCCGCGACCAGTTGCCATGCGGCGGCGAGCGTGACCGCGGCCACCGCATCGTCCGCGGCGACGCCCAACGCGTCGAGGCCGCGCGCGAGCAGGTCGTGGATCTCCCCCTGCACCGCCTCCGACCCGAAGCGGATGCAGAGTTCCGCCAGCGCCGATGCCGCCGCGAACCGCGCGAGGGAGCCCGCGAGTTCCGGGCGCGCGCGCGTGGCGTCGAACCCGGTGAGCGTGTGCAGGTCCCGCGACGGGTGGAGGAGCAGGTGCGCGACGCCACTCGTGAAGAGGTCCAGCCCCTGGCCGTACCGGCTCTTCGGCCGCTTCGCGCCCTTGGCGATCGCACTCACCACGCCGGCGTCGCGCGTCGCCAACCGGACGATGCGCGACGTCTCGCGGTAGTCGAATCCGTGGAGGACGATCGCGTCGGTCTCGGTCACCGCTCCAACTTAAGTCCCGCGTAGAGAGAACGCCCCGGCGCGTCGAACCCGACGATCTCCTGGTACCCGGCGGCGAGGAGGTTCTCGGCGCGCAGCAGCACGCGTGCTCCCGCGAGCCAGCGCGCGGGCACCCGGAGATCCGCGGAGAGGTCCACGCGCGTGTAGGGATCGAGCAGCACGGGGGTGGCCGGGAAGCCGCTGAAGTCCCGGTCCTCGCGCTCCCCCACCCGTGTGATGGCCAGCGCGAGCGTGCCAGCCAGGCCCAGCGGACGCGCCACCCGCACCGCACTCAGGTGCTCCGGACGGCGAATCAGGCGCCCTCCCTCGACGAACGTTGCCGATGCGCTCGCATCGAACCCGGCGCGCACCACCCGCGTGTCGGTCCAGGCGTGGCTCCCGCTCAGGAGGAACCCGTGAATCTCCGGGAGCGCGCCCTCGACCTCCACGCCCCCGGCGTTCGCCGCCGCGATGTTCCGGTAGTTCGGCTCTCCCGGCGCCGCCCCTCCATCGTACTGCACGAGGTCCTTGAACCGCTGCGTGAAGAACGTCACGCGGAGGCTCGCGCCGCGGACGCGGGCCTCGGCGCCGAACTCCGCGCTGCGCGACGTCTCCGGCGCGAGGTCCGGGTTCCCTACCGTGAACCCCTCCGCGAAGTTCTCGAAGAAGGTCGGGGCCTTGAACGCATTCCCGGCGGACGCGCGGAGCGTCAGGGCGTCGGTGACCCGCGCGGCGACTCCGACACGCGCGGTGCGGAAGGTGCCGAACGCGCTGTTGTCGTCGAAGCGGCCCCCGAGAGTGTAGGAGTACCGACCCCGATCACCGACCACCTGCGCGTAGACCGCCCGATTGGAGCGCTCGGCCGTGAACGCGCCGGGGAAGTCGCCGAACTCGCTCTCCGAGAGCGACGAGCCGTTCTCGCGGTCGCGCGCGACCTCGGCGCCCACGGTGAGGCGCTGCGCCGCGAAGAGCCGCACGTTCGTGCGCAGGTCCGCGGCGCGGCGCGTGACGGTGGCGCGCGAGGTGTAGCCGAAGAAGCCCAGTGTGTCCGCCGCGTCGTCCGCGCGGTCCGTGCTGCGCGGCAGGAACTCGCTCGCCGTCAGCTGGACGCGCGTCTCCGTGCGGTCGCTCCAGCGCCGGCCCGCGTCCACGCCGAGCATGAGCCGGTGTTGCGTGCTGTGCGCGTTCCTGTCCTCGATCGCTCCGCTCGAGGTCGTCGGGTACTGGTAGTCGGAGGAGTTGTAGCGCGCGGTGAGGCGAAGGTCGGTCGCAGCGTCGGGGGCGGCGCCGAGCGCCGCGGACACCCCCTCGTTGCGGTAGGCGTTGTTGAACGGAAGGATGCCCTCCGACCGGTGCTGGTCCCCCTGCACCGACCAGCGGAGCCGCTCGCTGCCGCCCGAGGCTCCGAGCGACGAGCGGAGCGCGCCGTACGAGCCGCCCCCGACCTCGGCACGCACCGCCCGTGCCCCGGCGCTGCGGGTGAAGAGCTGGACGACCGCCGTGACCGCCTCGGACCCGTACACCACGCTCACGGGTCCGCGCACCACCTCGATGCGCTCCACGTCATCGAGCGTGAGGCGCGCCAGGTCGAGCGCGCCCCCTGGATCATTCGCGACGACTCCGTCCACGAGCACGCGCACGTAGTTGCTCTGCCCGCCGCGCAGGAAGAGGGAGGTCTGCGAACCGAACGACCCGCTCCCGACCACCGCCGCCCCCGGCACCCGCCGCAGCGCGTCGGCCAGGTGCGTCACCCCCTCGGCGCGCAGCGCGGCGCCGTCGAGCACGGTGACCGTCGCGGTCTGCGAGCGGATCGCGCCGGG
>CAZHAG010000033.1:16374-17431 GCA_964529705.1 uncultured Gemmatimonas sp. | reverse complement strand
AGCGCGCGGCCACCCTGCGCCAGGGCACGCGCGATCCGCACGCGCTGCCACTCGCCGCCGGAGAGGGCATCGGTCGGCCGGTCGAGGAATGGTGCCACGTCGGCGCGGACCACGGCGCGGTCGATCGCCGCGCGATCCTCGGCGGAGCGTCCCGCGAAGGCCCCGCCATGCGGATAGCGACCGAGCGCGATGAAGTCGCGCACCTGCATCGGGAAGACGGGCTCCTCGCGCTGCGGCACCACCGCGACCGTCGTCGCGACTTCGCGGCGCGTGTACTCCGACGCCGGACGCCCGTCGAGCGTGAGCGTCCCGCGTTCCGGCACCAGCCGCCCGAGCAGGGCGCGGACGAGGGTGCTCTTCCCAGACCCGTTCGGCCCCACCACCGCGGTCACGCGCCCCGCCTCGGCAGAGAAGGCGACCCCACGCACCGCCGGCTCCGCCGCGCCCGGGTACCGGAGCACCAGGTCCTCGACGCGGATCATCGCTGCCCCCGCAGGCGCCAGAGGAAGAAGGGCACCCCCACCAGCGCGGTGACCGCGCCCAGCGGCAGTTCGGTGGGCCGCAGCACGGTGCGCGCGACCACGTCGGCGGCGACGACGAGCGCGCCTCCCGCGAGGGCCGAAGCGATCAGCGTGCCGCGCGAGGAGCGTGTGCCCAGCTCGCGCGCGATGGCGGGCACGATGAGTCCGACGAACCCGATCAGTCCCGCGCCCGCCACGGTCGCGGCCGCGAGGAGAGACGCGCTCAGGTAGATCCGCCGCGTGACCCGCTCGACGTCGAGCCCGAGCGATGCTGCCGCGTCCTCGCCGAGCGAGAGGACGTCGAGGTCGCGCCCCCACCAGATGAGGAGCGAGAGGCCGACCGCCACGTAGAGTGCGATCCACCGCAGGCTCGTCCACTGGGCATCGCCGAGCGACCCCATCATCCACCAGAGCGCACCGCGCACCGTGTTCTCGGGTGCCGTGGCGAGCGCGACCATGATCGCGGCGGTGCAGAAGGCTCCGATCACGACGCCCGCCATCAGGAGCACGCGCGGGTCCGCGCGGCCGCCGGCCGC
>CAZHAG010000033.1:0-16274 GCA_964529705.1 uncultured Gemmatimonas sp. | reverse complement strand
TCGGGTGCGAGCGGCACGGACCCGACCGCGAGGCCGAGCGTGACCGCCGCGAGCAGCGCGAGCAGGAGCGCGAGGCCGAGTCGCCAGCTCACCGCGCGGTGTCCCCGAGGATGAGCGCGCGGAGGTGCCAGGCGGCCTCGCCCATCCGCACACCCGGCCGACCGACGAGGGAGGTGTCCACCACGAGCACGCGTCCCTCGCGCACGGCGCGCACCGCGGCCCACCCCGCGTGCGCGCGGATCGTGGCCGCGCCGTCCGGCCCCGCCAGCACGAAGTCGGGGTCGCGCCGCGCCACTTCTTCCAGCGAGACCTGCGGCGAGGGCGTCTCGAGGTCGGCGAAGACGTTCACCGCGCCCGCGACCTCGAGCAGCTCGGAGAGGTATGAGCCGCGCCCGATGGTCATCACGGGCGAGTCCCAGATGTGCCAGAAGACGGAGGGAGCGGTCGCGGGCGCCGGGCGCGCGCGCAATGCGTCGAGGGTGCGCGCGACGCTGTCCGCGGCCGCGACGCCCGCGGCGCGGCGACCGACCGCCTCCCCGAGGATGGGCGCGACCCGGGCGAGGTCGGCGACGCGGTCGGTGCGAAGCGTGAGCGTCATGACGCCTGCGGCACGCAGCTGCCTCACCGCGCCGCGGTTGGAGCCGCTCTCGTACAGGATCACGAGGTCCGGCCGCTGGCCGAGCACCGCCTCGACGTTCGGCTGCATCCCGTTCCCCATGTCCGGAACCGCGCGCGCCTCGGCCGGATAGAGGTCCCAGTGCGTGCGCCCGACCAAGGTGTGCCCCGCCCCGATCGCGAAGAGGAACTCGGTCGTGACGGGGTTGAGCGAGACCACGCGCTGCGCCGGCGCGCCGATGCGCACCGTGTCCCCGAAGTCGTCGACGGTGAGCACGCGCTCCGTCCCCTCCCGTGGCGTGGCACAGGCGAGCGCGAGAACAATCGGTGCGACGATCAACGTGACGAGGCGTGCGGTGCGACCGGGCAAGAAAAAGGCTCCTCCATGCGCAGGGAGAAGCCGGTCGCACGCTGCGGGTCCAGGGAACGAACAAAGGACGCCGCGAACGCCACCGACCCTCCCCCGAGGGTCCGGATGTGGCGCGAACGTGAGTCGTCTCCTGGCTCCGGGCCGTCTCGCTCGCCTTCCCGGTCCCCGGCGGGGTCCAGTGGCGCATGATGAGCGGACGTGTCGTACTGCCCGTTACAGTGGCGGGGCCGCGCCGGTCTCACACCGGCTTCCGTATCCCGCGTTCGCCTTCAGTTGTGATGCGAACCTACCCCAGGCCATCACGCTTGGCAAGCGCGGCGCTGAGTCGTCCCTTGAGCTGCGCGCGCGCGAGGTAGTGCTCCGCGCGCTGCGCCTCGGTGGGCGACTCCAACCGCTCGAAGCGCTCGTCCAGCGCGGCCACCGCGAGCGCGAGCGACTCGGGATCCTCCGTGCGCCGGCGCGCGAGCGCCGCCGGTCCCTTGCGCATGAACGCCATCCCGAGCCCAAGGAGCATCGCCGCCCCGACGGCCGTCACGACGAGCATGAGTCGCAGCTGCCGCGAGCTCGTCATCCCCGCGCCCGGCGAGGTGACGGTCACCGTGGCGGCCGCCGGTGCGTTCGAGGCAAGGTAGCGGCGGAACACCCGCCCCTCGACCTGCGCGGGGCCGAGGTCGGCGAGCCCCGCACCCGACGCCGTGCCGTTCGGATCCTCGATCAGCACCTCGAGCACCGGGACGTCCGACTCGAGTGTGTACGCGAGCGGAAGTGCGTCGAGCGGTACCTCATAGAAGAACGAGAGCTGCTTGAGCCCCGGCGCGAGCGGGGCATCCACGTGCAGCCGTCCGTCCTGCACGCGCACCGCATCCGGGGAGATGTCCCCCTGCCCCGCCGTCACGCGCGTGACGCCCGCTGGGAGCGGTGCGCCGAACGTGGCACCGCCGTCCCGCCCGGCCACGCGCGTGAGGGTGGAGTCGTTGCTGAGCTCGTAGACTTCGATGACCGTGCGCACCCGGCTCGCCGCGGAGTCGGGCGCGGGGAGGATGATGTGGCGCCCCTGCACGGCGATCCTCACCGGGCCGCTCGTCGTGTCGTACACGAGCAGCTCGGTGTCGGCGCCCCGCGCGGCCGACTGACGCAGCGGCGCCGTGAAGTACGCGACGCCTCCGCGGTTCGTCGAGACGAAGTAGACGGCTGAGGTGTCCCCACTCGGCCGGTACCGGAAGCGGAAGGTCCCGTCGACGCGCGTGCGCAGCGAGTCCAGCGGGCCGGCCGCGTCCGCCCCGACGCGGTGGAGCACCACGAGCGCTCCACTCACCGGGCGAGGCGCGGCGCGCCCGGGGAGCACCACGCGCCCGTCGATCGTGCGTTCCGCCGGCTGCGCGTGCGCCGCGAACGAGATGAGGGAGAGCGAGCACAGCGCGACGAGCGCCACGCGCCGCCAACTGCCGCCGGAACGGATCGGATCAGGGGGTGAAGCGTCCAAAGTCCTCAGGGCGCAGCTGCGCGAGGTGCCGCTTGAGCTCCTCCGCGGATAGGTGGTCGTCCTCGCCGGCGGTACCGGCATCGGCGTGCGGGATCACCTCGTCGGCGTCATCCGAGAAGAGCGACTCCGCGACGAAGATCGGCGCCTCGAGCCGGAGCGCCAGCGCGATCGCGTCCGAGGGGCGGGCATCGACCAGCACCGGCTGCCCCCCGCGCGTGAGGTGCAGCTCCGCGTGGTACGTGCCGTCGTGCACCTTGGTGACCTGCACCCGGCGGAGCAGGCCGCCGAGCCCCAGCACGATCTGCTGCGCGAGGTCGTGCGTCATCGGACGCTCGCGCTTCACCCCGTTGAGGTGCGCCGCGATCGCCTCCGCCTCCGGCCGGCCGATCCAGATGGGGAGCGCGCGCTCGCCCACCTTGTCCTCGAGCACCACCACGAACGCGGACGAGGAGGCATCGAGCCCGAGCCGGGCGACGGTCACCTCGACCATCGTCCGCTCAGCCGCCGCGCACGGCGCGCTTGAGCTCGGCGGCCCGGTTCGTGCGCTCCCACGTGAAGAGGGAGACCTTCTTGCCGAGCCGCTCCGTCTTCACGGGGTCGCGCCCGAAGTGCCCGTACGCGGCCGTCGGACCGTAGATCGGCTTCTTGAGGTCCAGCGCCGTGATGATCCCCTTCGGCGTGAGGTCGAAGAGCGTCGACACCGCCTTCATGATCGCGGTCTCCGACACGGTGCCCGTGCCGAAGGTGTCCACCATCACCGAGACCGGCTTTGCGACGCCGATCGCGTAGGCCAGCTGCACCTCGACCTTGGTCGCCAGCTTCGCGGCGACGATGTTCTTCGCCACCCAGCGCGCCGCGTACGCCGCCGAACGATCCACCTTCGACGGGTCCTTGCCCGAGAAGGCGCCACCGCCGTGGCGCCCCATCCCGCCGTAGGTGTCGACGATGATCTTTCGGCCGGTGAGGCCGGCGTCGCCGTGCGGCCCTCCCACCACGAAGCGCCCGGTCGGGTTGATGTGCACCTTCATCTTCTTGGCACGCAGCTCGCGCGGGATCACCGCCTCGATCACGTCGCGCGTCACGGCTTCATGGATGACCTTGTTCTTCACCGACTCGGCGTGCTGCGTCGAGAGGACGACCGTGTCGACCTCCACGGGACGCCCCTTGTCGTACAGCACCGAGACCTGCGACTTGCCGTCCGGGCGCAGCCAGGGGAGCGTACCGTCCTTGCGGCGCGCGGCGAGGGCGTGCGTGAGTTTGTGCGCCAGCACGATCGGGAGGGGCATGAGCTCCTCCGTCTCATCGCAGGCGAAGCCGAACATCATGCCCTGGTCGCCGGCACCGCCGGTGTCCACGCCCTGGCCGATGTCGCGCGATTGCTGGCCGAGCGCATTGAGCACGCTGCAGGAGTCGGCGTCGAACCCGATCCCCGCCTCCGTGTAGCCGATCCCCTTGATGGTCTCGCGCACGAGCCCCCGCAGGTCCACCCAGGCCTCGGTCGTGACCTCGCCGAAGATCGTGGCCAGGCCCGTGGTGACCATCGTCTCGCAGGCCACGCGCGACTCGGGGTCGATCGCCAGGAGCGCGTCGAGCACGGCATCGGAGATCTGGTCGGCGACCTTGTCCGGGTGCCCTTCGGTGACGGACTCGGAGGTGAAGAGGTGGCGATGTTGCACGGGTCGGGGTGCGAGGAGGGAGGGAAAGCGAGAGGCCGGCGCGTCACGCCGGCCACTCGCATATCGCGTGCCGAACGATAATGCCCCTACGCGAGCCCCAGCAACCCGCCGAGCAGCTCCTCGCCGAGTTCCTCGGCCAGGGCCTGCCGGAGGATCTGCTCCGCCTCGCGCGGCGTGTCGGCGGCGAGCGCGGCCTGGGCCGCCACCGCGGAGCCGGTGGCGCTCACCCCCCGCACGATCCGCTTCAGCACCGGGATCCCCGGCGCCGCCACGCTGAGCGTACGGATCCCGAGTCCAAGCAGGGCGTAGGCCATCAGCGGCTGGGAGGCCATCTCGCCGCAGACCTCCACCTCGAGCCCCGCCCCGTGCCCCACCTGCACGGTGCGCGCGATCAGGCGGAGGACGGCCGGATGGAGCGGCGTGTAGCGGGTCACGAGCGAGGCGTTCCCCCGGTCCACCGCGAGGGTGTACTGCACCAGGTCGTTCGTCCCGATGCTGAAGAACTGCACCTCGCCCACGAACGAGTCCGCCGACATGGCGGCCGCGGGCGTCTCGATCATCACGCCGAGCGGGACGTCCGCCTTGAACGGCACCCCGCGGCGCGTCAGCTCGGCCGCCGCCTCCTGCAGCAGGAAGCGCGCCTGGCGCACCTCCTCCACCGAGACGACGAGGGGGAGGAGGATCCGCGCATTGCCGTGCACGGCCGCCCGCAGCAGCGCGCGCAGCTGAACCTTGAAGAGCTCCGGCTCGTCGAGGCACATCCGGATCGCGCGCCACCCCAGGAAGGGGTTGGGCTCATGAGGGAAGCCCCCGATCGGGAGCTTGTCCCCCCCGACGTCGTACGTGCGGATCACCACCTGCTGCGCACCGAACGCCTTCAGCACCTTGGCGTACGCTTCGTACTGCTCGTCCTCGCTCGGCATCGCGGTGCGGCCGAGCACGAGGAACTCCGTGCGCATCAACCCCACCCCCTCGGCCCCGCTCGCCGCCGCAGGGACGGCCTCGTCCGGGAGGTCCACGTTGGCGAGCAGCGTCACCCGCGTCCCGTCCGTCATCACCGGCTCGGCGCCCGCGAGCGTGGCGAGCTCGCGCTGTGCCGCTTGCTCGCGCTCGGCCCGCTCCGCGAACTGCGCGAGCACCGCCGCCGTCGGGCGCGGGATGAGCGTGCCGTTCGTGCCGTCCAGGATCACGCGGTCACCACTGGTGATCTTGGAGGTGGCGTCGATCAACCCCACCACGGCGGGCAGGCCGAGGGAGCGCGCGAGGATCGCCACGTGGGAAGTGCGGGTGCCGGCGTCGGTGGCGATGCCGACGATCGCGCGCCGGTCGAGCTGGATCGTGAGGCTCGGCGTGAGGTCGTGGGTGACGAGGATCGCGTTCGATCCCGGCTGCAGGTCCACGGGGTCGTGGTCGGGGAGGTTGAGCAGGAGCGAGAGCACGCGGATGTGGACGTCCGTGATGTCGCCGATCCGCTCCCGCATCATGGGATTGGTGGAGCGCGCGAAATGGTCGCGCCACTCGATCAGCACCAGGTCGAACGCCTTCTCCGCCGAAAGGCTCTGACGGATGAGGGTCTCCACACGCTTGCGGAGCTCGACGTCCTGGAGGATCGCGACCTGCACGTCGAAGATCGCCGCCTCCGCCGCGCCCGCCTTCTCCTCGGCCCGCGCCTTCACCCGGTGGAGGCGGTCGATCGCCTTCTCCACGGCCGCGTGGAACCGGACGAGCTCGCCCTCGATCTCGTCCTCGGCGATGACCCGCGCGCGCACCTCGGGCACCTCCCAGAACAGGAGGTGGGCCTCGCCGACGACGATCCCCGGCGACGCCGAGACCCCGTGGATGGTGGTGGGCACGCCGCTACGATTCCCCGAACTTGGAGGAGATCAGCACCGCGAGCGCCTCGAGCGCGCCGTCCGCATCGTCGCCGTCGGCCTTGAGGTGCACGGTGGAACCGCACTCCGCCGCGAGCATCATCACGCCCATGATGCTCTTGGCGTTCACCTCGAGGTCCTCGCGCGCGATCGTGATGTTCGCGCGGAACTTCCCCGCCACCTTCACGATCTCGGCCGCGGGGCGGGCGTGGATCCCGTTCGCGTTCACCACCTGCACCGCGCGTTCGGGCATCAGCGCACCATGGTGTAGAGGACGAAGGTGGCCAGGGCGAGGGTGGCGAGCCGCCACCCCTCGAACCGGCCATGGAGCAGCGTCACCAGCGTCGCGCCCGCGGCGACCGCCGCGAGCACGCTCCCGAGCAGGACCCGGCCGGGCCCGATGAGCGCGTGCGCCGCCACCGGCAACGCCACGCCCGCCACCAGCGCCGTCACACGCGCCACGTGCGCCGGCCCCTGCCGCAGGATGGGGTTCGCCAGCGCCTGGGCCACGCGCAGCCCCTGGTTCCATCCCGCATGGAGCCCCCAGATGCGCAGCCCCAGATGCACGAAGTTATACGTGAGCAGGAAGAGGAGCACGACTGCCAGCGGCCCCGCGCCCAGTCCGTAGGCAAGGAGCGCGAGCGACGAGCAGAGCGGGAGCCACCCCGCCCAGATGAGGCGGTCCCCCACCGACCCGAGCGGTCCGGGGGCGGCGGTCCGGAACCGGTCGATGTGCGCCGAGGGGACGCCGTCGAGCTCCGCCCGGATGAGGGCGCCGACGGCGACCGCGGCGAGGTAGGGATGCGCGTTGAAGTAGCCGCTGTGCCGCGCCATCGCGGCACGGTACGCCTGTCCCTGCCGTCCCCCCGGCAGCCGGCGCAGCGCCGGTTCCATCGCGAACGCGATCCCGTTGCCGAGCATCGTCTCGTAGTTCCAGACGCCCTGGATCGCGAGGAGACGAAGGAGGATCGCCGCCCGCAGGTGCAGCGGGAGCGTGGGCGCGGGCGACGGGTGGGCCACCGTGTCCGCGGTCATATCGTCCCCGCGATGATGAGACCGGCCGCGACGCCCGCCGCCAGCCACCAGCGGGCTCCCGCCGTGGTGCGCACCACTTTCCAGATGGCGGCCAGCCCGACGGCGGACGCCACCGAGACGACCACGGCGCGCGAGATCACCGGCGACATGCTGAAGGTGCCGACGATCGCGAGATGCAGGGGCGAGAAGACGATCAGTGCCACGAGGGTCAGCACGCCCCCGCGGATCAGGTCCGCCGAGAGCCCTGCCAGCTGGAGCGCGACCACGGCGCTCCCCGAGCCGCGCGCGATGCGGCGCTGCTGCCCGCGCGCCCAGATGGCGTTCCAGCGGCGCAGGAACACCATCGAGGAACTGCCGATGGAGGCCGTGACGAGCGCGGCGAAGGCCGCGACCGACATCGCGCCGGCCGACCCGTCCGGGATCGCGGCGAAGAGGCTGCCCCCGACGACCGCGGCGGACCCCCACTCCGGGTACCGCGACGCACCGAACGGGAGCGACTCCAGCGCGAAGAACTCGAGCAGCACGCCCATCGTGAGTCCGCGCACCGGCTGCCCGATCAGCCCGCCCGCGAGGGTCGAGGCCACGATGGGGCGCGAGATCATCGCCTGCGGGAAGCTCACGACGTCGAGCCCGAGCACCGCGCCCAGCACCGCGAGCGGCACGTAGAACAGGATGTCCCCTCCCATCAGCCGGTCCCGTCGCCGCGCAGCAGCGCGTCCAGCGACAGGGGCGAGGCGCTCGGCACGTCCTGCGCGGTGATCGTCACGCCGCGCTCCGCGAGGGCGCGCAGGCGCGCCTCCTCGTCGCGCGTGAGGAAGACGTACCGCAGTCGCGCCGCCCGCCCGGCCTTGTGGTGGATCCCCCCCACCGTGACGGCGGTGATGTCCGGCGCTCGCGCCACGAGGCGCTCCATCGTGTCGATGTCCCCGGTGAGCAGCATGCCGCAGCGCCGATCGGCGCGGAACTCCGGGAGCCGGCGCGCCGCGCTCTCCACCGACTCGAAGTACACGTCCATCTCGGGGGGCACGCCCATGCGGTAGAGCTCCTGCTCCCAGTCCGAGCGCGCGACCTCGTCGTCCACGAGCACCAGGAAGCCGATCGCGCAGGGCTGGCCCCACCCCACCACGACCTGGCCGTGGATCAGGCGATCGTCGATCCGGAAGTGGTCAAGGGGCACGCGGCGCCTCGAGCAGCTGCATCGCCTTGCGCCCGCTCTCCACCGCCTCCGGCACGGCGGACCCGCAGGCGTACGCGAGGAGCGTCGGCAGGGCGACTCCGGTCACGACGACGAGCCCCGGGTCCTCCCTCGCGAGGCGCCGGGCCGCCATGGTGCAGCTCCCGGCGGGGAGGTCCGTGAAGATCAGCCGCGCCCCCGATTCCGCGAGGGCGCGTCGCAACGCCTCGTCGATCCCCGCCGGCGCGAGGCCGGCATTGGTGACCGGCACGAAGCACCCACCCATCCCGGTGACCTGCTCCACCGCCGAGACGATCCCAGCGGCGAAGGCGCCATGGCCGGCGACGATGGCGGGGGGCCGTTCACTCATTGTCAGCGAGCAGGTAGCGCTGCAGGTCCGTCTTCTTCCGCAGGTGGCCCTTGAGCCGTTCATTGAACGCGGCCGCCGGGTCCTCCCCGCTGTAGCGCACGAGGTGGTTCATCGCGATCACCTCGGCCACCACGGTGATGTTCTTCCCCGGGTTCAGGGGCACCGTGATCCGCGGGATCTCGACGCCGAGGATGTTGGCCGTGTCCGTGTCGAGGCCGGTGCGCTCGACGACCATCCCCTCCTTCCATGCCTGCAGGACGACCATCACCTCGATCCGCTTCTGCTGCCGCACCGCGCGCACGCCGAAGATCGAGCGCACGTCGATCAGGCCAACGCCGCGGATCTCCATGAAGTGGCGCTGCAGCGGGTGCCCCGCCCCGATCAGCACGTCGGTGCCGCGCCGCTTGGTGATGACGAGGTCGTCCGCCACGAGGCGGTGGCCCCGCTCGACGAGGTCGAGCACGCACTCCGACTTGCCGATGCCGCTCGCGCCCGTGAACAGGAGGCCGACGCCGTAGACGTCCGCGAGCGAGCCATGCAGCGAGACCGAGGGCGCGAAGATGTCCTCGAGCAGGGGCGTGATGCGATGGTAGAACTCCTGCGTCTTGAGCCGGGAGCGGAGGATCGCCACGCCCGCCTCCGTCGCCGCGCGCTCCATCCCCTCCGGGAGCTCGAGGCCCTTGGTCACCATCACGCAGGGGATCGGGTACGCGAAGTAGCTCGCGAAGATCCGCGCCCGCTCGGGCGCCGCGAGCGAGCGCAGGTAGCTGATCTCCGTCTCGCCGAACACCTGGAGCCGCTGGTGCACGAAGCGGCCGGTGTAACCCGCCAGCACGAGGCCCGGTCCCGAGGCGTCGGCCGACGGCACCTCGCGTGAGAGCCCGTCCGGGCTCCCCATGACCTCGAGCTCGAGCAGGTCCTTCGCGCGGTCGGCGAACTCACCGATGGTGATCGCGGCCATGGTCGGGTCGCGCGGTCAGCGGTCCGCGCGCACGCGGCTGCGCGCCCGCACCTTCGCACGCCCCTTGCCCAGGCCGCGCTTCTCCTTCGACGCCTGCGACTTCACGCGCGCCAGCGCCGTCACGAGGGCGGGCCCGAAGTACCGCCCCTCCGCGCGGCCCATCAGGTCATGGTGCCGCGGCGCGTGCATCGCGATCGTCACGCGCCGCACCGGGCCGTCCTGCTCGAAGTGGATCGTCGCCGACACCACGCGCGGGATGCGCTCGGCGGCCTTCACGACGAGCCGCTCGGCGCGCTTGCGCATCGCGGCCGAGATCCTCGCATGGTGCTCGTGCACGTGGATGTCCAAGGGTCCTACCCTCCGGGGTTGATGGCCTGGAGCAGGTGCGCCTCGGTCGCGCGCGCGCAGCGGTCCCAGGTGAACGTCTCCGCGAAGGCCCGCGCCTGGCGTCCCATGGACGCCACGAGCGCGGGCGATGCGGCCAGTCGGTCGAGCGCTTCCGCCATCGCCGCGATGTCGCCGTGCGGCGTGAGGAATCCCGTCTCCCCGCGACGCACCGACTCCCGGATGCCGGGCGAGTCGGACGCGACCACGGGGGTCCCGCACGCCTCCGCCTCGACGTTCGTGAGGCCCCACCCTTCCTTGGGCGACGCGAGCGCCACCGCCCAGGAGCGGCGCAGCAGCGCGAGCTTCTCCGCCTCGCTCACGAAGCCAAGAAACCGCACGCGCGCACCGAGGTCAAGCGAGGCGACGAGCGCCTCCAGCGCCGGGCGATGGTCCCCCGCGCCCGCGATCTCCAGCACCGCCTCCGGGTGCCGCACGCGCGCGAACGCCCGGATCACGAGGTCCACGCCCTTGTACTTCTTGAGCCGGCCGAGGTAGGCGAAGGTCGGGTGCGGCGCGCGTGCGCCGGGGTCGGGCGTGTAGTGGTCGAACGAGACGCCGGGCGGGATCACCGCCACCTGCTCGCGCCGCAGGCCGCGCGCCACGAGGTCATCGGCCGTGCTCTCGCTGATCGCCTGGAAGGGCACGTCCCGGTACATCCGAGGCAACGGCCGCTCGGAGAGCCAGACGGCGGTGGCCAATATGGGATTCAGCTCCTGGAACGCCGCGCCGCCGAAGAGGTGCGGCACCACCGCCACCACGCGGCGCGCACCCCACCGGGTGGTGTAGAGGGGGACCTTGTTGATGTCCTCGTAGAGGACGTCGAATCCGCGCCCCTTGAGCTCCCGCTCCCAGTAACGGCGCGCGTGGAGCGCGAAGGTCTGGCGCGTGCCCACGCGATGGATCTCCACCCCGTTCCGCTCCGCACGCGGCGGACACCCCGCCCACCCGCCGCAGAGCAGCACCACCTCGTGCCCCCACGCCGCGAGCCGGTCGAGGATCTCGTGCAGGTGCGTCTCGGCGCCACCGCCGAGCGGGTTGTCGATGTCCTGCCAGTTGACCGCGAGCAGCTTCAATTGAGGCGTCCCATCCGACGGGCGAGGGCGTCCACCACCCCGTTCACGAACCGCGCGCTCTGCGACGAGCCGTAGCGCTCGGCGAGCCGCACGCACTCCTGGATCACGACGCGCGGCGGCGTGCCTCCCTGCAGGAGCTCGGCGGCCGCGAGGCGCAGCACCGAGCGCTCGATGTGGCCGAGCCGCTCGAGCCGCCAGTTGGTGGTGACCTCGGAGAGGTCGGCGTCGATCCCCGCGCGCTCCGCGGCGATCAGCGCGACGAGCGCCTCGGCGAAGGCGCGCTCGTCCGGCGGGATCGCGAGGTCGTCCCAGACGAGCGTGGCGATGCGCGGGAGGTCCGCGGTGGCGCCGCGCACGTCCCATGCGTAGAGCGCCTGCAGGGCCCGGGAGCGGCCCCGCGTCTCAACGCGTGCCGGCATCGTCCCCGTCCCCCTCGGCGAGGTCGAGCCGTGCGAAGAGGTCGGCCATCTCGAGCGCCGCCAGCGCCGCGTCCCACCCCTTGTTGCCATGCGCGCCGCCCGCGCGCGCCGTGGCCTGCTCCATGGTGTCGGTGGTGAGGAGGCCGAAGCCCACCGGCACGCCGAACTCCCCCTGCAGCGCCGAGAGCCCGCGCGACGCCTCCCCCGCGACGAAGTCGAAGTGCGGGGTCTCGCCCCGCACCACCGCTCCGATCGCGATCGCGGCGTCGTAGCGCTCGGTCATGAGCAACTTGGCGAGCGCGGCCGGGAGCTCCCACGCCCCGGGCACCCAGACGATGTCGATGTCCTCGAAGGCGGTGCCGTGCCGCACGCAGCAGTCCACCGCGCCCTCCACGAGCTTCTCCGTCACCAGCGTGTTGAAGCGCGCCGCGACGACGACCACCCGGCGCCCGGCGCCGGTCGGCTCCCCGATGAACTCCGGCATCAGATCGCCCGGAGATGACCGAGCTTCGTGCGCTTGGTCTCGAGGTACTCGGCGTTCTCGCTGGTCGAGGGCGAGATGATCGGCACGCGCTCGCCGAGGCGGAGGCCGTACCCCTCGAGCCCCACGAGCTTCTTGGGGTTGTTCGTGATCGGCCGGATGGACCGGAGCCCGAGATCGAGCAGGATCTGCGCGCCGATGCCGTAGTTGCGGAGATCCGGGGCGAAGCCGAGCCGCTCGTTCGCCTCCACCGTGTCCGCGCCGGCATCCTGGAGGGCATACGCCTTCAGCTTGTTCAGCAGCCCGATCCCTCGCCCCTCCTGGTCGAGGTAGACGATCACGCCTCGCCCCGCCTCCACCACCAGGCGCATCGCCTCACGCAGCTGCCAATGGCAGTCGCATCGCAGCGAATGGAAGGTGTCCCCAGTGAGGCACTTGGAGTGCATCCGGACGAGCACCTCCTCGCCGTCGGTGACGTCGCCGTACACCAGGGCCACGTGCTCGTGGTCGTCCACGTCGTTCCGGTAGCCCACCAGGCGGAAGTCCCCGAACTCGGTGGGGAGCCGCACCTCGGCCTCGCGGTGCACCAGGCGCTCGTTCTGGAGGCGGTACGCCACCAGCTGCGCGACCGTGATCAGCGTGAGGCCGTGCTGCTCGGCGAACGCCTCCAGGTCGGGGCGCCGTGCGGAGGCCCCCTCCTCGGTGAGGATCTCGCAGATGACCCCTGCCGGCTGGAGACCCGCGAGGCGCATCAGGTCCACCGCCGCCTCCGTGTGTCCCACGCGCTGGAGCACACCGCCCTCGCGCGCGCGGAGCGGATGCACGTGCCCCGGCCTCCGAAGGTCGCTCGGATGCGTGGCGGGCGCCGCCATCAGGCGGATGGTCGTCGCCTGGTCGCTCGCGCTGATCCCCGTGGTCACGCCATGCTTCGGCGCACCATC
The DNA here is from genome assembly GCA_964529705.1 of uncultured Gemmatimonas sp. Taxonomy (GTDB): domain Bacteria; phylum Gemmatimonadota; class Gemmatimonadetes; order Gemmatimonadales; family Gemmatimonadaceae; genus Pseudogemmatithrix. The sequence goes on along the minus strand of CAZHAG010000033.1, from coordinate 3,418 downwards.
CACCGTGACGGTGTAGGCCGTGCGGAGCGCGTCGGTGTTCTCGTCCCCCATCATCGCGAGGCCGAGTTGCGTCACCCGCTCCGGGGTGAGCGCCACGCAGATCATCCCCTTGGCGCGCATGAGGAAGTTGACCATCTGCGGCGTGATGAACTCCGCGGCGCAGATGAGGTCGCCCTCGTTCTCGCGATCCTCATCGTCGGCGACGACGAGGAACTTCCCCGCCTTCAAGTCTGCGAGGGCCTGCTCAATGGTGCCGAACGTCATCAGTTGGCCAGGAGGGGCGCCGCGAGGCGCTTGAGGTACTTCGCAAGGATGTCCGCCTCGAGCTGCACCGGGTCGCCGGTGCGCAGCGCCCCGAGCGTGGTGTGGCGGAGGGAGTGTTCGATCAGGGAGAGCTGCAGCACGCCGGGCCGGGGGAGCGCGTTGACCGTCAGGCTGACGCCATCGACCGCCACGCTCCCGAGGGGCACGAGGAGTTCATCCACCTCGGCGGGCACCTCGATGTCGATCAGCAGCGCGTCCCCGTGGCGCTCCACCGCGGAGACCCGGCCGACCCCGTCGACATGGCCCTGCACGATGTGACCGCCGAGCCGGTCGCCCACCGCGAGCGCTCTCTCGAGGTTCACCCGCGTACCGACCCGCCACCCCGCGACCGTGGTGCGACCGACCGTCGTGACCACCGCGGCCACGCGGAACCACCCGCGCTCGCAGGCGCGCACCGTGAGGCAGGCCCCGTTCACCGCGATGCTCTCACCTGTGGCCACCCCCTCGTAGGGGGCGGCCACGACGAGTTCGCGCCCGGCGTCCGTGTCGGACACCTCGCGAATCTCCCCGACGGCGGTGATGAGTCCCGTGAACATGCGCGTGGGCGCGAGAGTGGAATCAGCGGCCCGGTGCCGGGAGCGGCGCATAGGCGACCATCGCATCGTCGTCGAACATCCGATGCTCGATCACCCGCCACCGCTCGGGGAACCCCGAGCCCAACGACACCGACCCGAACGCGGGCAGTGCCCCGGCCCCGAGCAGGACCGGCGCCTGAAAGATAATGAGTCGATCCACGGAACCGGCGCTCAGGAGGGCTCCCGCCATCCCCGCCCCCCCCTCGACGAGCAGGTGGTGGATCCCCGCACGCCGGAGCACCGCCAGCTGGGCCCCGAGTCCCGAGGCGGAGAGGACGCGGACCCCCGCGCGGTCCAGCGCCTCACACCGCCCGGCATCCGGCGCGTCGGCGATGACCCAGGTCGGCACCTTGCGCGCCGTCCGAGCCAACTTGCTCACGGTCGGGAGGCGCGCACTGGGGTCGAATACGATGCGTCGTGGCGCCACGCGCGGGCGACGCCCGCTGCGCACCGTGAGCGCGGGGTCGTCTGCCAGGGCGGTGCCGATCCCCACCGCCACGCCATCCACGCCGGCCCGCAGCCGGTGCACGTGCCGCCGGGCCCGTTCCCCCGTGAGCCACCGCTGGCTCCGGTCGGCCGAGGCGAGCATCCCATCGAGCGAGATCGCGAGCTTGAGCGTGATGAACGGCCTCGCGGGCTCCCGCTGCGCGAAGAGGAACGGGGCGTTGAGGTCCTCGGCCGCCTGCCGCTCCACAGACTCCGTGACAGCGATCCCCGCGGCACGCAGCCTGGCGATGCCGCCGGCGGCCACGGGATTGGGGTCCCGTGCGGCGACCACCACCCGCCCGACCCCCGCGGCGATCAGCGCGTCCACGCAGGGGGGCGTCTTGCCCTGGTGCGCGCAGGGCTCGAGCGTGACATAGACATCGGCCCCGCGCGCCCGCTCCCCCGCCTCGGCCAGTGCGTTCACTTCGGCGTGCGCGCCCCCGAACTCCGTGTGGTACCCCTCGCCGACGGTCTTGCCGTCGCGAACGACGACGGCGCCGACCAGGGGGTTCGGCGCCGTCCGGCCCCAGCCGCGCCGCGCGAGCAGCAGCGCGCGGCGCATCCGCGCCCCGTCGTGCGGGGCGGGTGGCGGGGAGAGGGGGGAGTCTGCCTCGGTCAGAAGCTGAAGCGGATACCGACCGAGCCGTAGAGCCGGGACTTGTCGGCCGCCTCGGAGAAGTTGTTGAAGGTGGAGATGTCGCCACCGCTCACCTGCCCCACCTCACCCACGATCTTCGCGACCAGGAGGTTGAAGCCGACGGAACCGTACATGGTGGTGCGCGTCATCTCCTGCGCAACGGCCGTGTTCATCGCCCCGACGCCGCTGATCGCGACCGCGGCCTCCGACTCGTAGGTGTCCTGCCCGACGCCCAGGCCGAGTTGGAAGATCATGAGGTTCTTCTGCGCGGCGAGCCGCCAGGACTTCGTCTTCACCGAGAAGTCGGAGATGGTGAAGTCCGCGTTGCCGGCGGACGCGGCCATGGTGAGCGTCGGGAGGTCGCGCACGAGGTACGAGAAGGAGACGCCGGGCACGATCAGCGACTGCTCGAGGAGCCCGACGCGCGCACCGATGCCGATCTTGGTGGAGCCGCCATCCGTCGCGATCGTCACCTCGTCCGAGTCGACATCCGGGATGTAGGTGACGCTGCCGATGAGGTCCACACCACCGACGCGGGTGACCCCGAGCGGGAAGCCCTTGTAGAGTCCGAGCGCGAAGTCCACGCCCGGCAGGCCGAGCAACTGGCTCTTGGTGTCGATGTTCGAGGACTGCCGTCCCGCGATCGAGACGTTGATGGTCCCGAGATCCGGCACGTCACCCATGATCGCGTTGCCGCGCAGCGCGATGGCGAAGTGCGGGAACCCGCCGAGGGTGGTCCCGACGCCGAGCGTGTGGCTGCCGCCCACGAGCGAGGTGCCGAGCTGCGGCATCATGTAGTTGAACAGGTCGGTCGCCTTCTCGCAGGCGTCCGCCGTGGTCGTGGTGGCGCTGGCGCAGTTGGGATTCTGGGCGGCCGCGGGAAGGGCGACGGCGGCGAGGATGGCGGATGCGGCGAGGATGCGACGCATGGGGAACGACTCCGGGGTTAGACGAGTTGGACCCGTCCGGTGCCGGGACGGGTGTGACCGATGATCCAACTATCGACGCCGGCCTTCCCCGCGAGGTCACGTACGGCGGAGGCGCCGGATGTGTCCGTAATCACAATCATGCCAACACCTTGGTTGAACGCGCGGTACATCTCCGCGCGCTCCACCTTCCCTGCCGCCTCCAGCACGCGGAAGAGCGACGGGATCTCCCACGAGGCCATCTCCACCACCGCGTCCAGGTGCGGCGGCAGCGCCCGGTCGAGGTTCCCCGGGATCCCGCCCCCGGTGATGTGCGCCATCGCGTGCACGCGATCGAGCACCGGCCGGAGGATCGGGAGGTACGAGCGGTGGACCGCGAGGAGCACATCGGCCACCGACTTCCCACCCGACTCGGGAAACACCGCGTGCGGACCGAGGTTCAGCCGCTCCGTCACGATGTGACGGGCGAG
>CAZHAG010000032.1:17265-22584 GCA_964529705.1 uncultured Gemmatimonas sp. | reverse complement strand
CTCTCGGCGCACGGTCGCCCGTGCACTCTAGCGGCCAACCCGCGGCGTCTTGATCGCAGAGGACTGCTGCTCGCCGCCTATTCGGCCTTGCTCCCGCAGGGGTTTGCCGTGCCGCCCGTGTCACCACGGACGCGGTGGGCTCTTACCCCACCGTTTCACCCTTACCTCCGCCACGAGGACGAAGGCGGTCTGTTCTCTGTGGCACTGTCCGTCACGCCTCGCGGCGTGCCCAGGCGTTACCTGGCAGCGTGTCCAAGGAGCCCGGACTTTCCTCGGCGCAGGTCACCCTGCGACGCGACCGTCCGGCGGAACCGAGCATGGAATATATGCCGGCGGCGGAGCGCCGTGATGACCTCCCGCGCGCGCGCTCGCGCCGAGTGTGACGGGACCGTGACCGGCGCGCCACACCTTGGCGTCCGGTCACCGTGACCGCCAGGACCACGCCACGTCCACGCCGGGGCTTCCCATGACGCTCGTGCCGCGCCCGCTCACCGCACCCGTGATCACCGTGCTCGATCCGGAGGAGCGCGCGCGTGTGGACGCCGCCGGCGCCGGCCTCTACAAGGCGATCCACCGCGAGACGGTCGCGGACGCGCTCGACGATCTCAAGCGCCGGCGCGTGAGCGCCGTGCTCCTCTCGGTGGTGCGCTGCGGCCGCCAGGCGGACCGCCGGACCGCGACCGTCGTGCGCGAGTTCCCCTCGGTCCCCACCGTCGCGCTCCTCGGCACGGAGCCAGCGACAGCCGAGTCGCTCCTCCAGCTCGGCAACGCGGGCGTCACGCAGATCATCGACGTCCGATCGGCGGCGGGATGGAGCCGCCTGCGCCACCTCCTCGGGGCGGAGGCGACGCTCGAGGTCGACCGACAGGCGCTGGCCGCGATCCGCGCGGAGCTCGGCGAGGTCACGCCGGACTGCTGGCGCTTCTTCGACGCGCTCCTCACCGCCAGCGACCGGGTGGGCACCGTGCGCGCGCTGGCGACCCGCATGGGGGTGCTGCCGAGCACGCTGATGAGCCGCTTCTTCCGCGCGCGCCTCCCGTCGCCGAAGCGCTACCTCGCGTTCGCCCGCCTGCTGCGGGCGGCGCGGCTCTTCGCGGACCCGGGCCATTCGATCGCGGACGTCGCGAACGCCCTCGAGTACTCCTCGCCGCAGAGTTTCGGGCGGCACGTGCAGACGGTGCTGGGGATGACGGCGGGGGAGTTCCGGCGGCAACTCGACGCCCCGCGGATGCTGGAGCGCCTGCTCGCGGAGCTCGTGCGGCCGCATGCGGCGGCACTGCGGACGCTCTCGCCGCTGGCCGTGCGTCCGGGGATGAGACCGCCGCCGAGCGTGCGGGAGCGACGGCCGGCGCACTTCTCGCGCACGGGCTAAGCGCAGCGATCTCCGAAGCGCGTGCCGCGGCTCACATGCGCGCGACGATCTCCGACGCGCGCACCAGCGTGAGCACCTCGAGGCCCCCGGCCTCGATCGCCTCGCGCCCGCCCTCCTCGCGGTCCACCACGGCGAGGACGCCCACCACGGTGCCCCCCGCCGCGCGCACCGACTCCACGGCGCGAAGCGCCGAACCGCCGGTGGTGATCACGTCCTCGACGACGACGACGCGATCGCCCGACTCGAACGCACCCTCGATCACCTTGCCTGTGCCGTGCGCTTTCGCTTCCTTCCGCACGGTGAAGGCGCGGATCGGGATGCCGGCGAGCTGGCTCGCGTACGCGATCGCGTAGCTGACCGGGTCCGCGCCGAGGGTGAGGCCGCCGATCGCATCGGGGCGCCACCCGCGCTCGCCGATCGCGTGCAGGCCGAGCGGACCGATGAGCGAGAGTCCCTCGGGGTGCATCGTCGTGGGCCGGCAGTCGATGTAGAGGTCGGACTGGCGGCCGGAGGCGAGAGTGAAGGCGCCGCGCCGGGCGCTGCGTTGGGCGAGGAGGTCGAGCAGGCGGGAGTGGGGGTCCATGGCGGTGAGGCTATCGCGCGGTGAATGACGGGTCAATGAGGCGGCGATGCTCATCTGGGTGATCGCGATCGTGGTCGCGCTGGGGCTCGCCGCGTTCCTGCTCTACGAGCGGGCGCAGCGCCGGCGCCTGAAGGACCGCAGCGCGGAGCTCGAACACCTCTCGTTCGAGCTCGCGCGCGCGAACCGCGCGAAGTCGGAGTTCCTGGCGAACGTCTCGCACGAGCTGCGCACGCCCCTCGCCGCGATCGTGGGGTTCGTGGACCTGCTGCAGGACGGGTCGTACGGCGAGCTCGGGCCGCGCATGGTCGGGCCGGTGGAGCGCATCCAGGCCTCGGCCGGCCACCTGCAGGCGCTGGTGGACCAGATCCTCGACCTCGCGCGCCTCTCCGCCGGCCGGCTCGAGGTGCACCGCGAGCCGCTCTCGCTCCGCGCCTTCGTGATCGACGTGGCGAGCGAGGTCGAGCCGCTGATCATCGAGAAGGGGCTCGCGCTCTCGCTCCAGGTGCCGGCGACGCTGCCGCGCGTGAGCACCGACCCCACGCACCTGCGGCAGATCCTCGTGAACCTCCTGGGCAACGCGGTGAAATTCACGGCACAGGGAGGGATCACGGTGCGCGCGACCTACGTCCCGGACGGGGCGGTGACGGAGTTCGTGCGCACGGCGGCGGACCGGCCGCTCCTTGCCTCCGGCGGCGCGTGGATCGCGCTGCAGGTGGTGGACACGGGGATCGGGATCGCTGAGAAGGACCACGCGCGGATCTTCCAGGAGTTCGAGCAGGTGAGCGCGGGCTCGCGCGGTGACTCGGAGCGGCGCGGCACCGGCCTCGGGCTCTCGATCACGCGGCGGCTGGCGCGGCTGCTCGACGGCGACATCACGCTCGAGAGCACGCTCGGGGGCGGGGCGACCTTCACCTGCTGGCTGCCGGCGGATCCCGCCCGGCCCTAGCGGCCGAAGAGTCCCTTCATCTTCGACAGGAGCCCCGCGCTCGGCGATTCCTCGGGGAACGGGGACTCGAGCGCCTCGGCGAGCGCGGCCGCGAAGGCATTCACGTCCGGGTAGCGCGCGGTCGGCTCCTTCGCGAGTCCCTTCATCACCACCGCCTCGACGGCCGCCGAGTACTGGAGGTCGGGCTTCGCCTTGTTGAGCGGGATGGGCGGCTGTGAGAGGAGTTGCGTGAACATCTCGCGCGGGCTCTTCGCCGTGTAGGGCAGCGTGCCCGTGAGGAAGAGGTACGCCATGGTCGCGAGCGAGTACTGGTCGGCGGCGGGGGAGACGACCTCGCCGGAGAGCGCCTCGGGGGCGACGTACATCAGGGTGCCCACGAAGAACCCGGCGCGGGTCAGCCGCTGGTCCGGCGTCACGTCGGTCGCAGTCGCGATCCCGAAGTCGAGCAGCTTCACCGTGCGCGAGTCGTGGTCGTACATCAGGTTGTCGGGCTTCAGGTCGCGATGCACGATGCCCACCGCGTGCGCCGCGTACACCGCACCGGCGATCTGCGTGACGACCGTGGCCACCTCGTCCGGCGGGAAGGGGGCGTTCCGCTTGGCGTAGTTCTCGAGGAGCTCGCCCTGCGCCCACTCGATCACGAGGAAGGGGAGCCCGCCATCCTCGCCCGTCTGGATGGTGCGGATCACGTTGGGGTGCGTGACGCGCGTGCCGAAGCTCGCCTCGCGCACGAACCGGGCGACCGCGGTGCGGTCCTGGCGCAGTTTCTCGCGGAGGACCTTCAGTGCGACGGAGCCATGGGTCGCGTGCTCGGCGCGATAGACCGTCGCGGTGCCCCCCTCGCCGACCCGGTCGAGGAGGGTGTAACCGGCCAGAGTCGTTCCGACGAGGGGATCGCGAGACACGCGGCGAAGCTACCGAGCGGGACGACCCGGGGCAAGCGAAGTGGCCGAATGACCGCGCTCGGCGTTGCGGGGTAGATTAGGCGTTGTCGCGCCGCAGGCGCGCGACCCCCACCTCGGAGCCGATGTCCCTGCCCGCCTCCACCCGACCGAATCGCATCGCACGAGCGGCGACCCTGGCACTGGCACTGCTGCTCGCCGCCTGTGGGCGCCCGAACGCCCCCGCGGGCGGCCCGCCCGCGCCCTCGGTGCAGCGCGCATCCTCCGCGCCGACGTTCGACGCGACACCACTCTACCGCCAGATGGGGCTGATCGCGAACGGCGCCCCGTTCCCCCTGCTCGGCCGCGTCGCGTTCCTCGCGAGCGCGGTGCCGGACACCACGCACATGGTCGTGGGACTTTCGCTCGCCAACGGCACCCTCCGCTTCGCGCGCGAGTCGGACAACCGCTTCCGGGCGCGCTACACGGTGCTGATCGTCGTCGAGCGGGAGGGCCAGCTCGTGCGGCGCACGGAGAGCACGGAGGAGGTGATCGTCGGCTCCTTCCGCGAGACGGGGCGTACCGACGAGAGCCTGCTCTACCAGGAGATCCTCGACGTCGCACCGGGGGAGTACGGGATCACCGTCGCGGTGCGCGACGAGGAGAGTTCGCGCACCGCGGAGCAGCGGATCACCGTACGCGCCCCCCGGCTCGGGGACGGGACTTTCTCGTCGCCCATGCCGATCACGAGCGTGAGTCCGCGAAGCACGCGCGACTCGCTCCCGGAGCTCCTGTTGAGCCCACGGGGCACCGCGACGGCCGCGCGCGACTCCACCTTCCTGGTGTACGTCGAGGGCTACGGGGCCGCCGCGTCGCCGGCGGAGCTCCGCGTGCGGAACGAGAACGGGCGCGTGCTCTGGAGCGAGCCGGTGGAGCTGCCGCGCCGCGGGAACATGGTGTCGGGGGTCGTGCAGGTCCCGCTCTCGCGAATCGGGATCGGGGTGGGCGAGCTGACCTTCGTGCATCCGGGCACCTCGGACTCCTCCTCGACCTACGTGTTCGTGGGGTTCGGCGACGACCTGCCGATCGCCTCCTACGACGACATGCTGAGCTACCTGCGGCACTTCGCCGCGCCCTACCGCATCCAGCGGCTCCGCAGCGCGGAGCCCGAGCAGCGTCCGGAGGCGTGGGCGGAGTTCGTGCGGGAGACGGACGGCGACCCGAACACCGCGATCCACGAGGACCTGCGACGCTACTTCGCGAGCCTCGTGCGCGCCAACGGCCGCTTTCGCGAGGAGACCTCACCGGGGTGGATGACCGACCGAGGACGCGTCTTCATCACGCTCGGCGAGCCCGACGTGCTGCTCGAGCCCCCGGGCGCGGACTTCCAGCGCGGACGGCAGCAGGTCTGGGAGTACCAGGCGCTCAACCTGCAGCTCGTGTTCTACGACCAGACCGGGACCGGACGGTGGCGCCTCACCCAGAGCAGCGAGACGCGGTTCGAGCAGGAGTATCGCCGTCGGCTGAAGTGAGCGGC
>CAZHAG010000032.1:5249-17165 GCA_964529705.1 uncultured Gemmatimonas sp. | reverse complement strand
CTCACCGGCGCCACCTGGCTCGCGCTCGCGATGCTCGGTGCCGCGCTCCTCCTTCCCGCGCCCGCGGCGGTGGTCGCGATGTGGGCGGCCGCGATGGGGGACGGACTCGCGTCGATCACGGGGCGCCTCGCCGCGCGCGACGGCGGACGGAAGACGTGGACGGGATCGGCCGCGTGCCTGGTCGTCTCGGCGGCCGGCGCCTGGTGGCTCATCTCCGCGTCGGTCGCATCCGCGATCGCCATCGGGACCGCCGCCGCGATCGCGGAGCGTCCGCGCGCGATCGTCGACGACAACCTGCGCGTCGCTGCCGCGGCGGGCCTCGCGGCATGGGCTCTCCTGCCGGCGTAGCTTACCCGCATGACGATGCCCGGCAGGCCACGCCTCTACCTGATCGACGGCTACGCGCTCATCTACCGCGCCTTCCACGCCCTCGGGGGCGGCGCGCCGCTCCGCAACGCGCGCGGCGAGAACACCGGGATGGCGAAGGGGGTCAGCGAGTTCCTCCGCCGCCTGATCGAGAAGCACAAGCCGGACTACCTGGGATGGGTGAACGACGCCGGCGCCTCCGGCCGAGACGAGCTGCTCGAGGAGTACAAGGCGAACCGCGTCGCGCTGGCGGAGGAGGAGCAGCAGGACTTCGACACCGGGCTCGAGCGCGTCCAGCAGATCCTCGCCGGGTACCGCATCCCGACCATCGAACTCGAGGGGTACGAGGCCGACGATGTGATCGCGACGCTCGCGCTGCAGGGTGCGGCGCGCGAGTTCGAGGTCTGCGTGGTGTCGGGGGACAAGGACCTGCTCCAGCTGGTCCGCCCGCGCATCTGGATCCTCAACCCCTGGCACGGTCCGCCCGGCCGCACCGTCGAGAAGTGGTACGGCGAGGAGAACGCGCACGAGCGGCTCGGCGTGCCGGCCGAGCGCGTGGTGGACTACCTCGCGCTGGTGGGCGACACCGCGGACAACGTGCCGGGGGTGAAGGGGATCGGCGCCAAGGGCGCGCTCGCGCTCGTCGAGCAGTACGGCACGGTGGAGGAGATGATCGCGCACGTCGACGAGATCGAGCCGACGCGCACCCGGAACGCCCTCGCCAAGCAGATCGACGCCGCACGGCTCTCCAAGCGGCTGGTGACGCTGCAGTATGACCTCCCGGTGACGCTCGACCCCGAGTCCCTCACCCTCGACCCGCCCGACTGGGCCGCGCTGCGCGACCTGTTCGTGGAGCTCGAGTTCAACAGCGCCGCGCGCGCGGCGGCGGTGCAGGCCGAGGGGGGCGCGCCACCGGCGTCCGGAGGGAGGAAGGGCGCGCCGCGCGCCGCGGGCAAAGACGGCGCGGGCGAGGACGCCGCGGCCGGGGACTCGGGCGCCGGTCACGCGGCGTCCTCGGTGCCCGGCACACCCGCCGCCGTCCCGACCGACTATCGCGTGGCCGACACCCCGGCGCTCGTGGCGACGATGATCGCGGAGGCGCGCGCGGCGGGGATGATCGCCGTCGACACCGAGACCGTGCTCGACGCCGACGCGCCGCCGATCATCACGCCGCTCCGCGCGAACCTCGTCGCCATCTCGGTCGCGACGGCACCGGGCAAAGCCTGGTACCTCCCCTTCGCGCACGTGCTCCCGCGCGACGCGCAGGTCGGGCTCGCCCTCGGCGACGCGCCGGCGGCCAAGCCGAAGAAGGCGCGCAAGACGTCCGTGCCCGGCTCCATCGCGGCGCAGCTGCTGGCCGAGCGCGAGTACCCCGTCGTGAACCTCCCGCCGCTCCTCTCGGAACCGATGGCGCCCCTCCGCGCACTGCTCGAGGACCCGACGGTGCGGAAGACGGCGCACAACGCCAAGTACGACCTGCTCGTGCTGCGCCGCGCGGGCGTCACGCTGCGCGGCCTCGACTTCGACTCGATGCTCGCCAGCTACGTGCTCGACCCCAGCCGCCGGTCGCACGCGATCGACGCCCTCGCCGTCGAGAGCCTCGGCATCGCGATGACCGGCTACGACGAGCTCTGCGGCAAGGGGAAGCAGCAGGTCCCCTTCGACGAGGTGCCGATCCCGGCGGCGTGCGACTACTCGAGCGCCGACAGCGACGTCGCCCTGCGGCTCCGGCAGGTGCTCGAGCCGCGACTCACCGAGCAGGAGGCGGGGGCGCTGCTGCGCGAGGTGGAGCTCCCGCTCGTCGAGGTGCTCGCGGAGATGGAGTGGACCGGCATCGCGATCGACGTGCCCTGGTTCCACTCGCTGAAGGCGCGTTTCGAGGCGGCCCGCGGCGAGATCGAGCAGCAGATCTTCCAGGAGGCGGGGGAGGAGTTCAACGTCGCCTCCAACCCGCAGCTGCGCGCGATCCTCTTCGAGAAGCTCGGGCTGCCGGTGAAGAAGAAGACGGCGACCGGCCCCAGCACCGACGCGAGCGTGCTGCAGGAGCTGGCCGAGGAGGGGCATGTGCTCCCCGAGCTGCTGATGGAGTACCGCGAGCTCGCGAAGCTGGAGAACACCTACCTCGACACGCTCCCGGTGCTCGTGAATCCGGGCACCGGCCGCCTCCACACCTCGTTCAACCAGACGGTGGCGAGCACCGGCCGCCTCTCCTCGAGCGACCCGAACCTCCAGAACATCCCGATCCGCCGCGAACTCGGGAAGGACATCCGGCGCGGCTTCATCCCGCGCGCGGGGTGGCGCCTGCTCGCAGCCGACTACTCGCAGATCGAGCTGCGGCTCCTCGCACACCTCTCGCACGACGCCGCGTTCGTCGAGGCGTTCCGCGCGGGCGGCGACATCCACCGACAGACGGCGAGCGTGATCTTCGGCGTGCCGCTCGACGAAGTGACCGGCGAGATGCGCGCGCGCGCGAAGACGATCAACTTCGCCACGATCTACGGCCAGGGGGCGCACGCGCTCTCGCGCCAGCTGCACGTGGAGCACGCCGAGGCGAAGGCCTTCATCGAGACCTACTTCGAGCGCTTCGCCGGCGTGCGCCGCTGGCTCGACGGGTCCGTGGAGCAGGCGCGTACGCGCGGCTACGTCGAGACCATCTTCCGCCGGCGCCGCTATATCCCGGAGATCCTCGACCGCAACTTCAACACGCGCGCCTTCGGCGAGCGACTGGCGCAGAACAGCCCCATCCAGGGATCCGCGGCGGACCTGATCAAGGTCGCGATGATCCGCATCCACGCTGCCCTCGAGCACTCTGCGATGGAGTCGCGCATGCTCCTCCAGGTGCACGACGAGCTCGTCTTCGAGGCGCCGCCGCACGAGGAGGAGCACCTGCGGACGCTCGTGGAACGCGAGATGACCACGGCCATCGCCCTCGACGTTCCGCTCGTGGTCGACACCGGCTCCGGAAAGAACTGGCTCGAGGCGAAGGCCTGAAACACGCGCCCGGACGACGTTCTCAAACCGTCAGAGCCCTTGCATCCTGCGTCAGTCCGTGACGGATGCCCGGGGCGTCCGCGGGGGAGCGGCCGCCGGGCTTGCGTCCCAACCGCGTGGGGGACAATGTGTTAGGGGTAAGGCAGCGGTTCGGCGTGTGCTTTGCTCATCCTTAGTAGTCGGATCGTGGTGCGTCTGGCCACTGCTGTATCCGAATCCTGTGACTTGGATCACGGGACCTTGAGTCCGATCTTTCCCCTGTCAAGGGATCGCAGATGGTACGAGCCAAGCGACGCGGCTTCACGCTGATCGAACTGCTGATCGTCGTCGTGATCATCGGCATCCTCGCGGCGATTGCCGTGCCGAAGTTCACGTCCACCAAGGGGCGCGCGTACGCCGCGTCCCTCAAGGCGGACCTGCGCAACCTCGCGAGCGCGCAGGAGTCGTACTTCTTCGTGCACGCGGCGTACACGACGGACACGCTCGCGCTGAACTACAAGACAACCAACGGCACCCAGCTGCAGATCGTCGCGGCGACCTCCGGCGGCTGGTCCGCGATCGCGACGCATCCGATGTCCTATCCGCTCACCTGCGCGATGTTCTCGGGCCTCATCACCGCGCCCGCGCCCGCGACTGCCGAGGGAGTGGTGGCCTGTCAGTGAGTGACGCGGCGCCTGCGCCGCGTCCTCCGCTGCCGCCGCCGAAGGACCCGGCGGCCCTCATGCTCGAATGGAAGGAGTTCACCGATCGCCGCGTGGGGATGACACACGCGATGAGCGGGGGCCTCTGGCTGCACCGGCATCTCTGGAAGGGACACCGTCTCGCCCATCTCGTCTCGTCGGACAAGGAGCGCCTGCTCGCGTGGGGACGGCGCGTGGGGATGCCGCCGGAGCGACTGCAGTTCCATCCGCTGAAGGATCCGCGCGACGGCGTCCGCCGCGAGGCATGGCACTGGGACCTGGGAGGTCCCTACCTCCCGCCTTCGCGATGACGAAGCGCGCGCCCGGCGGACGGCCCCGACCGAGGGCCCTCTTCGCGAACGGTGCGTTCCTCGCGAGTGTCATCGGTGTCGTGATCGCCGGCGCCTGCGGCCGCGGCGAGCCCGCACCGGGAACCGCTGCCGGCTCCATCGAGACGGCCCGACCCCCAGTGGGGTCCGCGAGCGACTCCACGACTCCGGTCCTCGCCGCGGCGGGGCCGGCCCCCGCCTTCCTCGCGACGGCATGCCTGCGCGGTGACCCGGCCACGGGTGCGCGCTGGAACGTGGAGCAGGTCGAGCACAGTGCGGTGCGCCTCCCGGCGCGTGCGATCGCCGCGCTCGCGACGCGCGACTCGGCCCGGCTCGCCGCGCGCATCGCGCGTGCCGTGGATGCCTTGCCGAGCGACACCAGCATCGCCGACTTCCGCGGCCTTCCCGTGGTGGTGCTGGATGCCTGGCGCGTCGTGGTCGCCTCGGGCGATACGGTGGTCGTCGCGCACGTCGCGCGCCGGCTCCCCATGGAGTCGAGCCCGCTGGAGGAGTCGTTCACCCTCGTGGCCGCGCCGGGTGTACGGCAGGGCGTGCGCGACCCGCTGCTGGAGGGATGGAGCGTGCGTGAGGTCGCACGCGAGGAGGCCGGCACCACGCGCGAGTTCCTCGAGGCGCTCCGCGAGGAGGACGGTCGCGTCTCGCTCCTCTTCGTCCGCGAAGGCACCGTGGGCACCGACGGCGCCGCGGATCGCGTGCTCGAGCTGGTCGTGCGGACCGCGGGTGCCTGGCGCCTCGAATGGAGCGGTCGGATCGCCGTCTGCCGTTGACCCTCAGCCCTTGGCCAATCCCTCGGGTGCCGCCGATCGGCCGCGCAGCAGCGCGAGCAGCGAGAGCGTGAGCACGTAGGGGAAGCCGAGGAAGAGCGGGTACGGTACATCCCAACCCGCCGCCTGGAAGAGGTACTGCAGGGCGAACGCCCCCCCGAACACCAGCGACGCGACGGCGGTGCCCCACGCGGACCAGCGGCCGAGCACGACGATCGCGATCGCGATGAACCCGCGCCCCGCACTCATCCCCTCGTTGAACGTGCCCACCTGTGCGAGCACGAGGGTCGCGCCACTCAGCCCGCCCATCGCCCCGCCGAAGAGGATCGCCGCCCAGCGCACGCGCGTGGTCGAGATCCCGGCGGCGACCGCGGCCTCCACACTCTCCCCCGTCGCGCGAAGCGCGAGCCCCGCATGCGTGCGATACATCCACCACGCGAGCAGTGGAAGCAGGAGATAGAGTGCATATGTCGGTGCGGTCTGCGCGAACAGCGCGGGACCGACGACCGGGATATCCGAGAGCAGCGGGAGCGGGACCGGCACAACGGTCGGCGCCGAGAGTGATGCGCCGGACGCGCCGTACAGCGTGCGATAGAGCGTGCCTGTGAGCCCGAGGCCGAGCATCGTGATCGCCGCGCCGGCGATGATCTGGTCCGTGCGCAGCGCGATCACGAAGAGCGCGAAGAGCGCGGCCATCGCGGTCCCGGCGGCCGCACCGCCGAGGAACCCGAACGCCGGTCCTCCCGCGCCCGCGGCGACCAGCGCCCCGAGGCACCCCGCGATGATCGCGCCCTCGAGTCCCAGGTTGATCACTCCCGCACGCTCGGTCACGAGTTCGCCGAGCGCGGCGAACGCCAGCGGCGTCGCCGTGCGTACCGACGCCTCGAGGAACGGGAGCAGGAGGAGTTCCATCAGCCGCGCTCCCCGGCGGGTCCGGGCCGCGCGCCCGGGAGCCGGTCACGCACTGCACCGCTTGCCAGCACGAGCAGGATCACCGTCGCGACGATCACCTGCCCAACCACCGACGGGACGCCGGCGTCCCGCTGCATGGCGGCCGCGCCCGCGTCGAGCGCTCCGAAGAACACCGCGCTCACGATCACCCAGCGCGGATCGAGGCGCGCGAGCAGTGCGACGGCGATCGCGGTGTACCCGTATCCGGGCGAGAGCCCTTCGTACAGCGCCCAGGTCACGCCCCCCACCTCCGAGGCTCCCGCGAGGCCAGCGCAGGCCCCGCTCAGCAGGAACACCCGGGTGATCGTGCGCTCGGCCGCGACCCCACCCGCGCTCCGCGCCGCCCGCGCGCTCGCGCCCACGAGCCGGAGCCGGAATCCCGCGGCGCTGCGCGCGAGGAGGAACCACGAGAGCAGTGCGAGCCCGACGCCGAGCGCGAAGCCGAGGTGCAGACGCTGCCCGGTGAGCAGGAAGGGCCAGTGGCTCGAGGGCGGGAAGGTGGAGGATTGGGGATACACCCCCGTCGGCTCCTGCAGCGGCCCGCGCACCGCCCAGCTCAACAGCGCGAGCGCGACGAAGTTGAGCAGGATCGTGCTGATCACCTCCAGCACGCCGAATCGCCGGCGGAGCCAGGCGGCGATGCCGGCCCAGACGGCGCCGCCCGCGGCACCGGCCACCATCATCGCCGGCACGACCAGCAGCCGTGGCGCCCCCGCGCCGCCGAGCGCCATCACCGACGCCAGCATCGCGCCTACCAGCAGCTGGCCCTCCGCGCCGATGTTCAGCACGTTGGCGCGGAAGGCGATCGCGACCCCGAGTCCGACGAACAGCAGCGGCGTCGCCCGCACGAGCGTCGCGGACCAGAACGCGTAGGACGACCCGAACGCGCCGTCCCAGAGTGCGAGCAGCGCGTCCATCAGGCGGCGCCGACCATCGCGCGCGCGTAGGGCGTGCGGTCATCCGGGTCCGACGGGCGCGGCACCTCGCGCACCCCGCCATTGAAGCACACCACCACGCGATCCGCGACCGCGAGGACCTCGTCGATGTCCGTCGAGTAGAACACCACCGCCGGCGCGCGCGCGGACCCATCGCCACCGTCGCGCCCGGCGATCCCCGCGCGCACCGAGGCGGCAGCGCGCAGATCCAGGCCCCGCGTCGGGTTCTCCGCCACCAGGGCCTCCACAGCGACCGCGCGCTCCCGGGCCACGACGAACTTCTGCTGGTTCCCGCCCGAGAGCGTGCCCGCGGTCGCGGTCGGCGCGCTGGCGCGCACGTCGTGACGCCCGATCAGCGCCTCCGTGCGCTGCACGACCGCGTCCCAGTCGATCAGTCCGCGCAGCTGCCCCGCGTCCGCGAGCGCGAGGTTCTCGCTCAGGGGCAGCTCCGGGATGAGCGCGTCGTGCAGCCGGTCTTCCGGGATGAATCCCACGCGCGCTGGCCGGCGCACGGTGCCCGTCGTCGGCTCCAACCTCCCCGCGAGGATCCGCAGCAACTCCCGGTGACCCGCTCCCTCCACGCCGAGGACGCCGAGCGTCTCGCCCGCGGCCACCTCGAGCGTCGCGCCACGCAGACGCTGGACACCGCGTTCATCCACGTAACCGACGTTCGCGAGTGCGAGCACGCTCGGGCCGGGCGCCGCGGCAGCGCGCACCTTCTTCGCCGGCGCGGCGAGCGGTGTGGAGGACGCGACGCCGCGCCCGTCGTCCCCCACGAGCGCGCGCACGATCGCGCCCTCGTCCACGGCGGCGCGCGCGGCCTCGAGCACCGTGCGTCCGCGGCGGAGTACCGTGAGGTCGTCCGCCACCGCGAGCGCTTCGCGCAACTTGTGCGTGATCAGCACCACGGTGCCGCCGCCGTCACGGAAGCGGCGCAGCCACCGCAGCAGGTCGTCCCCTTCGGCAGGAGCGAGCACCGCCGTCGGTTCGTCCAGGATCAACAGGCGCGCGTCATGCGCCAACGCCTTCACGATCTCGAGCCGCTGCTGTGCCCCGACCGGGAGCTCGCCCACGCGCGCGTCCGGGTCGACCACGAGCCCCGTCTCGGCCGCGATGCGCCGCATGCGCTCGGCGACAGCGCGCGCGTCGAAGCGTCCGTGCCCACCGAGCCCGACATTCTCCGCCGCGGTGAAGGCGCGCACCAGCTTGAAGTGCTGGTGCACCATGCCGATCCCGGCGGCGATCGCGTCGGCGCTTGAGCGCAGGTGCAGGGGCGCTCCGTCCAGGAGCACCTCGCCGGCATCGGGATGCACCAGCCCGAACGCGATGTTCATGAGCGTGGTCTTCCCCGCCCCGTTCTCGCCGAGGAGCGCGTGCACGGTGCCGCGGCGCACGCGGCAGGTGGCGCCGTCGAGCGCCAGGGTCGGGCCGAACGACCGGCGCACGTCGCGAAGGACGAGCGCTTCGGCCACGCTCATAGTCCCGTCGGCGCGTGCACGAAGGTCCACGGCAGGTCGAAGGACGTGCCCACGTGCTCGGCCAGCGCGCGGACGCCGAGGGTCTCGGTCGCGTAGTGTCCCGCGTAGACGATCACGAGCCCGTGCTCCTCCGCCTCGACGGCGCTCCAGTGCGGACCCTCGCCGACGATCAGCGTGTCCACGTCGGACTCGTACGCCTCGCGAAGCGAGAGGGCTTGCGCGCCGGCGCCGGAACAGATCGCCCAGCGTCTGGTGCGGTGCCCCGCCGGGATGCGCGACGCCACCGTGTGATGGCCGAGGGGCGCGGCCCACGCGGACACGCGCGCGACGAGCGCCTCGGTCGCGAGATCCGCGTCGCCGCGCACGCCGCAGTGGATCTGCTCGTAGCGGGCGAAGCCCGCGCGCACCTCGAGTCCGAGCTCCTTGGCGAGCAGCGCCGAGTTGCCAAGGGTCGCGTGCGCATCGAGGGGCAGGTGGGCCGAGTAGAGCGCGAGGTCCGCTTCGAAGAGCGCGCGGACGCGCGACTCATGGGCGCCGACGAGCGGTTGCAGCCCGCCCCAGAAGAGACCGTGGTGCACCAGGAGCAGGTTCGCACCGCTCCGCGCCGCCTCGTCGATGGTGCGCTGCGAGCAGTCCACCGCGGCGGCGACTCGCGTGACCGGGCCGCGATGCCCGACCTGGAGGCCGTTCAGCGCCGGAGGATAGTCGGGCGTGGCGGGGACGGCGAGCAGCGCGTCGAGGTGCGCGACGATCGTCGCGATCGGTGTTGGGATCATCGCGGGTCGTGCGTGCTGGGGGTGTTCAGGGCGTGGCCGGCTCGGGCACACGGAACTCGCCGGCGGCGATGCGCGAGCGCAGGCTGTCGATGCGCGCCGCCGTGGCGACAGGGATCACGGAGAGCGCCGGATTCGGCGTCCACCGCACCACGTCGCTCGCGGTGTCGAAGCGGTGCACGCGCGGCTCGAACCGTCCTTCCTGCACTTCGCGTGCGAGCAGAAGGAAGGCGTGCGGGAGGTCGATGACCACCGATCCGAGCGTGACCGCGGGGGCAAGGCCGTTCTGGTCCGCGTTCGCGCCGATCACCCAGACGCCCTTGGATTCGCGGACCGCCTGGAAGACGCCGAGGCCCGCGGCGTCGGCGTTCTGGAAGATGACATCCGCGCGGCGGGCGATCTGCGCGAGTGCCTGTTCCTTCCCCGCGCCCGCATCCTCCCAGTTCCCGATGTACGCGCCGAGGACGGTGACTCTCGGGTTCACGCTTCGCGCGCCCTCGGCGAACGCATGGAAGCTCGCGCGCACCGGCGGCAGCTCGGTGCCGCCGATCGTGCCGATGACGCCGCTCTTCGAGACGGTGGCCGCGGCGATCCCCGCCAGGTACGACGGCTCCTCGAACGCGAACGACATCGGCGCGATGTTCGGACCGACGCCGCTGCCGCCCGTCGTGGCGAAGATCGTTCTCGGGTACTCGGGCCCGACGCGCTGCGCGGCGTCCTGGAACTCGAAGCCATGCCCGATGACCAGCGAGAACCCCTTGGCGCCGTACTGGCGGAAGTTCTCGTCGAATTCCGCGGGCGTCCGCGTCTGGATGTGACTCACCTCGGCGCCGATGGAGTCGCGGATCCGGAGGAGTCCCTGATAGGCGGACGAGTTCCACGCCTGATCGGAGATTGGTCCGGGGGTCAACAGGGCGACCCGAAACCCAGACGCATCAACGTGTTCGGCGTCGCCCCGCCCGCATCCGGAGGCGAGAGCGAGTAGCGTGTGGATAACGAGTGCCACCTGAGCGAAGCGAAGTCTCAAGTCAACTCACAAGTCGAGATATTGCAACATTTAACGCGCGAAAGTAAACAAAGGTGTGTGGCCAACAATTACTGTGGACAACCGAAATTTCTGGGCGCTATGCTGGTTCCCTAGTGGTCTATTGCTGGCTCTTCTTGGCCGGGCGCTGTTCGGTGACATTCCGGGACTCATCGTCCCGTCCGACCAGGGAAAGCTCGGTCATCTTGACCGCCCCGTTGATCCGGGCGCCCTCCATAACGATGATCGACCGCGTCGCGATGTCGCCATTCACCACCGCCGTCGTCTGCAGCTCGATGCGTTCGCTCGCCGTCACGCCGCCATCGATCACGCCGCCGACCACGACCTCGTGCGCGGTCACGTCGCCATGGATCGCACCCTCCTTGGCCAGCATCACCTGACGAGCCCGGAGCACGCCGCCGTTGATCCGGCCCTCGACCTTCAGCACACCGCCGCAGTCGACATCCCCGGTCACGGTCGTGCCGGCCGAGATGATCGAGAGCGTGGTCTCGTTCGCGGCTCCGCGTGGACCCGTCCGCGCGCCCTCCTCCTTCCCAAAGATCGCCACCCTGCCTCCTCTTCCTGCGAGAGTTCGGTTGATCAGCGCCCGCCGAGTCCGGCGGGGGATCGGGTCGTGTCGCGCGGCCGGCGGGTCGAGTCCGCCAGCCCCGCCTTCTCCGCGGTCGCCGCGCCCAGCATCCGCTGCACCTGGTCATACCGCGCCTGCGCCTCGGCGAGCGCGGCCGAGAGGGTGTCCAGGCGCTGCGAGTCGCGGGTGAGGCGCGTGATCTCCGACTGGAGGAACGGCACGCGTGCCGCCTGCGACCAGGAGTACCCCCAGAGCACCACGCCGATGAAGTAGAGCACGAGCATCGGCCGCGAGAGCATGACGTGCATCACGCGCACCTGCCACGGCTTGAACACATAGTGACGGTGGGCGAGGCCGTTCTCCCGGTGCATGTGCACGTAGAGCGCCCCCACACCGGGATCCAGGATCCGGCCATGCGCGTCCCGCGCGCCGGATGCCTTGATCGGTCTCGGTGTGATGTTGCGACTCATGCGGATCGGTCCTCGCCCAGGATGATCTCCAACAATCGCTCGAGATCGTCGGCACTATAGAATGGGACGCGCAGCTCCCCCTTCTCGCCACCGGTCTGCGCGATCCTGGCGTCGGTGCCCAACCGCTTCCGAAGCTGGTCCTCGATCCGCCGGACCTCGGCGCTCCCAGCCTCCGCGCCATTCTTCGCCGCGGACGCACCGCGCTTCTTGGGGCGCGCGCGCCCCGTTTCGCGCACCCGGCGTTCCACCTCGCGAACGGACAATCCGTCGGCGACGACCTCACGCGCGAGCTCCGCGATCGCGCTCTCGTCACCGGCGCCGAGGAGCGCGCGCGCGTGGCCGATGGTGAGCTTCCCATCCCACACGAGGCGTCGCACGGAGGCCGGGAGCGCCAGGAGGCGGAGCATGTTCGCGACGGTCGATCGATCCTTGCCGACGATCTCCGCCACCTCGACCTGCGTGAGCGAGAAGTCCTTGATGAGCTGCTCGTACCCCTCGGCTTCCTCGATGGGGTTGAGGTCGGCGCGCTGGAGGTTCTCGACGAG
>CAZHAG010000032.1:3077-5149 GCA_964529705.1 uncultured Gemmatimonas sp. | reverse complement strand
GATCAGTGCGAGCGGGATGGACCGAAGCGCGGACTCCGGTTCCGCGACCACGGACGTCGTACCGCCGGTCGCCTCCCGCGCGGCGTCGCGCGAGCCGGCCTGTCCGGCCGACTCCAGCCGCGTGGGCGCACGGGCCAGCAATGCCTCAAGGCCGCGTCCGAGCCGGCGTCCCTTGTCCGTGGTCATAAATTCTGCGCTCTCCGATTCATTTGTAAGCTATGGTCGCACAACAGCTTGCTGCCTCCTGCCAAAACGCAGGCCTGAGCCCGCCGTGAATCTGTTAAGTCGTTGTGCAGCAACAACTTACTGCCGCAAATGTCACTTCTTCATCTCCAGGAGCTCGCGCGCGACGCCCATGTACGCCTGGGCACCCACCGAGGCGAGATCATAGAGAATGATGGGCTTCCCGAAGCTCGGCGCCTCAGCCAAGCGCACGTTTCGCGGAATCACCGACTGGAAGACCTTCCCGCCGAAATACTCGCGCGCGTCCGTCGCGACCTGACGCGAAAGGTTGAGTCGTGCGTCGTACATCGTGAGCACCACTCCGTCGATCCCCAGGGCCGGGTTCACTCCCTGCTGGACGAGATGCACCGTGTTCAGTAGCTGCGAGAGACCCTCGAGGGCGTAGTACTCGCACTGCAACGGGATGAGTAGCGCATCCGCCGCAGCGAGCATGTTGAGGGTTATCAGCCCGAGCGAGGGAGGACAGTCGATCAGGATGTAGTCGTAGTTGTTCCGCACCCGCTCGAGCGCGCGGCGCATGGCCAGTTCACGCTCGTCGACGGCGACCAGTTCGATCTCTGCTCCGGCCAGGTCCGGCGTCGCCGGCAGCACGTCCAGGTGCTTGAACTGCACGCTGCGAACAATCGCCTCCTCGATGCGGCTCGCGTCGAGCAACGTGTCGTAGATCGTGAGGTCGACCTCGTCGCGCACCAAGCCGATGCCGCTCGTCGCGTTCCCCTGGGGGTCGCCGTCCACGAGCAGTGTTCGTTGCTCGGCGGCTGCCAAGGATGCGGCGAGATTGACGGCGGTGGTGGTCTTTCCGACCCCACCCTTCTGATTCGCAATTGCTATGATTCGAGCCACGTGGCCTGCAAGGGGTTTTGGGGTTGAGTCGCGGAATATAGGACTCCCCACCCCTCAGGGCCAGCCTCAATGTTCCACGTGGAACGCCAAGGGTCGATCAGTGGCCAGGTTCCACGTGAAACCGGGCCAGAATCAGGCGATAACAGCCAGACTACCGGGCGGCAAAGGAGAACCTCGCCTCGACGCTCACGGACATGCGCAGGGATCCGCCCTCTACCGGCGTCGCGACGTCCATCGCCTGGGCAGTGCGTGCGAACGCCATGGCGGTGAGCTCAGGCCCGGGCCTGCCCCCGGCCGCGGAAAGCACGGTGATCTCCACCACGCCGTCGATCCTCCCTCCGGCGGCCTCCGCGACCGCGTCCGCATCCACCCGGGCCTTCGCGACTGCGCGCTTCAGCGCATCGCGAACGGCCTCCTCGGTGCTCGAGGCGAAGAACCTGAGCGACCCCACGCTCGTCGCCCCCTTGGCGAGCCCGGCATCGATGATGCTCCCCACCGCGCTGAGCGTACGCACCTCGACCTGGATGATGTTCTGCGCCTTGTAGCCAGCCAGCCGCGGGCGTGTGCCGTCTCGCGGGTACTCGTACTCGGGGTTGAGCGCGAACCCGAGAGTGCGCAGCTGGGCGTTCGCGATCCCCAGCTTCCGGAGCGTGTCCAGCACCGCGGTCTGGATCCGGGCGTTCTCGGAGCCGGCAGCCGACGCGGTCTTCGCCTGCGTCTCCACCGCCAGGGAGAGCATCGCGCGGTCGGGAGACAACTCGAACTCCTCGGTCACGGTCGTGACGATCCGCGCGGAGGCCTGCGCGGGAGCCTGCGCCGTAACGGGAACGGAAGACTGCACGGGTGCGGGAGCGGCCGATCCCGGCGCTGGTGACTGTGCGATGGTCGGGCGCGCAGCGAGGGACTGGCAGCCGACAGCCGCCGTGAGGAGAAGGACGATGCTGGCAAGGCCACGACGCGGCATGAGGACTCCTTATTAGTGTTGA
>CAZHAG010000032.1:0-2977 GCA_964529705.1 uncultured Gemmatimonas sp. | reverse complement strand
CCGGCCGCCCACATGCGGATCACGAGCTGGGCTCCCCAACTCTCCTTCACGAGCACCAGCGCGTCGCGCACCCCATGCTCACGGGCCGATGCGGCCGCGTCCACGCGCATGGACGTCATGCCATTCCGATACTGCGGCGCGCGGACCACGGCGATGGTGACCAGCGCGTACACCGTTCCCGCGCCGAGCGCGGTGCGGAGCGCAAGACGAAGGCTGTCCGCGCTCGGCGACCCCGCGCGGGCGACGGCCACCACCAACGAGAGCGCCGCTCGCGGCATGCGGGCGCTCCAGAGCACGAGCACCGGGATCAGCGGCACCATGAAGCGCGGACCGAGATAGAAGCCGTCGTGCCAGTACGCCCAGTAGCCGAGAACGACGAAGCCCGCGGTGACGAGCAGATACCGGTCCAGCGCGCGCAGCGGACGGGCCAGCCAGAGCGCCACCGCGGCGGGAAGGAGCGCCGGGAAGGGCGTCTCGAAGAGGTAGACGGAGAGTCGAGTGAAGTTGAGGCTCACGAGCTCGAGCCCGCGTGCGGGGGTGTGCAGCGGACCCCAGGGCGACTGGTGGAACCCGAGGCCATGGCCCGCGCCCCAGAGCAGGTCGTACCCGAAGAGCGTCGCGTTCCCGGTGGTGCGCGCGTTCACCCAGAAGAGCGCCGACATCGGGAGCGCCACGCCGACTCCAGAGAGCAGCAGGCCTGCGAGGGGCCTGCCTCCGGCGCGCGCACGCCACGCGAGCCATGCGGCCGCCGGCAGTGCGAAGGCCGCGGCGTCGACGGGCCGGATCGTGGCCGCGACGCCGAGCCCGAGCCCGGCGAGCAGGCCCCAGACGGGGTGGGCGTCGCGACTGGCGGTGGCGTTCGCGAGGGCCACGGTGGCGACGAGCAGCCAGGTGAGCGCGGTCGCGTGGTTCATGTGCGACCCGAACATGAACGCCGCGAACGGAGCCAGCGCGAAGAGCGCGACCGCACCGCGGTGCCATCTCGGCGTGGCGTCGGGCTCGAGTCGCCGGAGCAGCAGCCCGAAGAGCAGGACGGAGAGGGCCCCCGCGACCGGTCCGACCACCCACTCCGCGCCGACGAGCGAACCCAGCGCGAGCATCGCCGGCCCTCCGGCGGGGAACTGGCTGTAGACGATGTCGCCGAGGTCGACGAGGTGGAGGATGGAGAAGAACTCGCGCAGCGGCGGGGCCGGCACGGCGACCATCCCCGCGGCATACCAGCGCGCCTGGAGTACCTGCACGATCTCGTCGATCAGAAGCGGCCGTCCAGAGAACACGACGCGCGCGACCGCCAGGTAGATGGCGAACGACGCGAGCGATGCGCCGGCGAGGAAGCGGTGCCCGGCGAAGCCAGCAGCGTGCGCGGCAGCGTGTGCGGTAGCGGGCGCCGGAGGCGGCGCGCCGACCTGCCCCGGCGCATGGCCGGGATCGTGCGTGGCATCCGTCTGGCGATCCTGCCTGCGATCCTGCCCGCGATCCCGCGCGCGGACGAAGGCGAGGTATGCGACGAGCGCCCCCACTCCCACGCAGAGCGCGAGTCCGTACGACCAGTCGAGCAGCCGGGCCGCATACTCAGGGTCGCTCTCGCCGCCCGGGATGAGGTTCGCGACCGGGAGGAGCGAGAGGCCGAGGATGACCAGCGCGATCAGCCGCGTCGCCATCGCTCCACTTCGAGCACGAGATTCTGGAGGTCCGCCGGGCTCACGCCGGGGATGCTCGACGCCTGCGCCAGGGTCGCCGGGCGCCGGGCCTCGAGCTTCTGGCGCGCCTCGACACTCACGGTGTGCATCGCCGGGTAGGGGGCGTCCTCCGGGAGCGCGAAGTCGCCGAGTCGGCGCAGGCGGTCCGCAGCGGCGCGCTCGCGCGCGAGGTAGCCGGCGTATTTGAGCTCGAGGTCGG
The DNA here is from genome assembly GCA_964529705.1 of uncultured Gemmatimonas sp. GTDB lineage: Bacteria > Gemmatimonadota > Gemmatimonadetes > Gemmatimonadales > Gemmatimonadaceae > Pseudogemmatithrix. The sequence goes on along the minus strand of CAZHAG010000032.1, from coordinate 1,078 downwards.
CTGTGAGGACCGACGCGGCATCCAGGGCCTCACCCATGCCCCTCGCCTCGAATAAGTCTTGAAGTGTTACTTTCTGTCGCTTCGCGACCTCGACGATCGGCACGGCGTGTGCGAGCGCGCGCTCACCTGCGGCCGCCAGGACCGGGGCCGCCGCCTCGGGCGTGATGCTCGTCTCCCGCGCGAGCACCGTGGCGCGCGCCTCGTCGGCGAGCCGCCGGCCGGCAAGGGCTGCCTCCTGCGGGGTGTAGAGCGCGAGCGTCTCCCCGATCGCGAAGAGGCGCGGGATCGCGTTGTCCTGGCGCACGGTGAGCCGGAACTCCGAGCGCGAGGTGAAGAGGCGGTAGGGCTCGTCGACACCGCGCGTGACGAGGTCGTCGACCAGCACGCCGATGTAGGACGACTCGCGTCCGAGCACGAGCGGGTCGAGGGCGAGCGCGTGGGCGGCCGCGTTGAGGCCCGCGACCACCCCCTGCCCCCCCGCCTCCTCGTAGCCCGTGGTGCCGTTGATCTGTCCCGCCAGGAAGAGCCCCGGCAGCACGCGAGTGGCGAGCGTCGGGTACAGCTGCGTGGGGGGGACGTAGTCGTACTCGATCGCGTATCCCGGGCGCGTCATCACCGCCCGCTCGAGCCCCGGCACCGCGTGCAGCAGCGCGAGCTGTGCGTCCACCGGCAGCGAGGTCGAGAGCCCGTTCACGTAGAGCTCGCTCGTGTCGAGCCCTTCCGGCTCGAGGAAGAGCTGGTGCCGTTCCGCATCGGGGAAGCGGACGATCTTGTCCTCGATGCTGGGGCAGTACCGAGGGCCGCGCGCGCCGATCGCGCCGCCGTACATCGCCGACTCCGCCAGCCGCTCGCGCACGACTTCCTTCGCGGGCCCCTCGACATGGGTGATCCAGCAATCGCGCTGCTCGGGGTGCCGGGTGCGCGTGCCATCCCGACGAGGCGAGGGCCAGAATGCCGACCAGGAGAAGTTGAAGTCCTCGATCTCACTTCCCTGCCGTTCGAGCCGGTCGAGCGCCACCGAGCGACCGTCGACGCGCGGCGGCGTTCCGGTCTTGAAGCGCGCCGTGGTGATCCCGAG
>CAZHAG010000031.1:0-23073 GCA_964529705.1 uncultured Gemmatimonas sp. | reverse complement strand
CACACCCAGGTCGATCCCGCGCACACCTTCGCGCCGTCGTACTGATGCCCCCACGCCGTCGCCGGGCCGCCGAAGGCCCGGGCAGTCCACACCTGGGGGAGTCGCTCGACCTCGAACGCAAGCTCGGCCTCTACTACTGGATGCGCCTGACGCGCACCCTGGAGGAGCGGCTCGTCGCGCTCTACCGGCAGACCAAGGTCGTCGGCGGGCTCTTCCGCTCGCTCGGGCAGGAGGCCGACGCGGTCGGCTCCGCCTTCGCGCTCGAACGCCGCGACATCCTCTCGCCCCTCATCCGCAACCTCGGCTCGATGCTCGTGAAGGGCGCGACGCCGCTGGAGATCCTCAAGCAGTACATGGCCCGCGGCGACTCGCCCACGCGCGGCCGCGAGCTGAACATCCACTTCGGCGACACTGACCGCGGCTTCATCGGCCAGATCTCCCCACTCGGCGACATGGTGCCGGTCATGGCGGGTGTGACGATGACGTTCAAGATGCGCGGCGAGGACCGCGTGGGGCTCGTGTACGTCGGGGACGGGGCCACGAGCACCGGCGCGTTCCACGAGGGGATCAACTTCGCGGCGGTGCAGGGGCTCCCGCTGGTCGTGATCGTCGAGAACAACGGGTGGGCGTACTCCACGCCGACCTCCAAGCAGACCGCCGCCGCGCAGTTCGTGGACAAGGCGATCGGCTACGGCGTCTACGGCGAGCAGGTGGACGGGAACGACGTGCTCGCCGTGTACGACTGCACGAAGCGCGCCGTGGACCGCGCGCGCGCCGGCGAGGGCGTCTCGCTCCTGGAGTTCATGACCTACCGCCGGAAGGGACACGCCGAGCACGACAACCAGTCGTACCAGCCCCCCGCGGAGATCGAGCGCTGGGCCGCGGAGAACGACCCGATCGACCGCTACGTGCGCGTGCTCCTCGACCGAGAGAAGGTCGAGCAGTCCGCCCTCGACGCGATCGACGCCCGCGTGGTGCGCGAGGTGGACGCGGCCACCGACGCCGCCGAGGCGTCGCCGATGCCGCACCCGCACGATGCGCTCCTCGGCGTCTACGCGGACCCGCCCGCCGAGCGACCGCTCTGGTACCGCGAGGGCGCCGACGTCTCTGGACTCGGCCGCGAGCGCGCCGAGGGGTGGGGCACGTGGGACGCATCCAAGCAGGAGTCCCGCTGATGGCCGGCACCGAGATCACCTACCTTGAGGCCATCCGCGAGGCGCTGAATGAGGAGATGGCGCGCGACGAGAACGTCTTCATGATGGGAGAGGACATCGGCGCGTTCGGCGGCGCGTTCAAGGTCACCGACGGACTGCTCGCGAAGTACGGGGAGCAGCGCGTGATCGACACCCCGATCTCGGAGATCGCGATCGTGGGTGCTGCCGCCGGGGCGGGGCACATGGGGATGCGGCCGGTGGTCGAGATGCAGTTCATCGACTTCATCGCGAACGCGTACGACATGCTCACGAACTATGTCGCCACCGCGCGCTATCGCGCCTTCCTCCCCTGCCCGATGGTGGTGCGGGGGCCGAGCGGCGGCTACGTGCGCGGCGGTCCGTTCCACTCGCAGAACCCGGAGGCGGGGTTCATCCACACGCCGGGGCTCAAGGTCGTGTATCCCGCGACGGCCGAGGATGCGAAGGGCCTCATGAAGGCCGCCATCCGCGACGACGACTGCGTACTCTTCTTCGAGCACAAGTACCTCTACCGCCGCATCAAGGGCGTGATGCCCGCCGGCGACCACGTGGTGCCGATCGGCAAGGCCCGCACGGCGCGCGAGGGGACGGACCTCTCGATCATCACGTACGCGGCGACCGTGCACAAGGCGGTGGAGGCGGCGGAACGGCTCGCGGCGGAGGACGGGCTCTCGGTGGAGGTGATCGACCTCCGCACGCTGAGTCCGCTGGACGACGAGGCGATCTTCGCCACGGTGCGCAAGACGAACCGCGTGCTGGTGGTGCACGAGGACACGCGCACCGGCGGCATCGCGGGCGAGATCACGGCGCGGATCAACGAGAGCTGCTTCGCGCACCTCGACGCGCCGGTGCTCCGCGTGACGGCGCACGACATCCCGCTCCCGTACGCGCCGGCGCTCGAGGACTTCGTGCTCCCGCAGACGGACGACATCGTGCTGGCGGCGCGCCGGCTCGCGGCATGGTAGGATGAACGGACGATGAGCAGACCCGAAGGCACTCCCGTGGTCGAACCCCCCACCACCACCCGCGTGGTGGCGATCGGCTGCTTCATGGCCTGGATCGGCGCCTTCTCGGGCGCGATGGTCGGCGTGCTCGTCTCGAAATCGGTCGCCTGGCTGGCCAAGGCGCCCCGCTGCGACGGCATCCCGTCGTGCGACTGGTACATTTATGCAGCTGTCGGCGGCGCGATCGGCGCCCTGACCCTTCCCTGGCTCGTGGTCTCCGCGTTGCGCCGCCCGCCGGCTCGGCCGGAGTCCCCTGACGACAAGAACTGAGGTTGGTGCCGTGGCCCGTATCGATGTGATCATGCCGCAGATGGGGGAGTCCATCGCCGAGGGCACGCTCTCGCGCTGGCTCAAGAAGGTCGGCGACGAGATCAAGCGCGACGAACCGATCTTCGAGATCTCCACCGACAAGGTGGACGCCGAGATCCCCGCGCCCACGGCGGGCGTGCTCGCGGAGATCATCGTGACTGAGGGGACGACGGTCCCGGTGAACGCGGTGGTCGCGCGGATCGAGACGGAGAAGGGGGCGTCGCTCGCGCCGAGCACTGCGCCGGCCCCGGCCGCGAGCGCTCCGGCGCCCACGCCCGCTCCCGCGCCAGCGAGCTCGGCGGGTGCGCGGACGGCCGCTCCGACCGTCGCGACCCCGGCACCGCGTCCGGCCGGGAACGGGAACTCCTTCGAGGAGCGCGTCCGCACCAAGTCCTCCCCACTGGTGCGCCGCATGGCCGCCGAGGCCGGCGTCGACATCGCGGGGCTCTCCGGGTCGGGGATCGCGGGGCGCGTCACCAAGAAGGACCTGGTCGACTACCTCGAGAAGGGTCCCGCGCAGCCGGCGGTGGTCACCCCTGGCGCGCCGGCGGCGATGCCCTCGGGACTCCCGGCGGCGATCAGCGTGCCGGTCGGTGCGCACGCGGAGCCGACCTTCGCCCCCTGGCCCGGGGACGTGGTCGAGCCGATGTCGAAGATCCGCCGGCTCACCGCCGACCACATGCGCCAGGCCCGCCAGGTCGCGGCGCACGTCACGAGCTTCTTCGAGATCGACCTCACGCGCATCGCGAGGCACCGCGCCGAGACGCGCGTCGCGTTCGAGAAGGAGACGGGGCAGAAGCTCACCTTCCTGCCGTTCATCATCCGCGCCGTGGTCGAGAACCTGCGCCGGCACCCGGTGCTGAACGCGACCGTCAGTGGCACCGACGTGATCCTCCGCAAGCGCTACAACATCGGGATCGCGGTCGCACTCGAGCCCACCGGCCTCATCGTCCCCGTCATCAAGGACGCCGACGGGCTGAACCTCACGGGCCTCACGCGCGGCGCGAACGACCTCGCCGCGCGGGCGCGCTCCAAGCGCCTCAGCCCCGCCGACGTGCAGGACGCGACCTTCACCATCACCAACCCGGGCGTCTTCGGGTCGCTGATGGGCACGCCGATCATCCCGGTCGGGACGACCGCGATCCTCGGGCTCGGGGCCATCGAGAAGCGCGCCAAGGTGCTCACCGGCGCGGACGGCGAGGACACGATCGCCATCCGCACCTGCGCCTACTTCTCGCTGAGCTTCGACCACCGCGTGGTGGACGGCGCCGACGCCGACCGCTTCATGGCCGACCTCAAGAAGACGCTCGAGGCCGAAACGAACTGACCATGCCGCGCTCCCTGACCATCCACCGGACCGTGGTCCCCCCGGCCGACCGCCCGAAGTTCTTCGAGCGGCTGCGGGCCAAGGAGGCGCACTACACGGGCGCCGGGTGCCGGTTCTGGGTGTTCGAGGAGCATGCGTTGCCCGGCGCGTTCGTGGAGTTCTGCGAGGCCGGCGACATCGCGACCCTCACCGCCGCACACGCGGCCGCACCGGACCCGATCCTCGATCCGGCGCGCATCTATTCCATCGTGGAGTTGACCTGATGCCGACACGCCGTGTGGAGATCGACGGCCGACAGTGGCAGGTGTATCCGAGTGGGTACGTCACCCAGTATGACGCCGACGAGTTCGGGCTCATTTTCGTGCACGGCGTGGCCGATGCGCGCGAGGTGCGCCTCACCCGCTACTCGCCGGCGGGCGCGCGCTCGCGCGAGCAGTCGCTGGCCGAGATGACGGACGCCGAGGTGCGACGCCTCTTCACGATGTCCCAGCCGAGTGCGACCTCGCCCGAGGCCGGCTACGCCCAGTGATGGCCGTCCCGGGCGCGGCGTCCGTCGCGCCCCACGTGGACCTGCACGCGCACTCCACCGCCTCGGACGGCGCGGCCTCGCCCGCTGACGGCGTCGCCGCGGCACACGCGGCGGGCCTCGCGGCCTACGCGCTCACGGACCACGACACCCTCGCGGGGATCCCCGAGGCGCAGCGGGCCGCCGACGCGGTCGGACTCCGGCTCGTGCCGGGCGTGGAGCTCAGCGTCCACGAGGGGCCGCTCGAGATCCACCTGCTGGGGCTCCACATCCTCGCCGTCGCGGAGTTGCAGGCGCGGCTCGAGGGGATCCGGGAGCACCGCCGCGCCCGCGCCGAGTCGATCGTGGCGCGGCTGGCCACGCTCGGCGCGCCCGTGACGCTGGACGCCGTGCTGCAGGAGGCCGCTGGCGGCTCGATCGGGCGCCCGCACGTCGCGCGCGCGCTGATCGCGGCCGGCCACGTGAAGGACGCGCGCGAGGCCTTCGACCGATTCCTCGGCGCGGGTCGCCCGGCCTTCGTGGAGAAGGAGCGACTCGAGGTGTCCGAGGGGATCGCCCTGATCCACCAGGCCGGCGGGATCGCGGTCATGGCGCATCCGCAGGCGGAAGGGCGGCGCGAGCGCATCGAGCCCCTCGTCGCGCACGGCCTCGACGGGCTCGAGGTGCGCCACCCCAGCCACTCGAACGAAGATGCGAAGCGGATCGCCGCACTCGCCGAGTTCTTCGGCCTCGTGCCGAGCGGGGGCTCCGACTGGCACGGCGCGATGCAGGGGGGGCGCGTGCTCGGCGCCATGAAGGTGCCGCTGGCCTGGCTCGACGCCCAGGACGAGCGCGTCGCCGCGCGGCGCGCGGGCTGATGCCGGGGCAGGGCACGCGGACCGCGCTCGTGACCGGCGCCGGCCGGCGCGTGGGGCGCGCGATCGCGCTCGGGCTCGCCGCGCGTGGTTGGCGGGTGGCGGTGCACCACCACGGCTCGGGGGAGGGTGCCGCGGAGACCGTTGCGGCCATCGCCGGGAGCGGCGGAGAGGCGGCCCCATTCCGCGCAGATCTGCTCTCACCGACCGCGGCCGACGAACTGGTGGCCGAGGTCGTGGCTCGATTCGGCAGGCTCGACGCACTCGTGAACTCGGCCGCGAGCATGCACCGCACGCCGATCGGGGAGACGACCGCCGCGCAGTTCGACGAGGTCCTCGCGCTCAACCTGCGCGCCCCCTTCCTGCTCGCGCAGGCCGCAGCGCGCGTGATGCTGCCGGGAAGCACAATTGTCAACATCGGCGACCACATGGCGGACGAGCCGGTGCCCGCGTACGCCGTGCATGGCGTGGCGAAGGCCGGCGTCCATGCGATGACCCGCCACCTCGCCTCTGCGCTCGCACCGGGGATCCGCGTCAACGCGGTCGCACCCGGGTTCGTGCTCGCGCCCGAGGGATATCCGCCCGACGCCATCGCGCGCTTTGCCGCGGAGACGCCGCTCGAGCGCATCGGGACGCCGCAGGAGGTGGCGGACGCCGTCGCGTTCCTGCTCGACGCGACCTTCATCACGGGCGAGGTGCTCCGTGTCGACGGCGGCCGACGGCTCCGGCGCTGAGCCCGCGGCGCCGCAGTCCTACGGCGACATCGTCGTCGTGGGCGGCGGGTGCTACGGATCGTACTACGTGCGGCAGCTGCACCGCGGCCGCGACGCGGGCGCCATCCGCTGGGAGCGGCTCCTGGTCGTGGATCGCGACCCCGGGTGTGCCGTGGCCAGCGGAGATGCGGCGGTCGACTTCGTCTGCCGCGACTGGACGCTCTTCTTCAATGACTATCTCGGACGCGCGGCGGAGCGGGGAAGTGGCGCGACCGCGCGCGACGCGATCGTGCCCTCGCCGCTCATGCCGCACCTGATGTCGCACTGGGTGGTGGCGCGCGCGCGGGCGCGCTGGCCGGGCCGCGCGATCAAGCTCTCCTCGCTCGCGGGCGCGCTCGACGTGCCCTGGCAGCGTCCCGGCGACGACGGCACGCACTACGTGAGCTTCGCCACCTGGATGTGCCCGATCAACTGCATCGAGCCGCGCACCTGCCCGCACACGCGCGGGCCGCGCGCGTGGAGCCTGCCACCCACGGTGCGCGCCTTCGTCGAGACCTCCCGCCTGCAGGGGCGACGGATCGACGGCCCCGCCATCCTGCACTGCGTGCATCGTGCGTATGGCGTGGGGATGTTCGGCGTGGACGAGGTGCTCGCGGCGGATGCCCTCGTCTCGTCCGCCGCCGCCGGCCGTGCCGCTGAAGTGTTGGTGGGGACGGTATCCCACTGCCACGGCGCGTTGGCGGTGCTCGCGCTCGGAGAGCTAGCGGTCGGTGGCTCGGAGACGTAAGTAAGGGCGTCGCGGAACGCCTCCGTCCCCTCACACACGACCGACCATGCGCCTGCCGATCCTCCGTCCAGCCGTCCTCGCCTTCGCGCTCCTCGGCGCGTCCCTCGTGGCCGCCGCCGACCTCGCCGCCCAGCGCCGCACGGCGCCCCCGGCACCGGTGGACACCATGGTCGCCAAGCGGCTGCAGGCGGAGCGGAAGGAGGACCCGACGCCGGCCTCGGCGCGGGCCGAGGGGGAGGGGCCGTTCGCGCGGCTCATCATCCGTGGCGTGAACCTGATCGATGGCTATGGCAGCGCACCGCGCGGCCCCGTGGACATCGTGGTCGAGGGGAACCGCATCGCCGAGATCGTGGGTGTCGGGTACCCGAAGGTGCCGATCGACACGGCGAAGCGGCCGAAGGGGGCGACGCGGGAGATCGATGCGCACGGCATGTACATCATGCCGGGGCTGGTCGACCTGCACGTGCACCAGGGGACGCAGCAGAAGGCGCCCCACAGCGACTACTTCAACAAGCTCTGGCTCGCGCACGGCATCACGACGGTGCGTGGCGTGCCCTTCGCGAGTTTCGACTACTCGGTGAAGGAGCGCGCGCGGAGCGCGAGCAACGCGATCACGGCGCCGCGGTACGTCGTCTACCAGCGGCCCGGCACGGGGTGGGGACGCGGGACGCCCCGGACCCCCGAGGTCGCGCGCGAGTGGGTGCGGTGGGCGAAGGAGAACGGGGCGGACGGCCTCAAGCTCGGCGCCGAGCGTCCGGACCTGATGGAGGCCTACATCGACGAGGCGAGGAAGTTGGGCCTCGGCACCACGGCGCACCTGCAGCAGAGCGGCGTGGCCCAGGTGAACGGCGAGGTCGCGACGCGGATGGGGCTGGAGGCCATCACGCACTTCTACGGCATCTTCGAGTCGATGTATGACGCGAACCAGGTGCAGCCCTGGCCGCTCGACGCCAACCTCGGCGACGAGCAGACGCGCTTCGCACAGGTGGCGCGGCAGTGGAACCTCGTGACGCCGCGCAGCGAGAAGTGGAACCGGTTCCTCAAGAACCTGCTGGACCGCGACGTGACGCTCGACCCGACGATGACCACCTACCTCACGGGTCGCGACGTGATGAAGCGGATCACCGCGCCCTGGCACGAGAGGTACACGCTGCCGACGCTCTGGGACTTCTACATCTCCGACCGCAGCAACCACGGGGCGTACTTCTACGACTGGACGTCGGCGGACGAGATCGCGTGGAAGAACTTCTACCGCGTCTGGATGATGTTCCTGAACGACTACAAGAACATGGGCGGCCGGGTGAGCGCGAGCTCGGACGCGAGCTTCATCTACAACACGCCCGGCTTCTCCACCATCGAGGAGCTCGAGCTGCTGCAGGAGGCGGGCTTCTATCCCGGCGAGGCCATCCGCGCGGGCACCTACCACGGCGCGGTCACGATCTTCAAGCCGATGAAGAAGCCGATCGAGTACGGCGTCATCGAGCCGGGGATGCTCGCGGACCTCGTGATCGTCGAGGACAATCCGATCCAGAACCTGAAGGTGCTGCTCGGCACCGGATGGTTCCGCCTGAACGACGCCACGGGGAAGGTGGAGAGTTATGGCGGCGTGAAGTGGACCATCAAGGACGGGATCGTCTACGACGCGCGGCGCCTGCTCGCCGACGTCGAGGAGATGGTGAACGCGCAGCGGAGGGCACGCGCGGCGCGCTGAGCGTATTGGTCCCGGACAGTGGTTCCGCCGCCGTGCGGTTCCTAGATTGCGACGATCTCAACGACTGTCCGGAGTGTACGTGGCGATTCACGAGTACGAAGTGGTGATCATCGGGGCGGGGCCGGCGGGGATGTGCGCCGGCCTCTACGCGGGGCGCTCGATGCTGAACGCGGTGGTGCTGGAGCGCGGATTCCCCGGCGGCGAGCTCCTCAACACCGAGGTGATCGAGGACTACATCGGGTTCGAGACGATCCTCGGGCACGAGCTCGCGACGAAGTTCGCCGCGCACGCGGAGAAGTTCGGCGCGGAGATCCGCACGTCGACGCCGGTGGAGGCCATCCGCAAGCGCGCGGACGGCCTCTTCGAGACCCGCGTCGAGAACGGCGACGTGTACGTCGCCCCCGCCGTGATCGTGACGGCGGGCGGCACGCCGATCAAGCTCGACATCCCGGGGGAGATCGAGTACGCGGGGAAGGGTGTCTCCTACTGCGCGATCTGCGACGGGGCATTCTACCGCGGGCACACCATCATGGTGGTGGGTGGCGGCGACGCCGCCTGCGAGGAGGCGGACTTCCTCACGCGGTACGCCGAGAAGGTCTACCTCGTGCACCGGCGCGACACGTTCCGGGCCTCGAAGCTCATCCAGCAGCGCGTCTTCCAGAATCCGAAGATCGAGGTCATCTACGACACCGTGGTCGAGGAGATCGTCGGGGCCGATGGGCTGATGACCCACGCGCGGATCCGGAACGTCCACACCGAGGCGTCGCGCGACCTGGTCGCCACGGGGATCTTCATCTTCATCGGTTTCAACCCGAACACCGGCATCATCAAGGAGCACGTCGAGCACGACGCCGGCGGGTACGTGATCACGGACTCGAACATGCAGAGCTCCGTGCCCGGGCTCTTCTGCGCCGGCGACATCCGGGCCCAGCTCACGCGGCAGGTCACGACCGCCGTCGGTGACGCGACCACCGCGGCGATCGCCGTCGAGAAGTACCTCACGGCCCGGAAGAACGGGACGCCCGCCCCCGCGCCGCAGCCGATGCTGACCGGGGCCGCGACGTGAAGGTGGAGTCCCTCGTCGTCGGCCCGTTCCAGGAGAACTGCTGGTTGCTCCAGGACGAGGCCTCCGGCGACGTGGTGCTCGTGGATCCCGGCGACGAACCCGCGCGGATCCTCGCCGCCGTCCAGGCGATGGGCGGAACGCCGGTCGCGGTCTGGCTCACGCACGGGCACCTCGACCACATCGGCGCGATCGCCGCGATCCGCCGCGCGCATCCTGGGCTGCCCGTCCACCTGCATCCGGCGGACCTCCCGGTGTACCGGTACGCGGAGCGCAGCGCGCGGGTGTACGGCCTGCCGTTCGAGCAGCCCGCGGACCCCGACCGCTCGATGGCGGAGGGGGACATCATGCGACTCGGTGACGAGTCCTTCGAGGTGTGGCACCTCCCGGGACACGCTCCCGGCCACGTCGCGTTCGTCGGACGGGATCTCGTGCTCGGAGGTGACCTGCTCTTCGCGGGCTCCATCGGGCGCAGCGACCTGCCGCTCTCCGAGCCCGCGGCCCTCGAGCGGTCACTGCAGCGCCTCCTCACGCTCGACCCCGCGCTCGAGGTGCTGCCGGGCCACGGGCCCCGTACCACGCTCGGGGTGGAAGCCCGCACCAACCCGTTCCTCACGGGCGCAGCGCTCATCCCGCGGCGGTAGTAGCCGGCGGCGACGGCGCGTGACAGGGAGCGCGCGGCCATGGTATACTGGTGCAGGGGTTCCCCGCTCAGACCTTCCGTCAATCATCCCGTGAACGCATCCTCGCGCGCGTTGGCGTCGCTCCTCCTGGTCGCCGTCGCATCCGCCTGTCTCGATGTCGGCCTACCGAAGCCGGTGGCCGTGGGTTTCCTCACGCAGTCCGCTCACTCCGACGACGCCTCGGGCTTCCTCTTCGCCCCAGAAGCGACGTTCTATGGGAACGTGAACCTCGCGGTCAACAACCCGCCGGCGGACTCGTGCTTCATCGCGGTCGTGCAGTCCGCGGGCGGGGATACTCCGATCTACACCACGCTCGATGCCGGGCCCGGCATCTTCACACGCCTCGGCACCACGCGCCAGGACACCCTGCTGCCGGTGCTCTCGGGCGGGATCCTGAGCTACCGGCCACGGCTGGGGGAGCGCATCCCCTTCGTCCCCGGCGATTCGATCGAGATCGTCGTCCCGGGCGCGCAGGTCGGATTCCCGTCCGTGATGCTGCAGTCGCGCACCTCCGAGGAGTTCACGCACGACCCCATCCCCACGCCGACGGCCGTCGCGGCCATTCCGTTCACCTGGACCCCGGCACCCGCCCCGGGTTCGGCCATGGTCCTCTCGCTGCGCTATGCGAACAGCTTCTCGAGCGGTGCAGTCAACGAGCAGATCTACTGCGGATTCGTCGACGACGGATCCGCGACCGTCCCGTCGAACCTGACGACCGGATGGGTGAACGCGCTGGACGGTCGACGCGAGATCCGCGTGACCCGCCTCCGGACCAAGACGACCCTCCTCGACTCCGGCCGCCGCTTCACCTTTATCTCGACCTTCACGCTCCCACTCCCGGCCTTCCCGTCGGGATTCTGAGCCGGGGATGAGCGAGGGCGCCCGCCGCGAGCGCGACCCGCTCGGCGAGGTCGAACTCCCCGCCGGTGCGCTCTACGGCGCGCAGACGATGCGCGCCGTAAGGAACTTCGCCATCAGCGGACGCCGGTCGCATCCGGCCCTCATCGACGCCGTCGTGCGCATCAAGCGCGCCGCGGCGGTCGTGAATCGCGACACCGGGCGGCTCGCGGCCGAGGACGCGGACGCGATCATCGCGGCCGCCGACGCCGTGCTCGGCGGCACGCACCGCGACCAGTTCGTGGTCGACGTCTTCCAGGCGGGGGCGGGGACCTCGCTCCACATGAACGTCAACGAGGTGCTGGCGAACCTCGCGAACGAGCGGCTCGGCGCCGCGCGCGGGAGCTACGCCCGCGTGCACCCGAACGACCATGTGAACATGGCGCAGTCCACGAACGACGTGATCCCGACGGCCATCCGGATCGCGGCGCTCACGGAGCTCGCGCCCGCGCTCGCGCACTGCGACGCCCTCGCCGCCACGCTCAGGGAACGCGCTGAGCGATTCGACCCCCTCGTGAAGGCGGGACGCACGCACCTGCAGGACGCGATGCCCATCCGGCTGGGCCAGGAGTTCGCCGCCTGGGCGGGCTCCGTGGAGCGCGCCACGCGCCGCGTGCGCGCGGTGGCGGACGGCCTGCTCGACCTCGGGATCGGGGGCACGGCCGTCGGGACCGGCGTGAACGCGGAGCCGGGGTATGCGCGACGGATGGTGCGGGAACTCGGCCGCACGACCGGCCTGCCCCTGCGCGAGGGCGCCGACCGCGTGCAGCTCATGCAGAGCATGGGTGACCTCGCCGCCGTGAGTGCGCAGTGGCGCACCCTCGCGCTCGAACTCGGGAAGATCGCCAACGACGTCCGCCTGCTCGCGAGCGGGCCGCGCACCGGGCTCGACGAGCTCCGGCTGCCCGCGGTCCAGCCCGGCTCGAGCATCATGCCGGGGAAGGTGAACCCGAGCATCGCCGAGATGCTGAACCAGGTGGTGTTCCAGGTCGTCGGGCACGATGCCACTGTCTCGGCCGCGGCCGCGGCCGGCGAACTCGAGCTGAACGTGATGATGCCCGTGCTCGGGCAGAACCTCCTCGATGCCATCACGGTGCTCGGGAACGCGGCGCGCACCTTCGATGAGCGCTGCGTCCGGGGGATCGAGGCGGAGGAGGGGATGCTCGCGCACTGGGTCGAACGTTCGGCGGCGCTCGCGACGGCGCTCGCGCCCGCGATCGGCTACGCGCGCGCGGCCGCGCTCACAAAGCGCGCGGTGGACGAGGGTGTGACGATCCGCGAACTCGTGGTCCGGGAGGGACTGCTCACGCCCGAGGCCGCCGCGGAGGTGCTCGACCTGCGTCGCCTCACGGAACCCGGCGTCCCGGGGCGTCCCTCCTCAACCGGCTGACGCGAGACTTGTCCGGGGTGGATGCCCCGGGCCATCTTGAGGGCATGCGCATCACCACGTGGGCCGAGTACGGCGTGATCTGCTCGCTGCACCTCGCGCGCCGGTCGACCGAGGGGCCGGTCACCGGGCGGGACATCGCCGCGCGCGAGCGCCTGCCGGGCGACTACGTCGAGCAGATCCTCCTCCGTCTTCGCCGCGCCGACATCGTGCAGAGCACGCGCGGTGCGAAGGGCGGGTACGAGCTGGCGCGCCCCGCGCGCGAGATAACCGTGCGCGAGATCATCTCCGCCGCCGAGCTCGGCACTTTCGACCTGCACTGCGACACGCACCCGGTGGACGAGGAGCGCTGCTCGCACTCGAGTGACTGCAGCATCCGCCCCGTCTGGGTGATGCTGCAGCAGCGGATCGACGAGGTGCTCGACGGCGTGCGCCTCTCCGACCTCCTCGTGGCGGAGCCGCAGGTGCGCGAGCGCGTCGGGTTGCCCGTCCTGCAGGCCTGAGCGCGGACCGCATGCCGCTTCCCTTCACGAGCGAGTGGCGGACCGAGCGGGACCGGCAGCGGCGGGCACGGAGCGTGGTGGCCGCACTCCGTCGGGAGCCGGATGAGGCGGATGTCGCCTGGCTGGCGGATGCGGCGGCGGATGGCGACGCGGACCACGCGCGATGGGAACTCCGCTACGCTCGCGCCGCCCTCGGGTTGCTGGTGGCCCAACGCGACGCCCTCGACGACCGCACGGCTGCGGAGATCTCGGCCGCGCTGTTGGCCGCGCAGGCGGAGGACCCGGGCGTCGCGCTCGACCGCCGTGAGCTCGCGGAGATGCAGTTCAACGAGCGGCTCACCGCGTACCGCGAGGCGATGCAGCTGCGCGGCGGGACGGTCAGTGCGTCGGACCGCGTGGGGCGCTGCCTGCTCGCCTTCGCGAGCGACGGGGCGCGCACGGCCGGCACGCCGCTCGCGTACGCGATCGAGCTGCTGGAGCGCTATGCAGAGGAGGCCGGCGAGGTGCTGCGGGAGACGTATGGCGAGGCCCGTCTCCCCGAGGACGTGAAGCCCTCCGTGCTGCGACCCGGCGGGCGTCCGTAGCGGCCCAGCCGGTGCGGCGGGACCCGCGAATGCCGACGGGGCGGCCTCCGATGGAGGCCGCCCCGTCTCGCGTGCTCGGCCCGGGGGCCGTGCCGATCATGCCGAAGGGGGGACTCGAACCCCCACGGGCTTGCGCCCACTGCGCCCTGAACGCAGCGCGTCTACCAATTCCACCACTTCGGCGAAGGGCGAAACGTACCCGGTCGCGGATACCCAAGTCAACGCTCGGTCGTCTATTGTTCAGGGAGCAATGCCGAAGCCAGCCCCCGACGACTCCATCGTTCCCGTCGCACGGAACAAGCGCGCCCGACACGACTACGAGATCCTCGAGACGTGGGAGGCCGGGCTCGTGCTGTCCGGGACCGAGGTGAAGTCCCTGCGCGATGGCCGGGCGCAGATCACCGATGCCTATGGCGTGGTCAAGGACGGCGAGGTCTGGCTCCTGAACGCCCACATCGCGCCGTACGCGATGGGGAACATCTGGAACCACGAACCGACGCGCTCGCGGAAGCTCCTGCTGAACAGGAAGGAGATCCGGCACATGATCGGTGCGGTCGAACGCAAGGGGCTCACGTTGGTGGCACTCGAACTCTACTTCAAGCACGGACGTGCCAAGGTGCGCATCGGGCTGGCGCGCGGCAAGAAGCTGCACGACAAGCGCGCCGACCTGAAGGAGCGCGACGACCAGCGCGACATGCAGCGTGCGCTGAGGGTGCGGTGATCGCGATCCTGCTCGCGGTCCTCGTCGGGCTTGGCGCGGGCGCGGACCTCGGCGCGTCGGCGGGCAGCGCGACCGCGCCGCATGTCGCGGCCGCCGAGGGCACGCCGCCCGGCTACGTCATCCGGGTGAAGGGAGTCGCGGGGGACACCGTCCTCCAACTCCTCCCCACGGAGTCCGGCGGCATGGTGCGCGCCGAACTGCTGACCCGACTGCTCGGCGGCTCCTGCGACAGCATCGGCGTCGGGCGGTGGCGGCTCGCGCTCTACGGGACCACGCTCGAGATCCAGGAGGGCGTGCCCTTCGCCGGGTACGGCGGATTCGCGCTGCCGCTGATCGAGGCGACGCGCGTGGTGGAGGGTGCGCCGCACGTGACGCTCCAGCTCTTCAGTGAGATCATCCCGCGCTTCGGGATCGGGATCCTCTGGGACCGCTCCCGCTCCGAGGTTCGACTCTTCCAGGCCATCGCGCGCCGCGCGAGCCCCGGCCCGGGCCCCGGTACGCCGTCCGGAACGCCGCCTGGCACTCCGACGACGCCGGCCGTCACCGCCGTCGCGACCGTCGAGAGGACGCCGCCGCCGGTCCCGGTGCGTCCCGCCGCGGAGTCCACGTCGCCGTCCACGCGGCGCCCGGCCTCCGGGCTCAGCCGTCGCTTCACCGTGGTCGTCGACGCCGGCCACGGGGGGGTGGATCCCGGGAACCCGGGCTCCATCGTGAACGGCCGGCGCGTGCGGGAAGCGGAGCTGACGCTCGCGTTCGCGAAGCAGTTCGAGAAGGAGCTCAAGCTGCGCGGGATCGACGTCTTCATGACGCGCCGCACCGACACGCTCATCGCGCGCGACGACCGGGGGAGGATCGCGAACGCGAACCGCGGCGACCTCTTCATCTCGATCCATACCAACGCCGCGAACCCGTCCTGGCGCAATGGCAGCAGCGTGCGCGGGTTCGAGACCTACTTCCTCTCCACCGCGCGGACGGAGGACGAGGCGCGGGTCGCCGACATGGAGAACGACGTCGTGCGATTCGAGAACACGAGCGTCTCCGCGCCGAAGGGCGACCCGCTCTCGTTCATCATCGCCGACATGGCGCAGAACGAGCACCTGCGCGAGTCCAGCGACCTCGCCGCGACCATCCAGCAGGGCCTCGCCCGCGCGCATCCGGGGCCGAACCGCGGCGTGAAGCAGGCGGGGTTCGCCGTGCTCGCCACGGCGCACATGCCGGCGGTGCTCGTCGAGATCGGCTTCGGGTCGAACCGTGAGGAGACCGCGTGGATGGCGAGTGCCCGGGGACAGCAGGACGCCGCGCGCGCCCTTGCCGAGGCCACGCTGGAGTACCTCCAGCACTTTGAGCGGCGCACACGGACGTCCCAGCGATGACTCCCCCGACCCTCGAGGTCGCGGCGGGCCCTCTCACCTTCCAGAATCCGATCGTCCTCGCCGCCGGCACGGCGGCCTACGGCCGCGAACTCGCCGACGTGATGGACTTGGAGCGGCTAGGCGGCCTCGTCACCAAGGCGGTGAGCCTCGAACCGCGGGCGGGGGCCGCCGCACCCCGCGTGACCGACTTCGCGGGCGGGATGATCAACGCGGTGGGGCTCGCGAATCCCGGCGTGGACGCCGTGCTCGCCGAGGACCTCCCGTGGCTCGCCGCGCACGTGCGGGCCCCGCGCGTTCTCGTGAACGTGGTCGGGCGGGAGGCCGCGGAGTTCGGCGCGGTGGTCGCGCGGCTCGACGGCGCGACCGGCTTCCAGGCATACGAGCTGAACGTGAGCTGCCCGAACGTGCGGCAGGGAGGACTGGAGTTCGGCGCCGACCGCGACGCGCTCACCGAGGTGGTGCGTGGGGCACGGGCCGCGACACGCCGGCCGCTCTTCGTGAAGCTCTCGCCGATCCTGCCGCAGCTGGCCGATGCCGCACGCGCGGCGGTGGACGCGGGAGCCGACGGCATCTCGGTCATCAACACCATCCCCGGCCTCGTGGTGGACGTCGAGCGGCGCCGGCCGATGCTCGGCTTCGGGTCGGGGGGCGTGAGCGGTCCGGGTCTCCTCGCGGTCGGTGTCCTCGCCACGTGGAGGGTCCGACAGGCTGTCTCGGTCCCGGTCCTCGGTGTCGGGGGAGTGCAGTGTGCCACGGACGTGGTCCAGTACATGTTGGCGGGGGCGTCGGCGGTCGGCGTCGGCACGGCCGCCCTCGTGGATCCGAAGCTGCCGGCACGGATGGCGCGTGAGCTGGCGGCTTGGTGCGACGCCCACGGGGTGGCGCGCCTCGCGGACATCGTGGGGACGCTCGAATGGCCGCACTGAAGGCGCAGCCGATCCTTGCGCTGGACGTCCCGACGCTCGACGCGGCGCGGGACCTGCTCGACCGTGTGGGTCCGGCGGCGGACTTCGTGAAGGTCGGGCTCGAGCTCTTCACGGCCGAGGGGCCGCGCGTGGTGGAATGGATGCACGCGCACGGGCGGCGGGTGTTCCTCGACCTCAAGCTGCATGACATCCCGAACACCGTGCGCGGTGCGGTGGCGCGCGCGCGCGCGATGGGGGTCGAGCTCCTCACGGTTCACGGCTACGGGGGCGCGCCGATGGTGCAGGCCGCCGTCGAGGGAGCGGGGGAGGGGACGAGGATCCTCGTGGTGACGGTCCTGACGAGCTTCGACCGGGCGTCGCTCGGCGTCGCACTCGGGCGCGAGGTGGAGGAGTTGGGGGCCGAGGTGCTCCGCCTGGCGGGCGTGGCCCAGGCCGGGGGTGCGCACGGCATCGTCTGTTCGGGGCATGAGGTTACCGCCGTGCGGACCACCTTCCCTGGACTCGCGCCCCTCGTGCCGGGTCTTCGTCTCGCGGGGGGGAGCGCGCACGACCAGGCCCGCGTGGTGACCCCCGAGCGCGCCGCCGACGCTGGCGCCGCCTACCTGGTGCTCGGGCGCGCGGTGACTGCGGCGCCGGACCCCGCGCGGGTGATGGCCGACCTGGTGGCCTCGCTGGCGCGCTGAGCGTTCCGGAGGGGATGTTTCGTGAGGAGAGAGGCACTCCGGACACTTCGGTACACGTCAGTCACCCCACTTGTGTCAAGGGTCTCCCGCAGTTATCCTACGTGTCTGCCCAAGAAATGGGCCTTTTTTCGCTTGTAAGTCGTTCTGTCCGAGTCCTCTTGGAGTCCCCGTGAAAGTTCGCAGCAGCGTGAAGCCGATTTGTGAGCACTGCAAGGTCGTGAAGCGGGCCGGTGTGACGCGGATCATCTGCAAGCGCAATCCCAAGCACAAGCAGCGGCAGGGCTAACCGACCATGGCACGTATTTCAGGCGTTGACCTTCCGCGCGACAAGAAGGTCGAGATCGGCCTCACCTACATCTACGGCATCGGCCGCGTGCTCTCGCGCCGCATCCTCGAGGCTACCGGGGTGAACCCCGACCAGCGCATCCGCGACCTCACGGACACGGACGTCAACAAGCTCCGCCAGGAGATCGAGAAGCTCTATCGCGTCGAGGGCGCCCTGCGCACCGAGATCGCGATGAACGTGAAGCGGCTCATGGACATCGGTTCCTACCGCGGGATCCGTCACCGGCGCAACCTGCCGGTGCGCGGCCAGCGGACCCACACGAATGCCCGCACCAAGAAGGGCCCCCGCCGCGCGATCGCGGGCAAGAAGAAGGTGACCAAGTAATGGCGCTCGGGAAGAAGACGAAGAAGGTCGTGGACGCCGAGGGCGTGGCTCACGTGAACGCGACCTTCAACAACACGCTCATCACGATCACCGACGCGCACGGCAACGCCGTGTCGTGGGGCTCGGCGGGCAAGGCGGGGTTCAAGGGGTCCAAGAAGTCCACGCCGTTCGCCGCGACGGTCGCGGCCGAGCAGTGCGCGCGCGAGGCCATGACGGCCGGCGTGCGCCGCGTGCACGTGAAGGTCCAGGGCCCGGGTTCGGGCCGCGAGTCGGCCATCCAGGCGCTGGCCGCCGCCGGCCTGACCGTCAAGTCCATCAAGGACGTCACCCCGATCCCGCACAACGGCTGCCGGCCGCCCAAGCGCCGGAGGGTCTAAGTCATGCGTTACACAGGTCCCAGCTGCCGGCAGTGCCGGCGTGAAGGTACGAAGCTCTTCCTGAAGGGCACCAAGTGCTTCACCGAGAAGTGCCCGGTGGAACGCCGCCCCTACGCTCCCGGCGCGCACGGCCAGACCACGGCCCGTCGCCGCAAGGTGAGCGAGTACGCGAAGCAGCTCCGTGAGAAGCAGAAGATCAAGCGCATCTACGGGCTGAGCGAGAAGCAGTTCCGGAACACGTTCGAGCGGGTCTCGACCCTCCCGGGCGTCACCGGCCACAACCTGCTCGCCGCGCTCGAGAGCCGGCTCGACAACATGGTGTACCGGATGGGCTTCGCCGCGAGCCGCAAGGCCGCGCGCCAGCTGATCCGCCACCGGCATGTCGAGGTGAACGGCAAGAACGTCGACATCCCGAGCTTCGTGGTGCAGCCCGGCCAGGAGATCCGGATGCGCGAGAAGTCGCGGGAGCTCGTGATCGTGAAGGAGGCGCTGGAGGTGGCGGCGCGCGGCGCGACCCCGAGCTGGCTGGCGGTGGACAAGGAGACGTTCTCGGGCCGGATGCTCGAGAGGCCGCAGCGGCAGAGCATCCCGATCGCGGCGCAGGAACAGCTCGTGGTGGAGCTCTACTCGAAGTAAGGCAGGGGTGAGGTGGGAGGTGTGAGGTGTGAGGAACGACATCACACCGACCTTCCCCTCGCGCGGGAACTGAGGATGACGGGAGGCAGGAGAGATGATGCCGCAGGGCGCATCCTCACACCTCCCCCCTCACACCTCCCACCTGTCGTTCAAACGGTTCCCTGACAACCGAACGAGCGTACCGCGCGTCAGGGGCGGGGTACGGCGTCGGTGGCGCGTCATCGCCATCGTGACACTCTCTTCCTAAAGGAACACACACCGATGTCGAACACGATCGATCTCCGCGGGTTGGTCCGCCCGCAGCTCGTCGAGATGACGAAGCGCGAGGACCAGGCGAACGTGGCGGAGTTCCGGCTCCAGCCCCTCGAGCGCGGCTTCGGCCACACGCTCGGCAACAGCATGCGCCGCATGCTGCTCTCCTCGCTCCGCGGCTCCGCGGTCTGGGGCTTCCGCATCGACGGCGTGCTCCACGAGCACCAGACCATCGTCGGCGTCGTCGAGGACGTGCACCAGATCATCGGCAACCTCAAGACGCTGGTGCTCGCGCTCGACGAGGACGTCGAGGACGCGATCCTGCGCCTCAAGGTCAAGAAGGCGGGCGCCGTGACGGCCGGCCAGCTCGAGTGCCCGAGCGGGGTGAGCATCGTGAACCCCGCGCACCACCTCTTCACGATCCAGGACGAGCGCGACCTCTCGGTCGAGCTCTACGTGAACAAGGGGCGGGGCTACGTGGAGGCCGACCAGCACACGCACGACCGGTCGCTCCCGGTCGATCTCGTGCGCATCGACTCGATCTACTCGCCGGTCCGTCGCGTGAACTTCTCCGTCTCGGAGACCCGCGTCGGCCAGCGCACCGACTACGACCGGCTCTCGCTCTCCGTGGAGACGAACGGCACGGTGACGCCCGAGGAGGCGGTGAGCTACGCCGCCGCCCTGGCGCAGACGCACTTCCAGTACTTCGCGAGCTTCGGCACGCACCTCGCCGCGGCGGTCGCGGTGCCGGGCGTGGAGGGGAGCTCCGAGGCGGCCAAGCTCGCCGAGCTGCTCCGCACCCCGATCGACGACCTGAGCCTGTCGGTCCGCTCGGTGAACTCGCTCAAGAACTCGAGCGTCCGCTCGCTCGGCGACCTGGTGCGGCAGTCGGAGACGCAGATCCTGCAGGTCAAGAATTTCGGCAAGAAGTCCCTCCAGGAGATCGCCGACCTCCTCGAGAAGGAAGGACTCAATTTCGGGATGAAGTTCGAGGAGTCGACGGACGGTGTGCGCGTGGCCGATTGGGGCACGCCGCCGAGCCGCGCCGCCGCGAACGCGCCCGACGACGAAGAGGAGTAGGACCCATGCGTCATCGCAAGGCGGGACGGAGTCTCCGCCGCACCTCCGAACAGCGGCTCGCGCTGCTGCGAAACCTCGCGACCTCGCTCATCGAGCAGGGCGCGATCGAGACGACCGAGGCCAAGGCGAAGGAGCTCCGGCCCTTCGTCGAGAAACTGATCACCAAGGGCCGTGAGGGCACGCTCCATGCGCGCCGCCTCGCCGGCAAGCACGTGCAGAAGCGCGCGGCCGCCGACAAGCTCTTCCAGGAGATCGGGCCGAAGAACGCGAAGCGCGCCGGCGGCTACACGCGCATCCTGAAGACCGGCCACCGCAAGGGTGACGGGGCCGACATGGCGCGCATCGAACTCGTGGAGGGCTGATCCATGGCCATCCAGCGCAACCGCTGCTACGTCTGCGACAAGGGCGTCGCCCACGGCAACAACCGATCGCACGCGAACAACTCGACGCGCCGCACCTGGAAGCCCAACCTCCAGGTCGCCCGCATCGTCCTCGACGGCACGATCACGAAGGTGAAGGTGTGCACGCGCTGCCTGAATGCCGGCAAGATCCAGCGTGCCCCGCGCGGAGTCGGCGCCGCCGTCTGACGTGCGCGCGCTCCGGGAGCAGGACCGGCGGGGGGAGCGTTCTGCGCTCCCCCCGTTTCTTCAACGGCCAGCAGGGGGTGTGAGGTGGGAGGTGTGAGGAAGGGTCGCACGGCGCTCATCACGGGGATCACGGGGCAGGACGGCTCGTACCTCGCCGAGCTGCTGCTGGAGAAGGGGTATCGCGTGGTGGGGGTGGTCCGGCGCTCGTCGACCACGCCCTACGAGCGCATCGCGCACCTCGTCGACCGGATCGAGCTCGTCTCGGCCGACCTCCTCGACCAGACCTCGATCGTCGATGCGCTCGCCGAGGTCCAGCCGCACGAGATCTACAACCTGGCCGCGCAGTCGTTCGTCGCGACCTCGTGGACGCAGCCAGTCCTCACGGGAGAGTTCACGGGGCTCGGCGTGACCCGCATGCTCGAGGCCACGCGGCGCGTGGTGCCGGAGGCGCGCTTCTACCAGGCGTCGTCGTCGGAGATGTTCGGGATGGTGCAGGAGACGCCGCAGAAGGAGTCGACGCCCTTCTACCCACGCTCCCCGTACGGCGTGGCCAAGGTGTACGGCCACTGGATCACCGTGAACTATCGCGAGTCGTTCGGGCTCTACGCGGTGAGCGGGATCCTGTTCAACCACGAGTCGCCGCGGCGCGGGCTCGAGTTCGTGACCCGCAAGGTCACGGACGCCGCGGCGCGGATCAAGCTCGGACAGGCGAGCGAGCTGCGCCTCGGCAACCTCGACGCGCGGCGCGACTGGGGATACGCGGGCGACTACGTGGACGCGATGTGGCGCATGCTGCAGCCCGACCAGCCGAAGGACTACGTCGTCGGCACCGGGGAGACCTGGACCGTGCGGCAGCTCTGCGAGGAGGCGTTCAGCTACCTCGACCTCGATTGGAAGGCGTTCGTGCGCACGGATCCGAAGTTCGAGCGCCCCGCCGAGGTTGAGCTCCTCGTCGCGGACCCGTCCAAGATCCGCCGCGAGCTCGGGTGGGAGCCGATCGTGCGCTTCCGCTCCCTGGTGCGGATGATGGTGGACGCCGACCTCGAGCGGCACCGGCACGTCGTCCTGCCTCCCGCCTGAGATGGCGCGGGCGCTCGTCACCGGTGGCAGCGGGTTCGTCGGCCAATGGCTCTGTCGGGCCCTGGTGCGCTCCGGATGGGAGGTCACCGCGACTACGATCGATCGCACGCCGCAGCCGGGGACGCTCTCGAGCGCGGAGGTCGAGGCGATCACCTGGCGCGCGATGGACATCCGCCCCGGGGTCGACCGCCGCTCCCTGCACGGGCTCCTCGAGCGTGACCGCCCGGACGCGGTCTTCCACCTGGCGGCCGTGGCGTTCGTGCCGGCGGCCGGGGACGATCCGATGCGCGCGCTCGACACCAACGTCGGGGCCACGGTCCGCCTGGTCGAGGCGATGCGGCTCATGCGAGGGGCCGGCACGCTCGATCCCGTCCTTCTCGTCGTCGGCAGCGCGGAGCAGTACGGACGGCACGAGGTGGCGGAGATGCCGCTCACCGAGGCGCACGAGTGCCGGCCGCGGACCTTCTACGCCGCGACCAAGATGGCGCAGGAACACTTCGCGCTCGCCGCGGCCCGGGCGGACGGCCTGCGGGTGATCGCCACGCGCTCGTTCAACCACTCGGGGCCCGGGCAGTCCGACCGCTTCCTCCTCCCGGCGCTCGTGGGACGCGCGCTCGCGTCCCGCCGGGCGCCCGGGGCGCCGGTCACGATCGGGAACACGGCGACGGTGCGCGACTTCCTGCACGTCGAGGACGTGGCGGGCGCGTATATTGCACTCGTCGCGACGGGTCGCGCGGGGCAGGTCTACAACGTCTGCAGCGGCGAGGGCACGACGGTCGGCGCGCTCGCGGCAGAGGTGCTCGCGCGGGCCGGCGTCACCACTCCGCTCGTGCCCGACCCGGCGCTCCAGCGCGCGGTCGACGTACCGCACCTGGTGGGCGACAACACGAAGCTGCGCACCGACACCGGCTGGGCCCCGTCCCGGTCGCTCCACGACATCATCGACGACCTCCTGCATGCCGCGGCGTAACGACCTCCATCGCATCCTGCTCATCGGGTCCGGCCCCATCGTCATCGGGCAAGGTGCCGAGTTCGACTATTCCGGGACCCAGGCCGCCAAGGCACTGCGGGAGGAGGGGTACGAGGTGATCCTCGTGAACTCGAACCCCGCGACGATCATGACGGACCCGGAGGTCGCGGACCGCAC
>CAZHAG010000030.1:0-23584 GCA_964529705.1 uncultured Gemmatimonas sp. | reverse complement strand
CGCCAGCGTCCGCTCCCACGCGAGCTTCGCCGCCGCCGCATCGTAGCGCGGCGTGGTGTCGTTGTTGAAGCCGTGCTGGGTCCCCGGATACAGGTGACGTTCGTACGTCACGTTCGCCGCCTTGAGCGCCGCCTCGAAGTCCGGCCAGCTCGCGTTGATCCGCGCGTCCACCTCGGCCGACTGGATCATCAGCGGCGCCTTGATCTTCGGCACGTCCTCGAGGTTCGGCGACGAGCCGTAGAAGGCGACGCCGGCCGAGAGGTCGGTGCCGAGGCGCGTGGCGAGGAAGTTGACCATCCCGCCGCCATAGCAGAACCCGACCGCCCCGATCTTCCCGGTGCACTCCGGGCGCGCCTTGAGGAACCCCGCGGCGGCGATGAAATCCTCGCGCGTCTTCGCCTGGTCGAGCTTGCCGAAGAGCTCGCGCGCCTTGTCCTCCTCGCCGGGATAGCCGCCCAGCGGGAAGAGCGCATCGGGCGCGAAGGCCACGAACCCGTCCACCGCCATCCGGCGCGCGATGTCCTCGATGTGGGGGTTGAGGCCACGATTCTCGTGGATCACGAGGACGCCCGGCGCGCGCGCCGTGGTGGCGGGGCGGGTGAAGTACCCGCGCATCGTACCGGAGCCGTTGGGCGACGGATACTCGATGTACTCCTGGACGATGCGCGTGTCCTCGGGCTTCACGACCTGGGCCTCGAGGAACTTCGGGCTCAGTTGTTCGAGCAGCATCGCCGCGGTCACGCCCCCCACCGCGAACTTCGCGGCGCGGTCGAGGAAGGTGCGGCGGTCGATCCCACCGTGGACGTACGCATCGAACAGGATGAGGAGTTCCTGGTCGAAGTCGTGGGCGGTCTTCATGGTCATGGGGCGTCTCCTTGGACGGGTGGAGCGGGGAGGTGCCTGCAGGTCAATGGTGTCACGAGGTGCCGGCGCGCGACAGCCGGCGGAAGTCATCCCACTCGAGCACGGCCCTGCCGGCGCCGGTGGTGAAGAGGTTCAAGGCGATCGCGCGGCCGAGCTCCTCCACCTTGATGCCG
Organism: uncultured Gemmatimonas sp.; assembly: GCA_964529705.1. Classification (GTDB taxonomy): domain Bacteria; phylum Gemmatimonadota; class Gemmatimonadetes; order Gemmatimonadales; family Gemmatimonadaceae; genus Pseudogemmatithrix. The sequence continues at coordinate 22,547 of CAZHAG010000030.1, read as the reverse complement.
CGCCATCTGCGCAGCGGGCCGGGAAGGAACGGGGTCATCAGCGGCCAGGTCGCGAGGACGATCGCCTGCGAGAGTCCATAGCGGTTCGTCGGCGTGAGGATCATCGACGGCCGGAAGAGGCTCAGCCGCTCGAAGCCGAGCGCGTCGAGCGCCTCCTCGAGCTGGCCCTTGGTGCGGAGGTAGAAGGAGAGCGAGCGCGCATTCGAGCCCACCGAAGTGAGGAGCTCGAAGTGCCGGACCCCGGCGTCCTTGCAGGCGCGTGCGAAGGCCAGCACCGCATCGTGGTCGATCCGCCTGAGCTCGGCGCGCGCGACCGCGGAGGGCTGCCCGACGCCGAAGGTGCAGATCGCCGCGTCGTGCCCGGCGAGGAAGGGCGCGTACGACGCGGGCTCGAAGACATCGACGACCTGCTGCGCCACGGCGTTCCCCGTGACGTTCGCGGCCGGCCGTCGCCCGAGCAGCGTCAGCCGACGCACCTCGGGCGAGGCCGCGAGTGTGAGCGCCGCGTGGTTCCCCACGGCGCCGGTGGCGCCGAGCATCACGACCGCAGGTCCGGATGCCGGCGCCCGTTCCACGCTACGCCTGCGGCAGCGCGTCGACCGTGGCCACCATCCGCTTCCGCATCGCCTCGTCCGGCAGCGCACCCATCATCCCGCCGATGTTGTCCGCCATGTTCTCCGGCCGGCTCGTGGCGGGCGTCGCGGCGGTCACCACCGGATGGCTCACCACGAACTTGAGGAAGAACTGCGCCCAGGTCGCCGCGCCGAACTCCTTGGCGTAGTCGGGCACGGGGCGGTCGCCCACACGGCGCCAGAGCCGCGTGCGGCCGAAGGGCGCGTAGACGAGCACGGCGATGCCGCGATCGCGGGCCGCCGGGAGGATCGTCTGCTCCACCTCGCGGTTGTCCACCGCATAGTCGATGCCGATGAAGTCGAGCTGCTCGGAGTTCATCACGCTGAGCAGGCTCGGGTACTCGCGCTCGGAGGTGGTGGTGATCCCAAGGTAGCGGATCTTCTTCGCCTGCTTGTACTCGCGCAGGATGCCGAGCTGGATCGGCGGGTCGCCCATGTTGTGCACCTGGATCAGGTCGATCACCGGCTTCCCGACGCGCTTGAACGAGGTCTCCAGCTGCGCGCGTGCGGCCGCCGGGTCGGCGGCTCCGCCGCGGGCGACGTTGACCTTGGTGGCCCAGAAGACCTTCTCCGTGAGCTTGAGCTCCTGCACGATCCCCCCCGCCACCTCCTCCGAGGCGCCATAGCTCGGCGCGGTGTCGAACACCTTCCCGCCGAGCTCCACCATCTTGGAGAGCACGCCCTTGAGCGCGGTGACGTCCTCGGAGCGCGCGACCTGCGAGAAGGTGGCGGAGCTGCCGAGGCCGATCGCCGGGATGCGTTCGCCGGTCGAGGGGATCGCGCGCGTGATGATCGAGCTCGCCCCCTGCCTGGTGAGCGCCTCGAGCAGGCGCGAGTTGAGCGCGAGCGCGGCGCCCGCCCCGAGTGTCATCCCCATCCATTCCCGACGAGTGGTCACGATTCCTCCGGTGTTGAGTTCGTCAGTCGGTCGAAGCTGCGGATCACTGCGCAGCGCGGCGCGCCTGTTCTCGGCCCAGCCAGACGCCGAGCACTCCCCAGACCACGGCCATCGGGATGGCGAGCGAGGTGAGCGCCACGAGTCCCATCCCGAGCCGTCCGAGCAGTCCCTCGGTCCAGGCGCCGGCCACGTCGCCGGACCGGTATACGAAGGTGTCGATGAACGCCTTCGCCTTGTACTTCTCCTCGCGGCTCACCACGGTGAAGAGCGTCTCGCGCGAGGGCCGCATGATCGCCCGCTGCACCGCGCGGAAGATCGCGTCGAAGACCACGAGCGCGGCGAGCGTTCCCACCGCGGAGAGCCCCGCGAAGCCGATCGCGACGACGATCGGCAGGAGCGCCAGCGTGAGTGGTACCCCGAGCCGCCGCATCAGGTGCCCCGTCACGACGAGCTGGAGGACGAGGGTGGAGGCCTGCGTGGCCAGGTCGATCTGCGCGAAGACGGTGGTCCGGGTGTCGAGGTCCGTGCCGACGGCCGCCACCATCGCGAGCCGCGTGAAGTAGATGAAGGTCGTGACCACCGCGAGGATGAGCACGTACCCCGAGATGCCGAGCAGGTAGGGCGAGGTGAGTGAGGCGCGGAACCCCGACCAGGCACTCCCGCCGATCACCGCCTCGTCCACGGCGGCCACCGGCCGGCCGGTCGCGGCGGGCTGCAGGCGCGTGACGAGCCACGCCGCCCCGATCGCCAGCAGCAGGAAGGTCACCGCCACGAGGAGCAGGCTCGGCGTGCCGAAGGGCTGCGCCAGCTTCTGCGCGAGCCAGGGACCGAACATCGCGCCCAGCGTTCCCCCGACCGCCACGACGCCGAAGAAGCGCTTGCTCTGCTCGAACGTGAAGCGGTCCGCCATCAGCGCCCAGAACACCATCGTGGAGAAGAAATTGAAGACGCTGAACCAGACGTAGAACACCATGCCGCTCACGTCCCCCACTGCCTCCGGGGCGAGCGTCAGCAATCCATAGAAGACCATGAGGCTCGCGGCGAAGAACCCGTAGGTCGCGGCGATGAACGGGAGCCGCCGCATCCGGCTCACCAGGAGCCCGAACACCGGGTTCACCGCGAGCGTGACCACTGCGGTGCCGATGAAGAGCCAGCGCACGGCGTCGAGCCCGCGCTGCATCCCGAGCGCCTCGCGCGCCGGCCGCAGCACCATCAGCGCGGTGAGGACGCAGAAGAAGAACGCCGCCGAAGCGAGCGTGGGCGCGACCTCGTCCTGCCGGATGTTGAACAGCTTCTGGAGCAGGCCTGACATGCCGGGACGGTTGGGGTCGCGGGACGCGTTCAGCAGTCCAACGCGCTGAAGGCCCTCAGCGTTGGGCCACGTCCGCCGGCTTGAGCCGTCCCGCGAGCAGGAGTCCGAGCCACGCCATCGGCAGGTAGGCGCCCACGAGGTCCATCACGACGAACCAGGTGGGAGCGGGGATCATGCGGCTGGCAGCGATCCCGCCCGCGAGGAAGAACACGCCGATCACCGACGCGGCGATCACGCGATGCGTGCGCGTGAGCAGTGCCGCCACGAGCGCCCCCACGAAGGTCCCCACCGCGTGGGCGAGGAAGGGCATCAGGAAGTGCTTCGCCTCGAGCATCGGCATCGCGGCGGTGAGCCCCTCGACCGTCGTCATGTCCGCGCCCGGCGGGGGCGGCACGATCGACGGCCCGATGAGGACGATCGCCATGTTCACCACGCCGCCGCACACGAGGCCGAGGATGACGGCGCCGGTGGTCCTGAGTGCGTCCTTCATAGGTCGACCCTCTCCCGGTTCAGATGACCACCGACCCGCGGAACCCGCGGGCGGCGTAGTACGATTCAGCGCCGTTGTGGTACACGAAGACCTTCCCGAAGCGCCGGTCGCAGAAGAGCGCGCCGCCCAGTGCGCGCACCTCGGGCGGGGTCCGCACCCAGCTCGACGTCTTGAGGTCGAACTCGCCGAGCGTCTGGAGATGCCGGTACTGCTCCTCGGTGAGCAGCTCGATCCCGATCTTCGCGGCGAGGTCCATGGCGCTCCCCTTGGGCTTGTTCGCCTTGCGGGCGTCGAGCGCCTTCTTGTCGAAGCAGAGGCTGCGGCGGCCGGTGGGGCTCTCCGCGGCGCAGTCATAGAAGGTGACGCGCCCGGACTTCTTGTCCACGGCCACGACGTCCGGCTCGCCGCCGGAGTCCTCCATGGCACGGAGCGTCTCGAGGCCGCGTGCGTCCTTCTCGAGGCGCTCGAGCACGGCGCTCCACGCGACGCCGTGGTGACGCGCCCGATTCGCCGTGAATCGTTCCTCGAGCGTCCTCAGCAGCGCGGCCTTCTCGGTCGACTTCATCCGGTGGGTCCCCCGGCAGGTGGGCGGTTCTCCGCGGCGGTACAACGCCCGCGCGGCGTGAAGCGTAGCACTTGGGTTCGGCGTCCGCACCTCCCGAAGGTGGCCGCGTGTCGCCGGTCGCAGCATCTTACGATGGCACACCTCTTCTCCACCCGGTCGCGCCACGCGCGCCCGTCATCAAGGGAGTCCGACTTGAGAGTCATCCGTCCCCTCGTGGGCCTCGCCCTGCTGCTCGCCAGCGGCGTCGGCGCCCAGCAGTCCTCCCGGACCGAACCCATCACCGGCCTCCGCGACAACGGCACCGGATTCCACGCCCTGGTGGGCGCCCGGGTCGTCACCGCGCCCGGCCAGGTGCTCGAGAACGCCACCATCGTCGTCCGCAACGGGCTCATCACCGCCGTCGGGCGGGACGTGCGGCCCCCCGCTGGCGCGCGGGTCTGGCAGCTCGCCGGCCAGACCGTGTACCCGGGCTTCATCGACGCCCACGCCGACCTCGGCATGGACGCGGTGCCGCAGGGCGGGGACGTCGGCCCCACGCACTGGAACCCGCAGGTGCGCGCCTGGTACAGCACCACGGCGAACTTCAAGGACGACAGCACCCGTCGTTCCGCCCTCCGTTCGCTCGGCTTCGGCACGGCGCTCGCAGTCCCCAAGCAGGGGATCTTCCGCGGCAAGGCCTCCGTCGTGAACCTCGGCGACGCCGGCGCCCGCGACCGCGTGCTCCGCGCGGACCTCGTGCAGGCGATCGGCTTCAACCGCTCGTTCGCGCTCGGCGGCATGTACCCCAACTCGTCGATGGGCACCATCGCCCTCATGAAGCAGACCTTCATGGACGCCGAGTGGTACATCCGCGCCCGCGCCGCGTACGAGAAGGGCGGGCGCTCCGTCCTCCCGCCGGAGACCAGCGAGGCGCTCGCCGCCCTCGGGCCCGTGGTGCAGGGGCAGCAGCCCGTGCTCTTCCAGACCGAGAGCGAGGAGGATTACCTCCGCGCGCAGAAGCTCGCCGCCGAGTACAAGCTGGTGCCCTGGTACCGTGGCAACGGCCAGGAGTACCGCCTGGTGGACGTGCTCAAGGGGCGCACGCAGCCCCTGATCGTCCCGCTCAACTTCCCCGACGCGCCCGACGTCTCGAACCCCGAGGCGGCGCTCGGCGCCACGCTCGGTCAGCTCCGCCACTGGTACCTCGCGCCCACGAACCCGTCGCAGCTCTCGGCCGCGGGCATCCCGTTCGCGATCACCACGGACGGGCTCTCCTCCATCACGCAGTTCCTCCCGAACCTACGGATCGCGGTCGCGCGCGGGCTCGCGCCGGACAAGGCGCTGGCCTCGCTGACCACCGTGCCCGCGGGGTGGCTCGGGATCGACCGCACGCATGGCACCATCGCGGTCGGCAAGGTCGCGAACCTCGTGGTCGCCGACGGCGATCTCTTCACCACCGAGGCGAGCATCCGCGATGTGTGGGTGCAGGGCACCGTGTACGGCGTCACGCGCCCGCCGCAGATCGACCCGCGCGGCACCTGGACCATCGCCACCGACGACCAGCAGGCCTTCCCGGCGACGCTTCGCCTCGAGGGACCCCTGAACCGCATCCGCGGCACCATCGAGGCGCCGAACCAGCGCCCGATCACGCTCGCGTCCACGCGCATCATCGCGGAGACCGGGCGGCTCGAGGCCACCTTCAATGGTGAGCAGCTCGGGTACCAAGGCACCGTGCTCCTCTCCGGCTCGGTGCGCGGCGAGGAGTTCTTCGGGTGGATGTCCCTCCCGAACGGCACCGACCCCTCCTACCGCGGCACGCGCACCGAGCAGTACGAGGGCCCGGCGCGCGGCGCGGTGGCGGCGAAGGTGCCGGCGATCGACCTCCCCTTCATCCGTCCCGCGATGGAGTACGGGCGGAGCGCGCCGCCGCCGCAGCCCGCGGTGGTGCTCGTGCGCAACGCCACCGTCTGGACGCAGGGGCCGCAGGGCAAGCTCGAGAACGCCGACCTCCTCGTCCGCGCCGGCAAGATCGTGCAGGTCGGGAAGGGGCTCTCGGCACCGAGCGGCGCGACGATCATCGACGGCACCGGGAAGCACGTGACACCGGGGCTGATCGACCCGCACACGCACTCGGGCGTGAGCTCGGTGAACGAGAGCGGCTTCGCGATCGTCCCCGAGGTGCAGATGGGGGACGTGCTCACGCACAACAACATCTGGTTCTACCGTCAGCTGGCCGGCGGGCTCACCACCACGATGATCAAGCACGGCTCCGCCAACCCGATCGGCGGCGAGAACGTGTACGTGAAGATCCGCTGGGGCGCGCTCCCGGACGACATGAAGCTCCAGGGCGCGCCGCGCACCGTGAAGTTCGCGCTCGGCGAAAATCCCAAGCGGAGCCCGAACCGCTACCCGAACACGCGGATGGGCGTGCAGGAGATCATCCGCGACCACTTCCGCGCCGCGCGCGACTACGAGGCGGAGTGGAAGCGCTGGAACGCCTCGGACAAGACGGGGATCCCACCGCGGAAGGACCTGCGCATGGAGGCGCTGCTCGACATCCTGAACCAGAAGCTCCTCGTCTCCTCGCACGGATACCGCGCCGACGAGTTCCTGGCGCTGGTGCGCCTGGCCGAGGAGTTCGGGTTCCGCATCCAGACGCTGCAGCACGGCGTGGAGGCGTACAAGATCGCGACCGAGCTGAAGAACTCGGGTGTCGCGGCCGTGGTCTGGAGCGACTGGGGCGCGTTCAAGCTCGAGGCGTACGATGCCACCGCCTACAACGCCCGCCTGTTGATCGAGGCGGGCGTGGTCACCTCGCTCCACTCGGACGACTCCGAGATCTCGACCCGGATGAACTGGGAGGCCGGGAAGCTGCTGCGGACCGGTCTCACGGAGGAACAGGCGCTCTCCACCGTCACGATCGGGTCGGCGAAGGCCATCAAGATCGAGGACAAGGTGGGATCGCTGGAGGCCGGGAAGGACGCCGACTTCGTGGTCTGGAGCGGGAACCCGCTCTCGCAGTTCACCAAGGCCGAGCAGACGTGGGTGGATGGACGCCGCTACTTCTCGCTGGAGGAGGACGCGGCGCTGCGCGCGGAGATCGCGAAGCAGCGGACGCAGTTGATCCAGGCGGTGCACGCCGCCGGCGCCACCGAGACACCGACCACCAACCGTCCGGCGCGTGCGCCCGGGCAGGGGAGCCGCTGACATGAACGCGACCTTGAAGGGGATCACGCAGCCGGCGCTCGCACTCGCGGCCGTCGCCCTGCTTGCCGGGAGCGCCGGTGCGCAGGTGCGCATGACCGTGCCGCCGCAGGAGCAGACGGTGGTGCTGCGCGGGGCCACCATCCACACCGTGACCAACGGCGTGATCGAGAACGGGACGATCGTCCTCGACGGTGGCCGCATCCGCGCCATCGGCAAGGACCTCGCCATCCCCGCCGGCGCGAAGGTGGTGGACCTCACCGGCAAGCACATCTATCCGGGGCTGATCGACGCCTACAGCACGGTCGGCATCTCGGAGATCGGCGCGGTGGACGTCTCCAACGACGTCAATGAGCTCGGGGACTTCAACCCGAACGTGCGCGCTGATGTCGCGGTGAACGCGGAGAGCCGGCACATCGGCACCACGCGCTCGGCCGGCGTCCTCGTCGCCTTCAGCACGCCCGGGGGCGGCGTCATCTCCGGGCTCTCCTCGGCGATGTCGCTCGAGGGGTGGACCTGGGAGGAGATGTCGATGAAGGGCGCTGCGGCGCTCAACGTGAACTGGCCCGACCCCAACGCGCGTCCGCGCCGATTCGGTGGCGGTCCTCCGGGCGGACAGGGTGGCCCGCAGCGCGCGCCGAAGACCTATGCGGAGCAGGTGCAGGAGCTCAAGGACTTCTTCGCCGAGGCGCGCGCGTACCGTGACGCCGTGAAGGCCGGGCAGGTCGTCCGCACCGACACCCGCTACGCCTCGATGGCGCCCGCGCTCGACGGTTCGATCCCGGTGGTCGTCGCCGCGGACGGGGTGGCGCAGATCAACGACGCGATCACCTGGGCGAAGGAGGAGAAGCTCCGCCTCGTGATCCGCGGCGGGCGCGATGCGATCCACGTGGCCGACCGCCTCAAGGCGGAGAACGTGCCGGTGATCCTCACCTCGACCATGGCCGCGCCGGACCGGAACTACGAGGGCTACGACGGCGCGTACACGATGCCGGCCCGGCTCCACGCGGCCGGCGTGAAGATCGCGATCTCCGGCGGCTCGGGCGCGCTCTACAGCAACCGACTCCCCTGGGAGGCCGGCGTGGCCGTGGCCTTCGGCCTCTCCGAGGAGGAGGCGCTCAAGGCGGTGACGATCAACGCCGCCGAGATGATGGGCGTGAGCGACAAGGTCGGCTCGCTCGAGGTGGGGAAGGAGGCGACGCTGCTCATCACCACCGGCACACCCCTCGACATGACCTCGAACATCGAACAGTCCTACATCCAGGGCCGCGAGATCAACATGCTGGACATCCAGAAGTTCTTCTTCCAGAAGTACATGGAGAAGATCAAGCAGCAGCAGAAGAAGATCGCGATGTGAGGCGGTGACGCTCGGTGCGTGGGGCGGCTGGCGGTGCGCGGGATGCGCGCCGTCGGCCGCTTCGCGTCAGAAGGCCACGCGTGCCGAGAGTACGGCGTAGTGGAGCCAGGCGAAGGCGTACACCTCGTCCACGTCGGCGCCTCCCTCCACCGTGCGATACCCGCCGGCGACGCTCCAGCGCCGGTTCACCCGATACCTCAGCTTGAGCGCCGCGTCCTCCGCCCGCCCAGGACCGCCGGCGAGCGCGTCCACGTCGAGTTCCGCCGACCAGCGGTCGGTGATGCGCCGGATGCCGGCCACGTGCAGCAGCGGCACGAATCCGACATCCGTCTTCTCGGCCGCCGTGGGGCCCTGCTCGAGGCGGATCTTCGCGTCACGGACCTTGGCCGTGAAGCCGACCCACCAGCGCCAATCCTCGCCGTCGTGGAACCGGTAGCGATAGGTCAGGCGCCATGAGTTGAACTGGTAGGTGCCCTCGGTGGGGATGCCGGTCGCGAAGGTGCCGCCCGCGAAGTCCACGGGCGCGTCGAGCGTGCCCGTCTCGTGGATCCGGAGCGGTGCGAGCAGCACGCGGACGCCGTGCCGCTCGTTGATGTTCCAGGTGGCGTAGAGCCGGGACACGGGCCAGGGGCCGTTGCCCGCCACGTCCACGAGGGAGAAGCGCGTGCCGGCCGCGTCGTTGGGGACCTGCACGTCGTTCCGGCCCTGCCAGAGCGCGCCCCCCTCGACCTCGAGCTGGAGCGTGGGCGTGTTGCGCGAGTCAGGTTGCATCGCGGCTGCGGGCGCGGCCGCGAGGCCGAGTCCGCCGAGCGCGATCGTCATCCACTTCATCGGACCTCCGGGAGGTGTCAGTGCCTGGATGCGGCGAGCCAGTCGGCGAATCGCACGCGTCCGTGTCGGGCCTGTGATGCGGGCGCGAGGCTGTCCGCGTCGAGGTGCGCCCCGAAGTAGGTCGCGTCGTCATCGCGCACCACGGCGCGCGCATCCCCCACGGAGTGAAGGTAACGGCGCGCGAACTCGTCGAGCCGCATCACCTCCGGGCCCGCGATCTCCGTGGAGCCGCCCGCCGACGTCCCGACGACGACCTCCGCGAGCAGTTCCGCCACGTCGTCCGCAGCGATCGGCTGCACGCGCGCGGCCGGGAGCCGCACCGTGGCGCCCTCGGTGGCCGCGTCGGCGATCGCGCGCGCGAACTCGAAGAACTGTGTCGAGCGGACGATCGTGCAGGGGAGGCCCGACGCCGCGTAGAGCCGTTCCTGCGCCGCCTTGGCCCGGAAGTAGCCGCTCCCTTGGAGACGGTCGGTCCCCACCACGGAGAGCATCGCGAGGTGCCGGATGCCCGCATCGCGGGCGGCGCCCACGATGTTGCGCCCCGACGTCTCGAAGAACGTGCGCACCGCCTCCTCCTCGAAGGCCGGCGCGTTCGATACGTCGACGACCACGGTGGCACCGCGCACGGCCTCGGCGAGGCCAACGCCCGTGACCGTGTCCACGCCGCGGGAGGGAGCAGCCGCCACGACCTCGTGGCGGCGCGTGCGGAGACGACCCACCAGTCGCATGCCGATGAGTCCGGTGCCGCCGATTACGACCACCTTCATCATCCCCCCACGCCCCACGCCGGTCGGGAGGCCCCTATTGCCCCTCCGGCGGCTGCCAGAGCTCGAGCTTGTTCCCCTCGGGGTCGATCACCCACCCGAACTTGCCGAAGTCCGACTCGTCCACCTTGTCCACCACGTTCGCGCCTTCGTCCCGCAGCACCGCAAGCAGCGCGTGCAGGTCCGCCACGCGCAGGTTGATCATGAACGGCGCGGTGCTCGGCGCGAAGTAGTTCGAGTCCGCCTTGAAGGGACTCCAGATCGTCGTGCCGGCTCCCTCGGGGTTGTCCGGCCCCTTCCACGAGAAGGCGGCGCCTCCCCACTCCTGCACGTCGAAGCCGAGGTGCTTCTTGTACCAGGCGCCGAGCGCCGCGGGGTCCTTCGCCTTGAAGAAGATGCCGCCGATACCGGTCACGCGTCTCATCGCAGCTCCGATCGCAGGAGGAAGTATCCGAGCAGTCCCGAGGCCACCGATCCCGCGATGATCCCCAGGCGCTCGTCGAAGAGAAGGTCCACTCCCGTCTCCTCGAACGCCAGCGACCCGATGAAGAGGCTCATCGTGAACCCCACGCCGCAGAGGACGGCCACCCCGTACAGGCCCCTGAGGGTCATCCCCTCGGGCATCGCGGCCACCTTGAGCTTGAGGGCGAGCCACCCGAGCCCGAACACGCCGACCTGCTTCCCGATGAACAGCCCGGCGGCGATCCCCACGGGCACGCCGTGGAACGCCTGGGCCGCGGTCATCCCCGCGAAGCTGATCCCCGCGTTGGCGAACGCGAAGACGGGGAGCACGAAGAAGGCGACCAGTCCGTGCAGGTCGTGCTCGAGTTCGCGGAGCGGGGAGGCGCCCTCGGTCGCGCCGCGGAGCGGTATGAAGAGCGCGAGGATCACGCCGGCGAGGGTGGCGTGCACGCCCGACTTGAGGGTCGCCACCCACATGATCGCGCCGAGCAGGAAGTACGGACTCTTGGCGGTGACGCCGCGACTGTTGATCAGCGCGAGCGCCAGCACACAGGCGGCGGCCACCAGGAGTGCCGTGAGCGAGATGTTGGCCGTGTAGAAGAACGCGATGATGAGGATCGCGCCCAGGTCGTCGAAGATCGCGACCGTGGTCAGGAAGATCTTGAGGCTCACGGGCACGCCACTCCCGAGCAGCGCCAGGATGCCAAGGGCGAAGGCGATGTCCGTGGCGGCGGGGATCGCCCAGCCCTGCAGCGCCACCGGGTTGTCGAGGTTGAGCAGCACGTAGATCGCCGCGGGCACGATCATCCCTCCGATCGCACCGGCGGCCGGCAGCACGAGGCGCTTCCGGTCCGCGAGCTGCCCCACCATCGCCTCACGCTTGAGCTCCAGCCCGACCAGGAAGAAGAAGACGGCCATCAGGCCGTCGTTGATCCAGAGGAGGAGCGGCTTCGCCACCTCGAGCGGGCCGACGCGCAGCGCCACCGGCGTGGAGAGGAGCAGGTCGTAGAGCGGGGCGACCGGCGTGTTCGAGCAGATGATCGCCAGCAGCGCGGCGAGCATGAGCAGCACGCCGCCGGCCGACTCTTTCTTCAGGAGGTCCGCGAGCATCGGGAAGGGTGTCGTGGGGATCCGGGCGCGCCTTCGGCGCTCAGGGCGCGTCCGTCATGCCGTCGGGGAGGAAGAGTGGCCGCGCGAGCCCGCCCGTGTCGTCGTAGAACCGCACCGCGCCCGGCGGCGCGGCATCCTTCGCCATCATGATCAGCTGCCCGGTGTGACCGGAGAAGTGCTCCACCACATGATAGATGGCGGAGAGCACGTCCGTGCGGCGTCCCTGGATCATTCGCGACTCGTCGAGGCTCGCGGCGTCGAGCCGTTCGATCACGGCCACCGCCTCCGCACACGCGGCGTCAAGGTTCGCGAGCAGCTCGGCGAGCCCCGCGCCGTCCCGCGCCGCGAACTCGGCGTCGCGGTCGCGCACGTCCGGCGCGCCGCCCACGCCGGTCACGATCCACTGGCGCACGTTCCCGGCGAGGTGGAGGAGGAGGTTGCCGGCGCTGTTCGAGGTCGGCTGCGCGCGGTACCAGAGGCGGTCGGGCGGCATCGCCTCGAGGGCGAGACGGATCTTCCCGGGGTACTCGACGCCGAGGTAGTAGCAGGAGCGGGAGAGGAAGCGGGTGGCGAGGGTGTCGGGCATGGGTCGGGGTCGTTCAGGGTCGTTCAGCGGTGGCATTCGTGGGAAACGCGACTCAGTAGGATACTTCGCCGGTCGAGCGCGCGCTCTGTGGGTCATCGGCGGCAGTTCGGTCCGCCTTGCCCAACGCCTCGGCGCGCACGAAGTTCCCGCTTCCAACCACTCCGACCCGTCCCTTCGTGCGTCGCCTCTCCGCGCTCGCCCTGCTCATCGTCCTCGCGACGGCCGCCCTCGCCTTCGCCGGCCCGCACGTCGACCGCGCCCAGGCCGGCCCCCGCTGGTACAAGGGCAACACCCACACCCACACGATCAACAGCGACGGGGACTCGCACCCGGACGACGTCGTGAAGTGGTACAAGGAGCGCGGTTACGCTTTCCTCGTGCTCACGGACCACAACGTCCTCACGAGCGTCGAGGCGCTCAACGCGCTGCACGGGCTCGACCAGCGCTTCCTCGTCATCCGCGGCGAGGAGGTGACCGACCGCTTCGGCGAAGCGCCGATCCACATGAACGCGCTCGGCCCCGCGCGCCTCGTGAGCCCGCAGGGAGGCACCAGCGTCGTCGACGTGATGCGACGGAACGCGCGCGCCATCCGCGCGGCGGAGGCGGTGCCCCACCTGAACCACCCGAACTTCGGCTGGGCCGTGAGCGCCGACGAGCTCCGGCAGGTCGCCGAGCTCTCGCTGTTCGAGGTCTTCAACGGACACCCAATGGTGAACAACCTCGGCGGCGGCGGCGTCGCGGGGCTCGAGGAGGCGTGGGACCAGATCCTCTCGAGCGGCAAGCTGCTCTACGGCCTGGCCACCGACGACGCGCACCACTTCAAGCGGCCGGAGGACCCGACCGCGGCACGCCCGGGGCAGGGGTGGATCGTCGTACGCGCGGACACGCTCACCCCGGCGGCGATCCTCGCGGCGATCGAGCGCGGTGAGTTCTACGCGTCCACCGGCGTGGAGCTGCGCGACTACCGGGTGACGCCCTCCGAGGTCACGCTCGACATCCGGACCACCGCGTTCAGCAAGTACCGCGTGCGCTTCACCGGGAAGGACGGCAAGCTGCTCGGCGAGGTGACCGCCAACCCCGCGACGTACCGCATCACGGGGAGCGAAGGGTACGTGCGCGCCACGGTGCTCGAGTCGAACGGCGCCAAGGCGTGGACGCAGCCGGTGCTCGTGGCGGCGAAGGGTGCCGGCGACCCGGATCTCGCGCCGCGCGACTAGTCGTCCCGTCGCCTCACCGGCTCGGGTTCGGGCCGTCGCTCCGTGGGCGCCTCGAACCGTGCGCCCTCCGGAAGCGCCCCGGGCGGTCGCGTCTCCCCGCGTGCACTCACGTCGGCCCCCTCGTGCCGCAAGGCCGAGCGCCGCACCAGCGCCCCCGCCGCCAGCACCACGCCCGCCGCGATGAACGTCAGCTTGTAGACCGAGATGTCGATCAGAGCGGCCGGCAGCTGGCTCGGCCTGAACCCCACGGCCAGCGCCGCGGCACCGACCACCCCGATCACGACCCCGAGGCCAAGGAAGAACGAGCCGATCCGGCGAACCGACATGGCGATCGTCATCCTGCGGAAGGAGAGTCCGGCCCGCTTGAATACTTAGGCATTGACAGAAGTATCATCCGGCGCTAGCGTCCCGTCCACCAGCAGGAACCACGTGCCCCGGATGGTCACCAAGATGGCGCGATCCGCAGCCGCCGGCGACGTCTTCCACGCCCTGTCCAACCCGACGCGGCGCAAGGTCCTCGAACGCCTCGCCGACGGCCCGGCCACCGTGAGCGAACTCGCCGAGCCCTTCGGGATGCAGCTCCCGTCCTTCGTGCAGCACCTCGGCGTGCTCGAACGGAGCCGGCTCGTGCGATCCCGGAAGCGCGGGCGCGTGCGCACCTACGAGATCGCCCCCGCGCGACTCAAGGTGGTGGAGGACTGGCTCACCGCACGCCGCCGCGCCTGGGAGGCCCGGCTCGACCGCTTCGACCGGTACGTCGAACACCTCACGAAGAAGGAGTCCCACCGATGAGCCAGCACTTCGCGTTCGATCCCAAGCGGGACTTCCGCATCGAGCGGACCATCGACGCGCCCCCGCGCCTCGTCTGGGAGGCGCTCACCAGGCCGGAGCACCTGAAGGAGTGGTACATGCCCAAGGCCTGGGGGCGTGTGGCGCGCGCCGAGCTCGACGTGCGGCCGGGGGGCATCTTCAGCATCGACATCGCCGTCGGCGATGGCACGGAGATCCCCAACCTCGGCTGCTTCCTCGACGTCGTCCCGCTGCAGCGGCTCGCCTGGACCTCGATGCTCTTCCCGGGCTACCGGCCGGCGACCTTCGACGACATCCCGATCACGGCGATCGTCACGATGGAGGCCGCGGGGAAGGGTACCCGCTACCTGTTCACGGCGCTGCATCGCAGCGAGGAGGACTGCCGCACGAACATGGAGTCCGGGTTCTACCAGGGCACGGAGATCGCGGTGGACCAACTCGTGGCGTGCGTGCTCGCGCTCAGATAGCGCCGGGAGGGTCGAGGAGGTCCAGCGTCCGCCGCTCGAGGACGCGCCCGCGCAGCACCACGGCCTCGATCTCCCGCGTGGCGCCGATCCGCGTGAGCGGGTCGCTGCGGAGCAGCACCAGGTCGGCGACCTGCCCGGGCGCGATCGTTCCCATCGAATCGCGCGCCGCGAGGTACTCCGCGGGGGCGAGCGTGGCCGCGCGCAGCGCCTCGAGCGGCGACAGTCCTGCGTCGACCAGCAGCGCCAGTTCCTCGTGGAGCCCGGAGCCCGGGTAGGAGAACGCCACCCCGGCGTCGGTCCCGGCGAGCAGCGGCACCTGCGCGTGCGCGAGGAAGCCGACCAGCCACAGTTCGTCGGCGTAGCGCGCGCGCTTGGACGCGGCGTACGCACTCCCTCGCCGGAGCTTGCCCTCCCGCTCGGCCAGCCACTCCTGCCGCAGCGACGCCGGCAACTGCCGGAGCCGCGGGTCCGCAGTGAGGGCGGTGTCGTCGAAGAACGCCTTGTGGCGCAGGACGAGCAGCGTCGGCACCTGCCAGGTGCGTGCGGTGCGGAAGGTCTCGGCCAGGCGCGCGCACGCGTCGGGGTCGCGTGGCGAGCAGAAGGGTTCGATCTCGTCCCGCAGGTGCTCGATGCTGCGCTGACCGGCGCGCGCCGCCTCCTCGGGCGTGACGGCCGCCGGCACGTGCCCCGCGACGGCGAGTCCCGAACGGCTGGCCGCGGCGAGCACGGCGTCGTAAGCCTCGCGCGGGAGCATCGTATAGACCTTGATGAAGTCCGCGCCGCCTCGTGCGAGCGAGTCCACCGCGGCGGTCGCGCTCGCCGCGTCCGCGACGGCGATCGAGATCTCCGCCTGCACCGGCTCGGGACCATCGATCACTTCGCCGGCGGCGACCACCCGCGGCCACGCGGGATCGCCCTGCCGCAGCGAATCGCGGTAGGCCGCGAGGAAGGACATCCGGCCGCCCATGTCGCGGATGCCGGTGACGCCATGCGCGACGTAGCGGGGGAGGAAGTGCCGCATCGCCTCCGCGCTCCAGAGCGAGTGGCTGTGCATGTCCCAGAGCCCCGGGATCAGGAACCGTCCACTCCCTTCCACGACGCGGGCGCCACGCGGCACGCGCGTCTCCGACGCCGGGCCGACCTCGGTGACACGCGTGCCGACCACGACCACGGTCGTGTGCGGGCGCAGCGTCCCGGCGACGACGTCCACGAGCGTGACGTCGCGGATGACGACCGTCGTGGGCGTCGTGGTTCGCGGGGCCGCCGGGCCGCAACCGAGGGCGGCGGCGAGCAGGAGGAGGCCCGCCGGACGCGCCACGCGCACGGCGTGGACCGCGCGGTGCACGCCGATGCGCCCGGCTATCGTCCCAACCCCGTCTCGCATGTGGCCGGATCCCCCGACTGGAACCCGCGCCGCAGCCACTCCACCCGCTGCGCCGAGCTCCCGTGCGTGAACTGCTCCGGCACCACGCGCCCGCCGCCGCGCGATTGGATCGCGTCATCCCCGATCGCGTTCGCCGTCCGGAGCCCCTCCTCGAGGTCCCCCGGTTCGAGCGCCACCTTCCCGCCCGAGACCGCCGCCGCGCTCGCGGCCCACACGCCCGCGTAGCAATCCGCCTGCAGCTCGAGCGCGACCGATGCCTCATTGGCACCGGCGCCTCCCGCGCGTCGCGCCTCGGCGGCGCGCTGTGAGGCGCCGGTGAGGGACTGCACGTGGTGCGCGAACTCGTGCGCGATCACGTACGCGCGTGCGAAGTCGGCGCCGGAGGCTCCGAGCTTGGCCTCCATCTCCTCCCAGAACGCGAGGTCGAGATAGACCGTCGCATCCGCGGGACAATAGAAGGGACCCATCGCGGCCTGTCCGGTGCCGCAGCCGGTGCCCGTGGCCGCAGTGTAGAGGACCACCTTCGGCGGCGTGTAGCCGTTGAGCTTCGTGCCCCAGACGTCGCTCACGTTCGCGCCGATGATATCGACGAAGAGTCCGGCCTGGTCGGTCGGGGTGCCGGTCGCCCCGCGCTCCGCGGTGCCGGCCCCGCCGAGCTGGGTGGCGAGCTGCTGGGTGGTGCTCGGGTCCACGCCGAGCACCACGTAGCCGATCAGGGCGAGGACCGCCACACCCAGGCCGCCGCCCGCCGCGCGGCGCATCCCGCGCCGGTCCTCCACGCCGCCGCCTCGGCGGCCCTCCTGCCATCGCATCGGGATCTCCCGGATGTGTCCGTGCGCCAGAATCTAGCCTCCGCGGAGCGGCCGACGCCTCGCGCACGGATCCGGGTCTTGCGCGCGGATCACCTTCGCACTAACGTACAACCGAATGGTTGCACATGCCCACCTCTCCGACGCGGACCTCGACCGCCTCTTCCGCGCCCTTGCCGACACCACGCGGCGCGACATCGTCGCGCGGCTGCTCGCGAAGGACGCCGAGCCCGCGTCGGTGTCGACGATCGCCGCGCGGTACGAGATGTCGTTCGCCGCGGTGCAGAAGCACGTCGCCGTGCTCGAGGAGGCGGGACTCGTGACCAAGCAACCGAAGGGCCGCGAGCGCATCGTGCGCGGCAACCCCGAGCGACTGGCGCAGGCGCGCGCGCTGCTCGCTCGGCTCGAGGGCCTCTGGAGGGCCCGCTTCAGCCAGCTCGACGCCGTGCTCGCCGAGCCCCGAACCCCCAAGGAGAAGCCGTAGCCATGCCCATCACCTCCGTCACCTCCGACCCCCACGCGCTCACCATCACGGTCGTCGCCGACTATCCCGTCCCGGTGGAGCGCCTCTGGGAAGCGTACGCGGACCCGCGCCAGCTCGAGCGCTTCTGGGGGCCGGTCGAGTGGCCGGCGACCTTCACCCGCCACGACATGTGCGTCGGCGGGGAGTCGCACTACCGGATGACGGGTCCCGATGGTGCGACCTCCTCCGGTTGGTTCCGCTTCCTCAAGGTCGAGCCGCACCGGCTGCTCGAGATGGAGGACGGCTTCTCGAACGACGACGGCACGCCGAACCACGCGATGCCGAGCATGCGGATGGTCTTCAACTTCGAGAAGGTGAAGAAGGGTTCGCGCTTCACCAGCGTCACCCACTTCCCGAACCTCGAGGCGATGGAGCAGGTGCTGAAGATGGGGATGGAGGAGGGTCTGCGCTCGGCGATGAGCCAGATCGATGCCGTGCTGGCCGACCTCGCCTCCTTCGCGGCGAGCCGAGCGACGGAGTCGAAGATCCTCAACGACACGCAGGTGCGCATCAGCCGCATCATCCGCGGCACGGTCGCGGACGTCTGGCGCGCGCATCACGAACCCGACCTGATGAAGCGCTGGCTGCTCGGCCCCGACGGCTGGACCATGCCGGTCTGCGTCATCGCGAAGCGCGTCGGCGACCCCTACCGCTTTGAATGGGAGGCCGCGGACGGTTCGCAACGCTTCGGGTTCGAGGGGGAGCTGCTCGAGTCCGACGCGCCGCACCGGGCGGTGACCACGGAGCGGATGATCGGGATGGAAGGCCCCGGCACGGTGAACGTGCTGACGTTCACGCCCGTGGGGGCCGGCACGCTGCTCACGCTGGTGGTGACCTACCCGAACCGCGAGCTGCGCGACATGGTGCTCGGCACGGGGATGGTCGGCGGGATGGAGCTGAGCTATGCGCGGCTCGAGCGGGAGGTGCTGGGTCTCGTGTCCTCATCGTCGTAGATTCCCCGCGGAGGGAGGGGACTGATGCCACACGCGGAGAGACACCGCTCGGACCGGATCGGCTGGCTGCGCGCCGCGGTCCTCGGCGCCAATGACGGCATCGTCTCGACCGCGAGCCTGGTGGTGGGGGTCTCGGCGGCCGACGCCACGCACGGAGCGGTGATGGTCGCGGGTGTCGCGGGACTCGTGGCGGGTGCGATGTCGATGGCGGCAGGTGAGTACGTCTCGGTCAGCTCCCAGGCGGATACCGAGCGCGCCGACATCTCCCGCGAACGTGCGGAACTGGCGACGGATGCCTCATCCGAGCTGCGCGAGCTCACTGAGATCTACGTCAGGCGCGGCGTCGAGTCCGCGCTCGCACGGCAGGTGGCGGAACAGCTGACGGCGCACGACGCGCTTGGCGCCCACCTCCGGGATGAGCTCGGTATCGTCGAGCACCAGCGAGCGCGCCCGCTACAGGCCGCCCTTGCGTCGGCCGGCGCCTTCGCCGTCGGGGCCGCCCTCCCGCTCCTCGCCGCCTGGATCGCAGCGACCGGGGCGATCGCCTCGGTCGTGACCACGACTTCACTTGTGGTTCTCGCCGTCCTCGGCTGGGTGGCGGGGCGCGCCGGCGGGGCGTCTCCGCTCACCGGCGCGTTCCGTGTCACCTTCTGGGGCGCATGCGCGATGGCGCTCACCTACGGAGTCGGTCGGCTGTTCGGCGCCGTGGTGTAGGCGGAAGCCGCGCCATGCTGGTACACGAGCGCCCCGCCGGAGTGACCGACGCGGTAGCCCGCCACGAGGAGCGCGAGCGTGCCGACGGTGGCGGCGAGACGGGCGCCTGTGCCGACCCTGCCGCTCAGGAGTCCTGCCCCGGCGATCACCAGCACGAGCAACGAGAGCGCGAGGAAGGCCTCGGCCGCCTCCTCGTGGGAGTGGATGGCCTGCTCCGTCACGACGCGCTCGACACGGTCCTCCTGGTCGGCTCCGGTCTCGAGCGAGACCCAGGCGCTCAGGGAGAGCGTCGCGAGCAGCGCGGTCGTGATCCCCCAGGCGCGGACGGGTCGTGCCCCGCGACGGATCGCGACGAGGGCTCCGACGGCGAAGGCCGGGACCAGGACCGTGAGGGCGATCGGGAGATGCACCACTGCCGGGTGCAGGGGGTTCGGGACCAGATTGGAAAGGGCGGCGAACATGGTCGGATCCTCGGGAACGTGAACGGCCGTCGGGCGAGTCCCGCGGCCTCACGCGAAGGATCCGGGTCGGCGCCGAGCAGCACCATCGGGCAGATGACGCGATCCCGCCTTATGCGACGGATGCCGGATGCCCTCCGGCGGACGACGGATGCGCCGGAACCCTTTTCCACGCGAGGCTCGCGGTGACCTCAGAGGATGACGCGCTCGAGTCAAGGCGGCTTCGACTGGTCGTCTCTGCCGTGCTGGTGGTCGTGGTGGTGGGCGGCGCGACCGACCTCTACTTCGACGCGCCGACGGATTGGTTCACGCCGCACGTCCTGATCGAGGTCGCGCTGATGCTGGTGAGCGGCGGCGTCGCGCTCTATCTCTGGCGCCAGTGGGCTCGCGCGGCCGCTGGGTTGACGCTCGCGCGGGCCGCCGCGGCGGAACGCGCGGCCGAGCGTGATGCGTGGCGGCGGCGAGCGGAGACCGCGCTCGACGGCCTCGGGCACGCCATCGACGAGCAGTTCGCCGCCTGGGGCCTCACGCCCAGCGAACGCGAAGTGGCGCTGTTGGTGCTCAAGGGCCACGGCCACAAGCAGATCGCCGGCGCCACCCAGCGGAGTGAGCGGACGGTGCGCCAGCATGCCGTCGCGGTCTACCAGAAGTCGGGCCTCGGCGGACGTGCCGAACTCGCCGCGTTCTTCCTCGAAGGCCTGATGCTACCGTCAGTGCGGCAGCCGTAGGACGCTCGCGAGCGGGCGTGGATAGGGGAGTGGCCTCCCTAGCGCCCGAACTGCCTCAGGTGATGATTGACGTGGCGGTACCCATACCGCCCCCACATGCCCCGCGACATGCTCCCCCACCGATTGTGTGGCTGGAGTCCGATCCCATCGGTCGCGGCGAAGCGCAGCATGAGCGCGTCGAGTGCGGCCACGTCCGCCGCGAACGCGGTCGGCTGTGTCCCGCCCTTCTCCTGGTCCTGCATCGGTGACGTGGGGAATCCCCGCGGCCACGGGATGGGTGTGTTGAAGGCGATGAACCGCATGAGCTTGATCCGGAGTCCCGGGTCCTTGCCTGGGATCGGTCGGTCGCCGAGCACTGCCTTGAGCCAGTCGCTCAGGTGACAGACGGCCTGCTGCGGGGTCATGCGGCCCCAGCGGCGCGGGGAGTGCGGCTCCAGGGTGGCGAGGCGGTCGCGCAGCTCGCGGAGGTCCGGTGCGTGGAAGATGGATCTCATGGCCGGTACCAATCGTACTCCCAACGCCACGGCATCGCCGTCTCGCCGAGGATCGCGCGAGCCAGTTCCGGATAGATGCGCTCGGCCCGCACGTCGTTCGAGAGGAGCACCAGGCATCGCTTCTGCGCTTCGAGGCAGATGAGCATGTTCCCCGTCCACGGGTTGTGCCCACCCTTGAACCAGAGGGTGCCGCTGGCGCCTTGGACGGTGACCAGCCCCAGCCCGGCCGAGAGTCCGATGGCCTTGTTCGCCGGCTCGTCCGCTGCGGTGAGGGTCGGGAACTGATGGGCCGAGGTGATCGCATGCTGCGGCCGCACCAGCTCGGCGCGCGCGGAGGCGCTGAGCCCGTCACCCCGCACGATGCCGGCCCAGAGCCGCGCCTGGTCCTCGATGTCCGTGTCCATCGAGCCGGCCGCGCTCACGCTCGATCGTTCGTCATGCGGCTCGGTGGTTCCGTCCTCCTTGAACCCGTCCGCGAGGTTCTCGCGGAAGTCTGGGCGCCACTGCATGCTCGTGCGCGTCATGCCGAAGCGGTCGAAGACGCGCGCCTGCATCTCATGCCCCACGTCGAGGCCGAGCGCCTCCTCGAGCACCAGCTGGGCGATGTAGAACCCCTCGCCCGAGTAGCCGTAGCGGCTGCCGGGGGCGTGGTGGAATCGGAGCTTCCCGCCGTCCTCGAGCCACCGGAAGTTCGCGAACCCCGTGGTGTGCGTGAGGAGGATCCGCATGGTGAGCGCCTTCCAGCGATCGTCGCCCGCGAGGTCGTGGTAGTCGTCGTACTCCGGCAGGGGGCGGGGCAGGAGGTCCGCGATCGGCGCGTCGAGGTCGAGTCGTCCTTCGTCCACCAGCTGCATCACCAGGTAGGCGAAGGCGGTCTTCGTGAGGGACGCCCCGTACATGATCGTCTGCGGGGTGAGCGGGTCGCGCGCGGCGTTGCGGATGCCGTAGGCCGCGACCTGTGCGACCGCGCCGCCATCGATGATGGCGAGGGCGAGGCCCTGCACCTGGCCGCGCTGCATCAGCGCGCGGGTGGTGCTGTCGACCGAGGCGGCGTCGGGGAGGGGGGCGGCGGCGGGACGCATCGTGCACCCGGCGAGCGAGAGGGTGATGAGCGCGGCGCCCTGGATGAGCCGGATCAATGATCGCGTCAGGAGCAGTAGAAGTCGAGTCGCATCGTGAACCGGTCGCCGTTACGCAGCGCGACGGTCGTGTCCTGGTCGAAGGCGGCCCCGACCAGCCGGGCCCCCAGGAGGTGCGATCCCGGCGTGGTAGCGTACACGCTGGACGTGTCGCCGTCCATCAGCGTCTCGGTGCCGACGACCGCGGCGTCGATGGAGAACTGCAACGGGATCCGGGACCCGACGCAGAAGGGTGCGTCCAGGAAGAAGCGCACCTCGGGTGCCGGTGCCGTCGGTTGCGAGCACGCGCAGGCGACCGTGCCGGCCATCATAAGGATGACCGTCGCACCTCGTGCGATCGGCCCGCGGTCACCGGCCTGCCGCGAGGGCCGGCCCGCTCTCAGGACACTCACGGCGTCCGCGAGAGCGAGTACATCTCGACGAGCGGCACGGACTCGTCCGGATCGAGCCGCCTCCCGAGCACATAGTCCCGCCCGATCTCGCTGACCTCGAGCTCCCTCGGCAGCTTGACGCGCGCGCGCAGCGCACCGGTGGCCGCGAAGACGTACCAGTCCGCCGTCGGCGAAGCAGGCCCGGCATAGGCCCTCACCCACACCTGGTCCTCGGAGTCCACCACCAGCGCCGTGTACGCAGGCAGCACGGTCGGGAAGGTGATCTCGGA
>CAZHAG010000029.1:15390-23777 GCA_964529705.1 uncultured Gemmatimonas sp. | reverse complement strand
GACGGGACGGAGGTGCTCGGGGCAGCATCGTCCGTCCCGTCGGTGGATTGGGTCGCGATCGCGGAACTCCCTACCGACCTCGCGTACGGTGAGATCCGGCGGCTGCGGAACGCGTCGGTCCTCCTCATCCTCGTGCTGCTGGGGGTCGTGGGGTCGCTGGCCTACGCCCTCGGCCTGCTGATCGTGCAGCCGCTGAGCCGCCTAACGCTCGCGTCGGACCGCGTGGCGCGAGGCGACCTCGACGTCGATGTGCCGCTCTCGGGAGGCGGCGAGCTCCTGCAACTCACTGGCGTGTTCAACGACATGGTGCGTCGGTTGCGCGAGGGGCGTGACGAGCTCGAACGGCTCTCCGTGACCGATGAACTCACGGGCCTCGCGAACCGCCGGCGCCTGATGGCCGAGATCGGGCGCGAGGTGACGAGAAGCCTGCGAAACGAGCACCCGTTCGCGATCCTGATGCTCGATGTCGACCGGTTCAAGAGCTTCAATGACTCCTACGGCCATCAGGCCGGCGACTTCGTCCTGAAGCGACTGGCCATCACGCTGCGGAAGTGCGTGCGCGACGTCGACACGGTGGCGCGGTACGGCGGGGAGGAGTTCATGGTCATCCTGCCCGAGACGGCTGCGACCGAGGCCAAGCAGGTGGCGGAGCGCATCCGGGCCACCACCGAGGCGGACCGGTACTCGCCCGCCGAGGGCGTCGACGAACTCAATGTGACGGTCTCGATCGGACTCGCGCTCTTCCCGGCGCATGGTGACTCGCTGGAGGCACTCATCGCCGCCGCCGACGACGCGCTCTATCGCTCGAAAGAAGGCGGTCGGAACCGCGTCACCGCCGCGAAGGGGCCCGGCAAGAAGGGGTGAGCCGCGCGCGCGTCAGGGGGAGCCGGGCGCGCCCTTCACCAGCCCCGAGTGGACCCAGGCCGTGCGGCCGTCCGCCATCGTCACCCGGATCCAGTCCTGGACGTAGGCGTACGCCGTCAGCGCCGTGCCGGCGTCCACCGTCGCGACGATGCCGGTGTTGGTCCCCGGACCCGCGCGGAGGTTCGACCGAGCGGTGGTCGAGAGTGCGATCGGCACGGCGAAGGCCCGTTCCCCACTGCGCGCGGTGGTGCCGCCCTCCGCGAGCCTGCCGCGCCCCAGGGTCGCGATCCGCTTGGCCTGCGTCGCGAGGTAGACCGCGCCCCCGAAGTTCTCCGCGTCGAACGCCGCACTCGCCGACCGGAGCGAGGCCTCCGCCTGCCGCACCTCGGGCGCCTGCTCCGGGCCGGCACGGCCCCGCAGCTGCTGGAGCGAGACCTCCGCCTCCGCCACCGCGGACGCCGCCTCGGCGCGGGTGGCGAGCGTCCGCAGGCGCGCCATCGCGCGCACGACCTCGGTGGTGGCGTCCTCGAGGCGCCGCTCGGTGTCCGCGAGCTGGGCGGTCCGCTCGAGCAGGCTCATGCGGAGGGTCGCCAGCTCGCGCTCCGCGTTGGGGTCGCGAACAGTCACCGTCTCGGGCTTGGCAGCCACCGGCGGAGGGGCGACCGGCGCCTCGATCACCGGCGCGGGCGCCGGCGCCGGGGGGGGCGCGGAGCTGCACGCGGCGAGGGCCGCCAACATCGAGAGTCTCACGTACCGCATGTCTCACTCCGGGCACGGGACGGGTGGAGGTCGGGCGCTGCCGGAAGAGTATGCGAACGGTCCGCGGCATGCGCAATTTGCCCGTCACGGAGTGGGAGCCGGACGGGCGGGGTGGCTGGCGGCTTCGGTTCCACATGCGCAACGCCTGTTCGAGGGGGGGTCACCGTGTGGCGGATGTTCGTGTTGGTGCTCTCGCTCCCTGTCGGGCGACCCGCGGGTGCGCAGGCGTCGGTCCAGGGCACCGTCTTCGATTCACTCCTCACCAACGCGCCCTTGGAGGGCGCAACGGTGATCGCCCGAGGCTCCCCGCGCACGGCCCAGACCGACCGGCGCGGTCGGTTCACGCTCGAGGGGCTGGAACCCGGGCGCTACGCCGTCAGCTTCTTCCACCCCTCGCTCGACTCGCTCGGGATCGGCGCGCCCGTGCTCCTCATCGACGCGGCGGAGGGAGCGTCGCACGAGGTGGCGCTCGCCACGCCCTCGGCGAACACGCTGAGCCAGCGGCTCTGTGGCCGGCCGGCGGAGACCTCCACCGGTCTGCTCTTCGGTACGGTGCAGGACGCCGAGCGCGGAGAGCCGATCGGCGGCGCGGAGGTGTTCGTCCGCTGGTTCGAGGTGGAGATCGGCGCGCGGGGCGCCCGGCAGCAGGCACGGGTCGCGCTCGACGAGACCCGGGCCGACGGCCGGTTCCTCCTCTGCGGCGTGCCGAACGACATCGCGCTGACGCTCACGGCGACGCACGCTGGCCACTCGACGGGCCCGCTGCACCTCGAGTTGGACGAGCGCGCGCTCGACCGGCGCGAGTTGCGGATCAGCCTCACGGATCCCGCCTCCCGGATGGTCACGTTGGTGCCCGGCGACACCGTCGACGTGGGCCGCGTGGCCGGGCTCGGGCGGCTCTCGGTCATCGTTCGCGCGTCGACGGGCGCGCCGACGCCCCGCGCGATCGTCGGTGTCCGCGGCACGACGATCCATGAGGTGACCGACGACTCGGGGCGCGCGGTGCTGCGCGGCATCCCATCCGGGTCGCAGACGGTGGTGGTGCGGGCGATCGGCCTGCAACCGGGCTACCGCCTGGTCGCGCTCACCCCCGGAGTAGCGGCGCAGCTCGAGGTGTCCCTCTCGCGGTTCGCGCTGCTCCTTCCTTCCGTCGCGGTGGTCGGCCAGCGGCCGGACCCGCTGATCGAGGACATCCGGCGCCGGGTGCGCGGTGGGAGGGGACGCCTCGTGGACGGCGACCAGTTGCTCGAACTCGCCCAGTCGAGCAGCGCCTGGGCGCGGATCCCTGGGATCACCGTGGGAGCGAACGCCGACGGGGACGCGATGCCGCTCATGCGCGGCGCGGCCGGAGGACGCTGCGAGCCGACGGTCTGGGCGGACGGCGTACGCCTCGCGGACGCGCGCGGGTGGGAGCTCCGCGGACTCCTCCTCAACGCGCGGCGCGTGGAGGTCTACACCACGCCCGCGCGCGTGCCCACGGAGTTCGTCGTCTCGTCGCTCGATCCCTGCGGGGCCGTGATCATCTGGTCCCGCTGAGCCGCGACGCTCAGCGCGTGCAGACCCACGCCGCGTTCGCGGCGGCGTACCCGATGCGCGGGAGCACCTGCTCGGCCGCCAGCACGCAGCCCCAATACATCACGAAGAGCGCGAGCACATGCGCGGACGCGATCCGCACCCGCCAGGCACAGATGCTCGCCCAGCCGCCGGCGATGAGCACCGCGCCGATCACGCCCATGAAGGCGTAGAGCGTCCAGCCGCAGCTGGCGGCATAGGGCCACCAGAGCACCGCGAGGCCGAGGCATGCGGCCAGCCCCACACGCACCCAGGCGGCGACCTGCTGCGCGAGCAGGCTCGGTTCGAGGGGATGCGCGGGCGGACGGAGCGACCCGCTGAGCGACGGCCGGGGTGCGGGTTTCGCATGCGCGGGCCGCGGGTGCGACGGTCCCGACGCGAGCGCGATGGAGGGGTCTCGCCCCGGCAGTTGCCGGAGCAGGCGGTCGATCTCGACGGCGAGGTCGCCGCGCGGGGTGGGGATGGAAGGTCTCATGGCCAACTCGACGGATGAAGAGGCGGTGCCCAGTCGACCGCCCTGCGCGCGAAGATTCCGTCGTTCCAGCGATGGGGCCAGAGCCCCCTGTCACAGTGTGGCGGTCGGCTCCCGGCTCCCGAGGATCGCCCGCACGAGCGCCGCGGCGCTGACGGCGAGCAGCCCGGCGAAGGCGAGCGTGAGCGCGAGGAGCGCGGCCGCACCGACGCCCATCGCGGCACCGACCACGCGCATCACCTCGCCCACCGGTGCGGTGAGCGCGCTTCCCGTGAGGAGGAGACCCCACGCCAGCATCGCGGCGCCGGCGGCGATGAGCGGCGTGGCGGCGTCCTGCCGCCGGACGAACGCCAGGGCGGCGGCCACGATCGGTACGGTCCACCAGCCGATCGCCCAGGTGAGCGCGGCGGTCGCGGCGGTTCCGAGCGCGAGCCAGAGGGTGCGTTGCACGTCAGGGCTCCGGCGTGAAGGTGAGCGTGCTCACGAGCGCCCGCGCCGAGAGCTCGGCGGGTGAGCGGGGGAGCCTGAGCGGCGAGAGCTCTCCCTTCTGCCAGAGCGCGATCCGGTCCGCATAGCGCGAGCTCACCGGGTTCCCCGACTGCCCGCCGGGGTAGGTGCCCCACGCCTGGATCGCATCACCGAGCTCGACGACGAAGCGCCAGCTCGCGCCGTGGATTCCGCGTCCGTCGTTGGGGCTGAGCGTGCCCGGACCTGACTGCACCGTGATCGACTCTCGGCCGAATCCCGGGAGCTGCAGGAGATGGTGGATGTTCGCGAGCCGCTGGTCGCCCCACCGCCATGCCTGTGGGTCGTTGCCGCGACGGGAGCGCGTGGTGGTCCATGCCTCGCGCAGGCTCGTGACCAGGATCGCGTCGCGGTCCTCGTGGATGTCCGGCGTCGAGCGATCGTCCCACCAGGCAGAGGTCCCGTCCGCGAGCAGCCGGACGAGCATGGCCCCGCTCGGCGTCGCCACGCGGCGACTCTCCTCGGGGACCATGAACTCGTCCCAGGTGCGCCGCGTGAGCTCCGCCAGCAGGGCCTCGTACAGGACCGCCCCGCGGCTCTCCGGGTCGAACGCGCCATCCCACGCCCTGAGGAACGCCGTCGCGGCGCTCACGTCGGCGTGACCCTCCGCCGCCGTGTCCGCGACGATCCACGCGGTGGCCGCGGCGAGTACAGCGCCCCGCACGTGCTCGGTGAGCGCGCTCCGGGGATCGACCTGCGCGAGTCGCATCTTCTCCGGCGTCATCCCCGCATCGGCGCGGAGGATCTCGTTGATGCGGATCGCGCGCCACGGGGTCGGCCAGTCCCAGCCGAGGTAGCCGGGGCGGACCGCGGGATCGAGCGGCTGCTGGTTGGCGCTCGCGAGGTACCCCTGCGCGGGATCGAGCGACTGCGGATAGCGTTCGAGCGGCCAGTCGCCGGTCCAGTCGCTCGCACTGCTCGCGCCGTCGAAGATCCGGTTGCCCAGCCCGTCGCCCGGGCGCACCGGATAGCGGCCGGTGCTGCGGATCCCGATGTGCCCGCCCCGGTCGGCGACGAGGAAGTTCTGCGCCGGGGCCCGGTAGGTCTCCATCGCCCGGTACCACTCGGCGGCGGAGGTCGCGCGGATCGCGCGGCGGAAGGCCCCCGCCTCGTCCGACGCCTCGAGGGAGGTCCATCGCATCGAGAGCCACCCGAGTGCGCTCTGCCGCAGCGGACCGCGGTGCGTGCGCCGCAGCGTGTCGGTCGCGATCACGCGGCCCGAACTCCCTCGGTACTCCGTCGTCCGTACCTCCACCGGCCGCCACGCGCCGTCCACGAGGTAGCGCGTGGGGGCGAGCGAGTCGTCCACCGTCTCGCGGTAGAAGTCCATCACATCGGCCGTGGTGTTCGTCGCCGTCCACGCGACATCGCGATTGAACCCGATCGGCACGATCGGGGAGAGCGGGAGCGAGACGCCGTAGAGGTCGATGCCCCCCGGGACGACCAGGTGCACCTCGTACCAGATGCTCGGCAGCGTGAGCTGCAGGTGCGGGTCGCCGGCGAGCAGGGCGCGCCCGTTGGCGCTGCGCGCCGGGGCGACCGCCCAGTTGTTGCTCCCGACCACGGCGTCACCGCGCGTGAGGTCGGTGCCGGCGCGCGTTGCGACCGGGAACGATCCCGCGAGCTGGTCGCGCGCGTCGAGGAAGCGCTGAGCCGCCGCGATCTCGCGCGGTCCGGGGACCGCCGGGGCCGGGATGCGCACCGCCGCGAAGCGAGGCGCACTGCGCCCCTTCACGGGCTCGATCGGCTCCTGGATCGGCGCGTCCACGGGGAAGAGCGCGTCGGTCGCCTCCGCGCCGACCAGCGACTCGACCGCCCCGCGCGAGAGCTCGTCGTCCTGCGACGAGAGCGTGAGCGCCATCGCTCCCAGCAGGTAGTAGGTGTCCTGCGGCTGGAAGACGCGCGGGCGCTTGCCGAGCAGGCGGTACTCCACCGGGAGGTGTGCGTCGTCGAGCGTGCGCACGAAGTCGTTCACACCTTCCATGTACGCGGTGATGATCACGCGGGAGGTGTCGCCCGGCGGCAGCGCGGCCCACCGCGCCTCGGCTGCCGCGTCGAGCCCCCGTGCCCGCGCGGCCCGGTCGAGGGGAAGGGCGCGCGCGCCCACCAGCTCGGCGAGCGTCCCCGCCACCGAGCGCTGCGTGAGCTCCATCTGGAAGAGGCGGTCGCGGGCGTGCACCCACCCGAGTGCGCGGAACGCGTCGGTGTCGCTCTCGGCGAAGATGTGCGGCACGCCCCGGTCGTCGAAGCGCACCTCCACCGGCGCCCCGAGCCGTTCGAGCGCTACCCGCTCCTCGCGCGGCAGCTCCGCCGCGCGCGCGATGGACCATGCGCCGTGCACCGGGTCGAGCAGCTGCCCGAGTGGCGGCACGCTCCCCACGGGGCGGAACCCGACGTGCAGGGCGGCGGCGAGCGCCAGTGCCGCCACCCCGCCGGTCACGAGCCGCGGGACCCGGATCGGCGAGGCCATCAGCCGCGGTCGCCGAGGATGCCGCCGAGCACGCCCGACGCCGCCCCCTGGCGCTGCATCGCCGGCGCATGCGCGATCACGCGCTCGGCCAGCCGCGAGAAGGGCAGGGTCTGGAGGATCACGCGGCCGGGACCGGTGAGCTTCACGTAGAAGAGTCCCTCACCGGCGAAGAGCATCGTCTTGATCCCCTTCACCATCTGGATGTCGTAGTCCACCGTGGACTGCATCGCCACCAGGCAGCCGGTGTCCACCTTCAGCACCTCGCCGGCGCGCAGTTCACGCTCGATCAGCGTGCCGGATGCCGCGAAGAAGGCGAGCCCGTCACCGCGGAGCCGCTGCAGGATGAAGCCTTCGCCTCCGAAGAACCCCGCACCGATGCGCTTGGTGAACGCGATCCCGATGTCCGTGCCCCGAGCGGCGCAGAGGAAACCGTCCTTCTGCGCGATGACCTCGCCCCCCCACTGCTTGAGGTCGGCGACGAAGATCTTGCCCGGCGTCGGGGCGGCGAACGCCACGTCGCGACGCTGCGCGGCACCATTGCCGAAGAGGGTGATGAAGAACGACTCCCCCGTCAGCACGCGCTTGCCGGCGCCGACGAGCTTGCCGAAGAGGCTCCCGCCCTGGGCGTTCGGGTCGAGAGTGGTCGCGACCTCGATCCCATCTTCCATGTACATCATCGCACCCGCCTCGGCGAAGACAGCCTCGCCCGGGTCGAGGGTGACGATGACGCCTTGCATGTCATCGCCGACGATACGGTAGTCGATCACGTCGCTGGGCATGGCTCTGGATGGCGAGGGGTGAAGGGGCAGGGTGCGCGCGGCCGAGGGCACGCGCCGAGAAAACCTACGCGGCTGTATCGCCGTAGATGACACGGGGCGTCCCCCTGAGGGGACACTTCGTGACGGACACATTTCAGATACGGTTGCAGGGCAACAACTTACGCGAGCGGGGTACGCTGGTGCAAACCCTGCTCTACCCATAGGATGCGGCCCATCAACTGCTCAAAGTCCGCTCCGTACTGTCGCACACCCTCCTGCCCAGGAGCCCACATGACCCGGATCCGAACCTACCTCACGCTAGCGCTCGTCGGCGCAGCCCTCCTCTCCGTCTCCGCCTGCGGGCTGAAGCGCGTCTCGCGCGTGGACCCCAACTCCGTCACGGACCTCTCCGGCAACTGGAACGACACCGATTCGCGCCTGGTCGCGAACGAGCTGATCGGCCAGTCGCTCAACGCGCAGTGGTCGCGGGACTGGTCGATGGCGAACGGCGGTACGCCGCCCACCGTGATCGTCGGCGACTTCCGCAACCGCACCATGGAGCACATCGCGGTCGGCACCTTCGTGCGCGACCTCGAGCGCGCCTACGTGCAGAGCGGCTCGGTGCGCGTGGTGGCGAGTGCGATGGAGCGCGACGAGGTACGCGCGGAGCGCATGGACCAGCAGACGAACGCGAGCGCGGAGACGCGGGCGCGGTTGGCACGCGAGCAGGGCGCGCGCTTCATGCTGCAGGGCGACGTGCAGGCGATCGAGGACTCGGAGGGGCGCGAGAAGATCGTCTTCTACCAGGTGGACGCCACCCTGATCGACCTCGAGAGCAATACGAAGGTCTGGGTGGGTCAGCACAAGATCAAGAAATACGTGCAGCGGCGGCGGTTGACACCGTAGAACGGCAGAGGGGAGATCGGAGATGGGAGAGGTGAGGGTGCCCGCTGGGCATCGGTCACGC
>CAZHAG010000029.1:0-15290 GCA_964529705.1 uncultured Gemmatimonas sp. | reverse complement strand
CCCACTTCACACCTCCCACCTCCTCCCAGAGGTCATGATGTTGAAGCCAACGATCTATCTCGCGGGGCGCCACGCGACCTTCCTGGCCGTGCTCGTGGCCGCCTGCGCCCCCTATCCGCAGCGTGTGCGGGAAGCGCCGATCATGGTGAATGGCGACCGCGTGGTCGCGGCCGAGGGCGCGATGGCGGCGCCCGCGACCGAGGCCGAGCGGCGTTCCATCCAGGCGACGATGGACTCGATCCACGCGCTGGCCACCGCCGATTGCGCGCCTGAGATCTGCGCGAGCATCGCCCGCGGCGAGCTCGCGATCGGGATGAACGAGACCCAGGTGTACGCCGCCACGCGCAGTGTGCCGGCCGCCTGGTCGGTGCGCCGGAGTGGTGCCGCGGCCGTGATGGTGCCCTGGAAACCCTCCGCGGCGCCCCGTGACCGCGTGGGCGAGCTGGTCATGGTGCAGATCGATGCGGGGCGTGCGGCGGTGGTGAGCCGGCGAGGGCCGCAGGGCATCATGGTCGCGAGCGGTGCCTCGGGCGCGGGGGACGCGGCGCAGGCGAAGGCCGCGGCCGCCGCCCTCGTCCGCGAGGGGGACGACCTCGTCGCCGCGAACGATCTCGACGGGGCGCTCAACCGCTACGACCGGGCGAGCGTGCTCGATCCCGAGGCGGCCGATCCGCAGTACAAGGCGGCGCGACTCCTCGACCTGCAGTTGCGCCCTCAGGAGGCGCTGATGCGCTACCAGCGCTTCCTCCTCTCGCTCGAGATCGAGCGGATCCAGGCGAAGGGAGAGGCCAACGCCAAGATGGCCGAGGCGATCGCGCTGGCGCAGCAGCGGATCATGGTGCTCGAGCGACAGGTCAAGTAGCATGCTCGCGCGCCGTCCCACTCACGGCGTCCGCTCGCTCGCGCTCCTCGTGCTCCCGGTGATCCTGGGCGCGGGGTGCGCGAGCGCGGGGCAGTCGTGGCGGGCCGGACCGGCCGGGATCCCGGTGGAGCGCGAGCTTCGCGCGCAGATGACCGCGGGGCAGTACGACGCGGCGTGGCAGGCCCTCAAGAAGAAGCAGGTCGCGCCCGCCGACGCGCTGCTGCGCCACCTGTACAAGGGAGTCGTCGGACTGCACGCGGGCCAGCTCGATGAGGGCGCGCGGTCCATGGACCGGGCGTGGAGCATCGTCTACGACCGCTGGACCAAGCGCATCAGCGATGGGGCCGCGGCGCTGGCCACCGGTGACGGCGCGCTGCCGTACTATCCCGGGCCCGCGGAGCGCAAGTTCATCCCGTACTACGGCGGCCTCACCTGGCTCGCGCGCAACGAGCGCGCCTCCGCCGCCGTCGAGGCGCGCCGGCTCTCGGCGCAGCTCGCGAGCGAGCAGGGGCCGCAGCCCCCCGACGAGGTCCGCGGCGTGCTGCGCTACGTGGCGGGGGTGATGTCCGAGGTGGCGGGCGAGCGCAACGACGCGGACGTCTCGTTCCGCAACGCGAACGTGCTCCTGGATGGCGCGCTGCCGGGGGACACGATCCCGCCCGACACGCTCCACGGCGACGTGGTGGTGCTGATCGAGGACGGGTTCGTGGACCGCCCCGAGCCGGCGGCACTCGAGTTCTGGCTGCGGGAGGACGAGCTCAAGGCGCTCGATGGCGACGACTACGACCGGCGCACGGAGACCATGACTCGCATCCACGCGCGCCGGCACGACCGCCGCGACTGGGCGGCGGAGCATTACCGCTCGGTCTCCCTCCGCTGGCCGACGATGGAGGGCGTGAACCTGCTGCGCTCCACCTCCACGCTTGGCGCGCGCGCGCTCCGCGTGGGTGCGGACGTCGCGGACGTCGGCGGCGCCGAGCCGGGCCGGCTCGAGGCGCGGACGGTGAGCATGAGCGTGAGCGACGCGGTGCGCGCGGACTTCGAGCGCGCGCAGCCCGCGCGCCTCGCGCGCGCAGTTGCCCGCGCCGCGCTCCGCGAAGTGACGCTCGACGGCGCGGGCCGCGCGTTCGAGGCGGCCGGCGAGATCGCCGCCGGGGACGACGGCAAGAAGTCGAAGAAGCCGGACAACATCCCCGAGAAGAAGAAGAACGGGGAGGACGAGAAGGACGACGAGGGTGGCGGCAAGGGATGGAAGATCGCCGGCGCCGTGATCGTCGGTCTCGCGTTGCTCTTCATCCACGCCGGATCACAGGTGCTCGACCAGCCCGATCTCCGCGCCTGGCAGCTCCTCCCGGATCGCGTGACCGTCGCCCGGATGCGGCTCCCGGTGGGGGACTATCCCGTGGAGGTCACCCGCGACGGCGAGGCGTTCTCGCTCGGGACGGTGACCGTGCGTCCGGGGTCGGTGACGGTGCTGACGCACCGCTGGTGGCCCGACGACCGCCGGGTCGTCGGCGCGAGTGACCGCGGGGTGCGACCGACCGACGCGCGCTAGTCCAGCGCCGACGCGAACTCGCGCACGATCTCTCCCGCAGGGCGGATGTCGCGGATCCCGCTCACCGACCGCCCTGCCTGCCAGTACTCCGTGCTCACGTTCTCGCTGTTGAGCGAGCGCTTCAACCGTCGCACGGAGTTCAGCGCGTACCAGGTGCGCATCCAGTGCTTGGTCCGCCGCCCGCGCAGCATCCACTTGGCGAACGTGCCGGCGTCGGTCCCCAGCTTGTCGATGTAGGCGTTGCGGATCACTGCCACGGGCACGCCGGTGAGGCGCTCCGTGAGCACGATGTCCTCCTCCTCCGCGTCCACGATCGCCTGCTTGTACGCCTCGCTCGCCTTGCACTCCGGCGTGGCGATGAAGCGCGTGCCGAGCTGCACCGCCGCGTAGCCGATCCGGAGCTGCGCTGTGAACTGCTCCGGCGTGCCGACGCCGCCGGCGGAGACCACCGGCAGCCCGAAGGGCGCGAGCTCGTCGAAGAGTTCCTGCGGCCCCTTCCGCCCCGCATGCCCGCCGGCGCGCGAGTTCACGGCGATCAGGCCATCCACCCCGCCATCCACGCCTTTCTGCGCCCACTTCCGCTCGGTGACGTCGTGATAGACCACGCCCCCCGCCGCGTGCACGCGCTCGCACACCCACTTCGGGTTCCCGAGCGAGGTGAGGAAGAAGCGCACGCCCTCCTCGAGCGCGATGTCGATCCACTGCTGCATCCGCTCGAAGTAGAGCTTGCTGCTCGCCTCGATCAGCGCGTTGAAGCCGATCGGCTTGTCGGTGAGCGTGCGCAGGTACCGGAGCCCCGCCCGGTACTCGTGGCCGTGGACATACGTGAGGGAGATCGGCTGGATGATGCCGAGCCCTCCCGCCTCGCTCACCGCCGCCACGAGCTCCGGGTTTGAGCAGGGGTACATCGGGCCGCAGATGAGCGGAACGCGCACGCCGGCGTGGCGCGTGAAGGCGGTCTCCATCACGCGTTCACGGCGTGCGTCGACACCTCGGCCTGCGCCCCACGCTTCTCGCGCACCGGCCCCAGCCGCCACCGCACCCTGGCGCGCGCGACCACCGTGCCCTCCGGGTCGAGGCAGTCGGCGGTCACGTCGAAATCGGTGTCCGCGGTGACCGTCGGCACCTCCACGCGCGCCACGGCCGTGATCGTGCCCCGCGCCTTCTTCAGGTACTCCATCGAGATGCTGGTGACGATGCCACGCACCCCGTCCGGGAGGCCGGCCATCATCGCGAGCCCGCTCGTCATCTCGGCCACGTTCATCAGCGCGATGGCGTGCACGGAGCCGAGGTGCTGGCGGTTCGAGCGGCGGTCCGGGATCTCCACGCGGGCATGGCCGGGCTCGAGCATACGGATCCGCGGGCCGACGGAGCCGGAGTAAGGCACCATGCGGCCGAAGATGCGCGCGAAGAGCCACTGGCCGCCGGGCCAGGGGCTGAGGGTGTTCCAGAGCGAGAGGAGGCGACGGCCGGGGGATTGCATCCGTGGGTCTTCCGGGACTGGGATGGGGGACGTGAGGAGTAAGGTAACCGCTCCGCGGCGGGTGCATGGCGCGCCCGCGGCTGCCGCGCCGCGCGCGCCGCGGTCGGCGCCGGAGTGTAGAATCCAAGGAGTCCTCCTCCCGGAGTCCGCGTGCGCCTCGCCACTCTGCTGCTCCCCCTCGCCCTCCCGATCGCCTTGACCGCCCAGCTCCCCACGCCCCCCGTCGCGAAGAAGAAGCCGGTCGTCACCACGCTGCACGGCGAACGGCGCGTGGACGACTATGCCTACTTCCGCGACCGGAACGACCCGGAGACCATCCCGTACCTCGAGGCGGAGAACAAGTACACCGAGGCGATGACCGCGCACACCGTGGAGCTCCAGCAGAAGCTCTACGACGAGATGCTGGGGCGGATCAAGGAGGACGACGCGCAGGTCCCCGTCCCGCGCGACGGCTGGCTCTACTACTCGCGCACCGAGACGGGGAAGGCCTACCCGATCTACGCCCGCAAGCGTGGCTCCGAGGACGCGCCCGAGGAGGTCTACTTCGACCAGAACAAGGAGGCCGAGGGGTACGAGTTCTACGACCTCGGCGGGATGGAGGTGAGCCCGGACCACCAGAAGCTCGCGGTGCTGGTGGACACCAACGGCTACGAGGACTTCGTGCTTCGCGTGAAGGACCTCCGCACCGGAGAGTGGCTCCCCGACCGGATCGAGAAGCTGAGCTGGGGGCTCGCCTGGGCGAGCGACAACCGCACGCTCTTCTACATGACGCCCGACTCGGCCAAGCGCGGCGACCGTGTCTGGCGGCACGTGGTCGGCACGCCCACGGCGCAGGACGTCCCCGTGTACCAGGACCCGGACGTGCTCTACAACGTGAGCGTCTCCCGGTCGCGCAACGGGGAGTGGATCCTCATCTCCAGCGCGTCATTCACGTCGAGCGAGTGGCACGTGATCCCGGCCGCGGCCCCGGCGACGCCGCTCCGCGTGATCGCGCCGCGGCGCCCGGGCGTGGAGTACGAGGTCGAGGCGGGGGAGGGGGTGTTCTACATCCTCACCAATGAGAACGCCACCAACTTCAAGGTGATGACCGCGCCCGTCGCGGACCCCGCGGCGCGCAACTGGAGGGTGTGGCTCGCGCATCGCGCCGACGTCTTCGTGGAGGGGATCCTCCCGTTCAAGCGTCATGTGGTGGTGCAGGAGCGCCGCGAAGGGCTTCGCCGCCTCCGCGTGACCGCCCTCGCCGGCGGCGCGGCACATGACGTGAGCTTCCCCGAGGTGGCGTACGGGGTCTCGCTCACCGGCAACGCGCAGTACGACCTCGGGACGCTGCGCTTCAGCTACTCCTCGCTCGTGACGCCGCCCACGGTCTACGACTACGCGATGGACGGGCGCACGCGGGAGCTGCGGAAGCGCACCGAGGTCCTCGGCGGGTACGATCCCTCCCGCTACGCGGTGGAGCGCCTCACGGCGACCGCGCGGGACGGCACCCCCGTCCCGATCTCGCTGGTGTACCGGAAGTCGCTCGTGCGCGACGGGAAGCGGCCCCTCCTGCTCTATGCCTACGGTTCGTACGGGGCCACCACGGAGCCGACCTTCCGCTCCAGCATCTTCTCCCTGCTGGACCGCGACTTCATCTACGCCATCGCGCACGTGCGGGGCGGGCAGGAGATGGGGCGCCGGTGGTACGACGACGGCAAGATGATGAAGAAGATGAACACCTTCACAGACTTCATCGACGTCGCCGACCACCTCGTGAAGGAGCGCTACACGTCGGCCGACCGGATCGCGGCGAACGGCGGGAGCGCCGGCGGGCTCCTCATGGGCGTGGTCGCGACGATGCGTCCGGAGCTCTTCAAGGTCGTCGTCGCCGACGTCCCGTTCGTGGACGTGATCAACACGATGCTCGACGCCAGCATCCCGCTCACGGCACAGGAGTGGGAGCAGTGGGGCAACCCCAACAAGCTCGAGGAGTACCGCTACATGCGGGCGTACTCGCCGTACGACAACGTCACGGCGAAGGCCTACCCGCGGATGCTCGTGACGAGCGGGCTCAACGATTCACGCGTGGGCTACTTCGAGCCCACGAAGTGGGTGGCCAAGCTGCGCGCCACCAGGACCGACGCGAACCCGCTGCTGCTCAAGATGAACATGGGCGCTGGGCACGGCGGCTCGTCCGGCCGGTACGAGCAGCTGCGCGAGCTCGCCTTCCGCTACGCCTTCATCGTGGACCAGGTCTCGGTCGGGCTGATCCAGTAGGCGGCCGCGCCGCGACGCGGGCCGTGCAGCGCTGAGGTCAGCGCTTCAGGACGCGCACGCCACCCGAGCCCGTGCTGACGCGGATGATCGGGCCGCCCTCGCCGATCTTCCCGCGAAGCGAGCGCCGGCGCACCTCGTTCATCGTCACGGGGAAGTCGCTCGAGATCCCACCCGATGCGGTGTCGAGGTCAAGCTCCGCGTTCGCGCCGGCGGGGAGGGTGAGCGTCACGCTCCCCGAGCCGGTGTCGATGTTGGTGCGACGCGGCACCTTGGTGAGCTCGACGCGCACGCTCCCGGACCCCGTGTCCACCAGCAGCTCGTCGGTGGTCAGCCCCTCGATGCTCACGCTCCCTGACCCGATGTCCGCACTCAGGCGGTCGGTGGTCACGCCCCGTGCCGTGAGCCCGCCGGAGCCGGCGTCGACGACGACGCGGGAGCCGCGCACGTTGAGGAGCGTCGTGGAGCCGGACCCCGTGTCCACCACGAGGTCGCCGTCGGCGTCCTCGACGCGGACCGATCCGGAGCCCGCGTCCACCACGAGGTTCCCCTTCGTCCCGCGCGTGATCACCTCCGCGGCGGCCACGTCGAACCGCAGCTCCCCGGCCACGTTCACCGCCTCGATGCGACCCAGCGCGAGGTTCACCGCGAGCCGCTTGCCGGGCGGCACGCGGAGCACGAGGTTCGCGTGCGCGTCGAGCCCGGATCCGGAGGTCCGGACCGTGGTGCGCCGCCCGCCGCCGCGCCAGTCGCCGCCGAAGGTGCCGTCGCTGCGGACGTTCACGGTCGTCGAGCCGCGACCGTTCCCCACGCCGGACCGGTAGACCACCTCGTCGCTCGGGTAGCGTACTCGGAGCTCCCCGCCGCTCGCCACCACGTCGAGGCGTCGGCCGTCGGAGCCGCCGCGCGTCAGCTCCACCACCACGTCCGCCCCGGTCCCCGCCTCCACCCGGACCTCACCCGCGAGGTTCCACAGGGTGACCTGCGAGCCGGTGAGCACGTGGCGCTCCTGCGCGTCCGCGCGGAGCGGGGACAGAAGCAACAGTCCCACCACCGGTGCGAGGGTGGCGGAGAGGGCACGGGTGCCGCCGGCACGGAGTGCCGAGGCACGCGGCGTACGGAGCTGGGAGCGGTGGTCGGTCATCTCGAGTTCGGTTGGAGTCGTATCCACTACGTGATCGTCGCCGGAAAGTGTCCCGGTGGTCCCGCAGCCGGCCGCGCGGCGCACGCGAGTGCCACGCGAGTGCCACGCGAGTGCCACGCGAGTGCCACGCGAGTGCACGTGCAGCACCCACGGAGATGGACAGCCGCCGCTCCGCAAGGGTTTGAACGCGCATCGCCCTGCACGGCGCCCTGCACGGCGCCCTGCACGGCGCCCTGCGCGTCGCCCGTTGCCTCGCGTCGCGGCCGCGCGTCACTAGTTGCTGGCCCCGCCCGCGCCGGCGCGCGTCCATCGCTCCGATCGTCGTTGCCCCGCCAACCCCGATCCTGCTCCGATGCCCTTGAGACCCAGCGCCGCGTGAGGCCCCTCCGCTCCCGCGCCCACTCGCCTTCGGGATCGATGGCGGCCGCGGCACCCGTCGAGGCGGAGCTCCAGAACTCCATCTCGCTCCTGCAGGCGACCCTCGAGGCCACCGCGGACGGCCTCCTGATCGTCGATCGCGAGGGGCGGATCGTGCAGTTCAACCGGCGTTTCCGCCAGATGTGGGGCCTCTCCGAGCAGATCCTGGCGCGCGGCGACGACAACGCTGCGCTCGAAGCCGTGCTCGCCCTCATTCGCGATCCGGGGCGTTTCCTCGAACGGGTGCGCTACCTGTACGAGCACCCCGACGAGCAGAGCTACGACACGATCGAGCTGACGGACGGCCGCGTCTTCGAGCGCTTCTCGATGCCGCAGACGCTCCACGGCCGGAACGTGGGACGCGTCTGGAGCTTCCGCGACGTGAGCGATCGGCAGCGCACCGAGCAGGCGCTGCGGGAGAGCGAACTGCGCTACCGGCGGCTCTTCGAGGAGTCACGGCAGGCGATCTACGTCACCACCCGCGACGGGCGCTTCGTGGACGTCAATCCCGCGGCACGGCAGTTGCTCGGGCTCACCCCCGCGCACCTCGGCACGGTGAGCGCGCACGACACCTACGTCCACGCGGAGGCGCGCGCAGCGTTCGTGCGGCGGATCGAGGCCGAGGGCTCCATCGACCGGTATCCCGTGCGGCTGCGTGCCTTCGACGGCCGGGAGATGGACTGCCTCCTCACGAGCACGGTGCTCCGGGATGCCGCAGGCGAGATCATCGGGTACCAGGGGATCCTCGAGGATGCGGCGGCGCGCGCCGCCGCCGACCGCGAGCTCGCGGCGAGCGAGATGAAGTTCCGCTCCCTGATCGAGAACTCCACTGACACGATCACGGTGCTGGATGCCACCGGCAACATCTCCTACGAGAGCCCCTCCCTCCTGCGCGTGCTCGGCTACCACCCGGAGAACCTGATCGGCCGGAGCGTCTTCGAGTTCGTCCATCCCGACGACGTGGGGCCCACGCAGCAGCTCTTCCAGCGCATGCTCGCCGAGGCGGGGTACACCACGAACCTCGAGGTGCGATTCCTGCACGGGGACGGGAGCTGGCGCACGCTGGAGGTGATCGGACGCAACCTCCTCGAGGACCCGGCCGTGCGTGGGATCGTGGTGAACGCGCGCGACATCACGGAGCGCAAGGAGGCCGAGGCCCGGATGCTCCACGATGCGTTCCACGACACGCTCACCGGGCTCGCGAACCGGGCGCTCCTCGCGGACCGCATCAAGCAGTTCCTGCGGCGCTCGCGGCGCGCCAGCGCGCCCCCCTTCGCCGTGCTCCTGCTCGACCTCGACCGGTTCAAGGTCGTGAACGACTCCCTCGGCCACCCGATCGGCGACCAGGTGCTCCTCGGCGTGGCGCGACGGCTCTCGGCCGCGCTACGCCCCGGGGACACCGTGGCGCGCCTCGGCGCCGACGAGTTCATCATGCTGCTCGATGGCACCTCCCTTGACGAGGCCCGGGCCATCGCCTCCCGGGTGCAGGCGGACTTCACCGTGCCGTTCGTGATCGACGTCCACGAGATCTTCGTCACGCTCAGCATCGGGATCGCCGCGCACGACGAGTCCTACGCCAATCCGGACGAGCTCCTCCGCGACGCGGACCTCGCGATGTCGCGGGCCAAGGAGCTCGGTCGCAGCCGGTTCGAGGTGTTCGATTCCACGATGCGTGGGGCGGCGCTCGATCGCCTCGTGCTCGAGACGGCACTCCGGCACGCCGTCGAGCGTGCGGAGTTCGTCATGGTCTACCAGCCGATCGTCAGGCTCGACAAGGGGAGCCTGTTCGGGTTCGAGTCGCTGCTCCGCTGGTTCCACCCGCAGCGGGGGCAGCTCGTCCCGGCCGAATTCACGCGGCTGGCCGAACTCTCCGGGTTGATCGTCCCCATCGGGGAGTGGGTGCTGCGCGACGTCTGCCGGCAGCTGCGCGCGTGGGCCGACGAACTCGGGGACGATGCGCCCTCGGTGCACGTGAACGTCTCCGCCCAGCAGATCGCCCAGGCGGACTTCGTGGAGGTCGTGCGCGCGGCGATCGCTGAACACGGGACGCCGGCGCACCTGGTGCATCTCGAGCTCACCGAGAGCAGTATGATGGAGAACGCGGAGAGTACCACCCGCACGCTGCGCGACCTGAAGCAGGTGGGCGTGGGGCTCTCGATCGACGACTTCGGCACCGGGTACTCGTCGCTCTCGTACCTCCACCGGTTCCCGACCGACAGCGTGAAGATCGACCGCTCGTTCGTGACCCAGATGGGTCCACATGCCCGCGATGCGAGCATCGTCCGTACCATCGTGGACCTCGCGCACGACCTCGGCATGCGCGTGGTGGCCGAGGGGATCGAGACGGAGTCGCAGGCCTCCGTGCTTCGCGGCATGGGATGCGAATGCGGGCAGGGATTCCATTTCTCGAAGCCGGTCTCGGCGGCCGAGGCCACGCGGATGCTGCGCACGAAGCGCCTGTGGTGACCTCCAGGCTCGCCTGACGGCAGGTGCCCTCGGGCGCCCTCAGCGCATCCGCACCGGCAGGGCGTCGAGCGCCCGGAAGACGAAGTTCCCGCTCCGTGTCACCGTGGCCAGGTCGTACGTCATCCCGGCCAGCAGCGGGGCCGCCGCCGTGAACGCCGCCTTGGCCTCCACGCGCGCCACGGTCGACCCCAGGCAGTGATGCGCGCCCGACCCGAACGAGAGGTGCCGGCGCGTGGCGCGCGTGAGCTGCAGGCGTTCCGGCAGCGTGAACTCGTCCGGATCCCGGTTCGCCGAGGCGAGGACCAGGGCCACGGCGTCCCCCGGGGCGATCGCGTGGTCCCGCACGGTGAGCGCCTCGTGCGCCACGCGGAAGGTGATCTGCACGGGGCTCGTGTAGCGGAGCAGTTCCTCCACCGCCTTGGTCGCGAGGGCGAGGTCGCTCGCGAGGCGTGCGGCCTCGTCAGGGTGCTCGAGCAGGGCGAGGATCCCCTCGCTGATCAGGCCGACGGTCGTCTCGTGGCCGGCCGCGAGGAACAGGATGGCGTTCGCGAGGATCTCATCGTCCGAGAGCGCCTCCCCCTCGACGCGCGACGTGATCAGGCGGCTGAGGACGCACTCCCCCGGGGCACGACGCCGGTCGCGGATGAGCTGCGCGAGGTAGTCGGCGACCTCGGCGGTGGCCCGGCTGGCGCGCGCCAGCGCCGCGCCGCTCGACCGGAGGTCCGTGATGGCGACGATATCGGCGGACCAGCGCTTCACCAGCGGCCGGTCCTGTTCCGGGATCCCGAGCACCTCCGACATCACCAGCACCGGCAACGGGACCGCGAACCCCGAGACGAGGTCGGGCGATTCCTCGGCAAGCGCCATCTCGAGGAGCACCGGAGCGAGCGCCTCGGCCCGCAGTCGGGCCCGCGCATGGAGTTCCGGGCTGAACGCCGCCTCCATGAGTGCCCGGATGCGCGCGTGCCGCGGCGGGTCGGTGAAGAGCAGCATCTGGCGCGCCACCTTCCGGATCACCGTGGAGGCATCCGGACGCGCGGCCCCGGCGCGCAGGCGCGCGCGGCCGAGCCGGGCGTCCCGCAGCAGCGCCGCGACGTCGGCGTGCCGGAACACGTAGTGGCAGCGCGGCATCGACGGGATCGGGGGCACGCCCAGGTGCACCGGGTCCGCCGCGCGGTATCGCCGGTAGGTGGGGT
The DNA here is from genome assembly GCA_964529705.1 of uncultured Gemmatimonas sp. Lineage (GTDB taxonomy): Bacteria > Gemmatimonadota > Gemmatimonadetes > Gemmatimonadales > Gemmatimonadaceae > Pseudogemmatithrix. Next base: position 3,914 of record CAZHAG010000029.1, on the reverse strand, counting down.
ACGGGTCGGCCCGGAACGCCGGATCGGTCGGGTCGAAGCGCGGGAGCGGGGTGTCGGACATCGAGCGGTCGTGAGGGCGCGGCGCGGCGGTCAGACCTGCTTGACCTCCGCGACCAGCTTGGAGAGGGTCCCCTTCGCGTCCCCGAACAGCATCTGCGTCTTGGCGTCGTAGAAGAGCTCGTTCTCGATCCCCGCGAATCCCGCGCTCATCCCGCGCTTCATGACGATGATCCGCTTCGCGTAGTCCGCGTTGAGGATCGGCATGCCGTGGATCGGGCTGGACGGGTCGTTGCGGGCGGCGGGATTCACCACGTCGTTCGCCCCGATGACGAGCGCCACGTCCGTCCGCTCGAACTCCGGGTTCACGTCGTCCATGTCGAGCAGCTTGTCATACGGGATGTTCGCCTCGGCCAGCAGCACGTTCATGTGGCCGGGCATCCGGCCCGCGACGGGATGGATCGCGAACTTCACCGCGCCCCCGCGTTTCTCGATCAGGTCCATGAGCTCACGCACCTGGTGCTGCGCCTGGGCCACCGCGAGGCCGTACCCCGGCACCACGATCACCTGCTGCGCGTAGGCGAGCTGGAGCGCCGCCTCCTCGATGTTCGTCTCCTTCACCGTCAGCCCGGCTGCGCTCTTGCCGCTGGCGCTCGACGTCGCGCCGAACGCCCCGAAGAGCACGTTCGTGAGCGAGCGGTTCATCGCCTTGCACATGATCTGGCTCAGGATGATCCCCGACGAACCGACGAGAGCGCCGGAGACGATCAGCACCTCGTTCCGGATCACGAAGCCCGTCATCGCCGCGGCGATGCCCGAGTAGGAGTTCAGCAGGGCGATCACCACGGGCATGTCGGCGCCGCCGATCGGGATCACCAGCAGCACGCCGAGGAGGAGCGCGAGCCCGACGACGGCGTAGAACGCCCAGACCGGCGCCGTCGGCACTGCCACCAGCCACGCCCCGAGCGCGAGGATGGCCGCGAAGATCGCGGCGTTGAACGTCTTCTGCGCCGGGAAGGTGATCGGCCGCCCGGTCATCAGCTCCTGCAACTTGGCGAACGCGATCAGGCTGCCCGTGAGCGTCACGGCACCGATCAGCACGCCGAGCTGCGTGGTGACCGCCACGTCCACCGAGGGCACCATCCCGCGTGACTCGACGTGCAGGAACTCGGCGGAGGCGACGAGGAGCGAGGAACCGCCGCCGGCGCCGTTCAGGAGCGCGACCATCTGCGGCATCGAGGTCATCTTCACGGTCTTGGCCATCACGAGGCCGATCAGCCCGCCCGTGATGAGCCCCGCGATGATCGTGCCGTAGGTCACCGTCCCCGAGCTGAGGAAGGTCACCACGATCGCGATCAACATCCCGGTGGCCGAGATCCGGTTTCCGAGGCGCGCCGTCTCCGGACTCTGCAACCGCTTGAGCCCGGCGATGAAGAGGACCGCCGCCAGGAGGTAGAAGACGCGCTCCACCCAGGGCGCGATCACTTGGTCACCTCCTTGCCCGGCGCCTTCTTGAACATCTCCAGCATCCGGTCCGTCACCGTGTACCCACCGACCACGTTCATCATCGCGAACACGATCGCGAGGAAGCCCAGCACGCTCGAGAGCCACCCGAAGCCCGCGCCGGCGACGAGCATCGCCCCGACGACCGTGATCCCCGAGACGGCGTTGGCGCCCGACATGAGGGGCGTGTGGAGGGTCGGCGGCACGCGGCCGATGAGGGAGGCGCCGAGGTAGGTGGCGAGGACGAAGACGACGATCCCGCCCAGTAGTGCTTCGCTCACGAGCCCTTCCTCCCGGTGACGACCATCGCGTCCGTGATCTCGTCGGCGCGGTCCACGTTGAGGTGGCCTTCCTTGGTCAGCAGGTGCTGCACGAACGTGAGGACGTTCCGGCTGAGCATCTGCGAGGCGTGCTGCGGCATCGAGGCCGGGAGGTTCACCGGCCCGATCACCAGCACGCCCCCGACGTCCACCGTCTCTCCCGCCTTCGTCGACTCGCAGTTCCCGCCCGACTCGGCCGCCAGGTCCACGATCACCGAGCCGGGCTGCATCGTGCGCACGGTCTCGGTCGAGATCAGGCGGGGTGCGGCCCGTCCGGGGATCTGCGCGGTGGTGATGACGAGGTCCATCCCCGCGAGGTGGGTGCGGAGCGCCGCCTGGATGGCCGCCTGCTGCTCGGCGCTCTGCTCCTTGGCGTAGCCGCCCGCCGTCTCGGAGTCGGCCGCGATCAGGTCCTGCGCCACGACGGTCGCCCCGAGCGAGCGGATCTGTTCGGCCGCGGCCGCCCGAATGTCGAATCCCGAGACCACCGCCCCCAGCCGGCGCGCGGTGGCGATCGCCTGGAGGCCCGCCACGCCGGCGCCGAGCACGCAGCACTTGGACGGCGCCATCGTGCCGGCGGCCGTGGTCAGCATCGGTAGGAACTTGGTGAGCGCCGAGGCACCCAGCAGGACCGCCTTGTATCCGGCCACGGTGGCCTGCGACGAGAGCACGTCCATGGACTGGGCCCGCGTGATGCGCGGGACGAGCTCCAGGGCGAAGGCCGTGACCCCTTGGGCGTCCAGGGCCGCGATCGCCTCCGCGCTCGAGGAGGGCTGCAGGAGCGAGAGCAGGTGGCTCCCGCGCTTCATCAGGGCCACCTCGGCCCCGGTCGGCTTCTGGACCTTGCAGACCAGGTCGGCGCCCGAGAACACCGACGAGGCGTCCGTGAGGGCGGCACCCGCTTTCTCGTAGAGCGCGTCAGGGAACCCGGCGCGCTGGCCGGCCCCCCGCTCGACGGTGACGCTCACGCCCGCCTTGACCAGCCGGGAGACGCTTTCAGGAATGAGTGCGACGCGGTTCTCACCGGTCGCGCGTTCGAGGGGGACTCCGATGATCATCGCGCTGGAGCTGGAGGGTTCTGCGTGAACCGCGGCGGACAGCGGAGCGGGGAAGGTACGGAGGTCAGTGCGGCACGGTAAGTCGCGGAACGCCCTCGACCTCGTCGGGGATCACCCCGACAGGAACTCGACCATCGCCTCGCCGAACGCCGGTAGGTCCTTCGGGACCCGGCTCGAGATGATGTTCCCGTCCCGCACCACGGCCTCGTCCACCCACAGGGCGCCGGCGTTCACGAGATCGTCCCGGATGCCCACGGTGGAGGTGAGCCGCCTGCCGCGGACGATTCCGGCGCTGATCAGGATCCAGGGTCCGTGGCAGATCGTGGCCACGAGACCGCCATCGGAATGGACCCGTCGAACCAGGTCGAGCACCGCGGGATCGCGGCGGAGCTTGTCCGGCGCCCAACCACCGGGAGCCAACACTCCCGCCAATCTGGCCGGGTCGATGTCGGAGAGCGCGCGCTCAACCGGGGCAGGGTACCCGTGCTTTCCACGGAAGTTGGCGCCGGCGACACCGACGAGTGGGGCCTCGAAGCCGGCGGCCTCGAGCCTGAGCTTCGGGTACCAGACCTCGAGATCTTCATACTCCGGACCGACGAGTACTGCGATGGTTCTGGCCATTACGACCCTCGGTGTGGAAAAACTCACTACTTTTCTACAGAACTTGATAAATCACACAATATATGCGCTATAAAACCAGTATCAATGCGCATTTAGCGCATTGACTGGAAGTGAAATCTATATGCATTCTAGCGGATGCTGATGCAACTGCGACTGCATACACTGGGCGGCGGTGGAATCGGTTGCGGAAAAATCACAAATCCGCTTCTCAACAACACAGCGCGACATCGTCCCGCGCGCCGGTCGATCCCGCCGGCTCATCCCGCCTCGGGCGCCAGCCCAGCTCGCCGTGCAACTCATCACCACCGCTCGCCAGCTCGGGCTCGACGGCCGAGGTCCCCGAATGCCAAGGCAAGTCCACTCGACCCGCTGACGTGGCGCTCCGTCGTCAACCGCGTCTGGCAGTATCATTTCG
>CAZHAG010000028.1:5323-24720 GCA_964529705.1 uncultured Gemmatimonas sp. | reverse complement strand
TTCAGCGGCCATCTGACTGGGTCTGGAGTGGATCGCGAAAGCTATGAACTGCGGGGGGGAGGTGGGAGGTGTGAGGTGTAAGGTGTGAGGGAGTGGCCGTGCTTCACCTCCCACCTCACTCCTCACACCCTTCTAGTGCCGGAACGTACGCTGGCCCGTGAACACCATCGCGATGCCGTGCTCGTCCGCAGCCGCGATGACCTCCTCGTCCCGCACCGAGCCGCCGGGCTGGACGATCGTACGTACCCCCGCCTGCGCGGCCTGGTCCACGCCGTCGCGGAAGGGGAAGAAGGCGTCCGAGCCGAGGGCGGCGCCCGCGGTGTCGTGCCCCGCGCTGCGCGCCTTGTGCACCGCGAGGAAGGCGGCGTCCACGCGCGACATCTGGCCGGCGCCGATCCCGATCGTCGCGCCGGATCGCGCGAGTACGATCGCGTTCGACTTGACGCTCGCCACCGCGCGCCAGGCGAAGAGGAGGTCCTTGAGCTCGGCCGACGTCGGCTGGCGCCGCGTCACGACCTTCCAGCCCGCGTCGTCGAGGAACCCGGCCCCCCGTTCCTGCACGAGGAGGCCGCCGCGCACGCCCTTGAGGTCGAGCGGGTGCCCGCGCTCCGTCGCCGTCCCCTCCAGCACGCGGAGGTTCTTCTTCGCGCTCAGCACCTCGAGCGCCTCCGGCGCGAACTCGGGGGCCACCACGCACTCCACGAAGAGCGACGCCACCGCCTGCGCACTCGCCTCGTCCACCTGGCCGGAGAAGGCGATCACGGAGCCGAAGGCCGAGACCGGGTCGCAGGCGAGCGCCTTCTGGTACGCCTCGAGCGGCGTGCCGCCCGTGGCGAGCCCGCAGGGGGTGGTGTGCTTGACGATCGCGCACGCGGTCTCGGCGCCGAAGGGCGCGATGGCCAGCATCGCGCCTTCGAGGTCGAGCAGGTTGTTGAACGAGAGCTCCTTGCCGCCATGCTGCCGGAGCGCGCCGAGCCCTGAGTCCGCACCCTCGCGGTAGAAGGCGGCGGCCTGCCCGGGGTTCTCGCCGTAGCGGAGCGTCTGGGCGCGCTCGAAGCTCAGCGTGAGCCGTTCGGGGAATCGCTCCCCGCGCTGCGCGCTGAACCAGGACGCGATCGCCGCGTCGTACGCCGCGGTGTGCGCATACACCTTCTCGGCGAGTCCCTGCCGCAGCTCGAGCGCGTCGCCGCCGTTGGCGAGCGCCTCGAGCACGCGGGTGTAGTCGGCGGGGTCCACCACGACGGTCACCGACGCGAAGTTCTTCGCAGCGCTCCGCAACATGCTCGGGCCCCCGATGTCGATCTGCTCCACCACCTCGTCCGGCGCGATCCCGCGCTTCGCGGCCGTCTCGCGGAACGGGTAGAGGTTGACGCACACCAGGTCGATCGGGGCGATGCCATGCGCGGCGATCGCCGCCATGTGCTCGGGCAGGTCGCGTCGGGCGAGGAGGCCGCCATGCACCGCGGGATGCAGCGTCTTCACCCGCCCGTCGAGCATCTCCGGGAACTTCGTCACGTCGGCCACGTCGGTGACGGCGAGGCCCGCGGTTCGGAGCGCCTTCGCGGTGCCCCCCGTGGAGAGGAGGGAGTAGCCGCGATCGCGGAGGCCGGTCGCGAACTCGACCAGGCCGGACTTGTCGGAGACGGAGAGCAGGGCAACGGGCATCGCGAATGGAGCGGGAGAATGGGAGTGGTCGGCGGTCAGCCGGCGGGAACAGTCTGTCGCCCGGCCGGCGCCGTGCGGTCGAAGTCGAAGGTGGCGGTACCGCGCACCCGCCCATCGGCGCCGAGCGAGACATCGCCCGCCGCGACGGCGGCCACGCAGCGCGGATAGAGCGCATGCTCCGCGGCGAGCACGCGTGCGGCGAGCGTCGTTGCGGTATCATCGCTCCGCACGGGCACCGGCTGCTGGGCGATGATCGCGCCCTCATCGTACTGCGCGTCGACGAAGTGCACCGTGGGGCCGGTGATGCGCGCGCCGGAACGGAGCACCGCCTCGTGCACGCGGGCGCCGTACATGCCCGGGCCGCCGAAGGCGGGGAGGAGCGCCGGGTGCACGTTCACGATGCGCCCACGGAATGAGCGCGTGACCTCCTCCGGGACGAGGCGCAGGTATCCCGCGAGCGCGATGTGCGTGACGGTGTGCCGGGCGAGCGCCTCCGCGATCCCCTCCGGCCGGTCGCGCGGCACGACCTCCGCGGCGATCCCCCGGGCGCGGGCGCGGACGAGGGCTCCCGCATCGGAGCGGTCGCTCAGGACGAGCACCGGCGCCGCGGGAGCTGCGGCGCCGAGCGCGTCGAGGTGGTCGAGGATGGCCTGGAGGTTGCTGCCGCCGCCGGAGGCGAACACGGCCAGGCGCGCGTGCGTCGCGGTCGTCACGGCGTCAATCTAGCGCCCGGGCGCGGCTCCTGCCCCCGCGGCGCCGAGCACGAGGTCCGCCACCGCGGACAGGTCGGCGGCCACTTGTTCCTCGCGCGCAGCGCGCGAGCGCTCATCGTCCGGCGTGTCGGCGCTCGGCACGAGGATCGCCCGCCCGCCGAACGCGCGGGCGGCGGCGATGTCGCGCCACCGGTCGCCCACGAACACCGAGGCGGCCAGGTCGAGCTGGAGCGCATCGCGCGCCTGCGCGTAGAGCAGGGTGCCCGGCTTCCGGCATCCGCAGGGCCCGGTGATTCCTGGGTGGTGCGGACAGTGGTAGGTGGCGGCGAGCGTGATCCCCGCGGCCGACAGCTGCCGCTCCACCTCGCGCCGCACCACGTCGTACTCCGCCTCGCTGATCAACCCGCGTGCGATGCCGCTCTGGTTCGTGACGATGACGAGCGGCCATCCGGCCGCCTGGAACCGTGCGAGTCCCTCCACCGCGCCGGGGAGCAGGGACACCAACGCGGGATCACGCAGGTAGTGCGCGTCGCGGATCACGGTGCCGTCCCGGTCGAGCAGCAGCGCAGCACGACGTTTCACGTGAGCGCCGTGCGGACGAGCGTGGCCAGGGTCGCGTCCTCGGACTCGAGGACGCTCCGCAGGTCGAGGTGCAGCCGACCGTCGCTGATGCGGCCGATCACGGGGATGACGCCGCCGCGCAGCCGCGCCTCGATCGCGGCGGCGTCGCCCTCGAGCACGACCGCCGCGGACGGGATCCGCGCGGTGGGGAAGGCGCCGCCGCCGACCGTGGCCTCGGTCGCGACCACCTCGGTGCGGAACCCGTACCCGACGAGCGTCGCGACGACCGCCTCAGCGCGCGCCCGCACCCGCTCGGCCCGCGCCGTGAGCATCGCCAGCGTGGGGATGGCCCGCACCGCACTGGCCGGGTCGCGGTAGAGCGCGAGGGTCGATTCGAGCGCCGCGAGCGTGAGCTTGTCCACGCGCAGCGCGCGCGCCATGGGATGCTGCCGCAGCCGCGACACCGCGCTCGCCTTCCCGACGATGATCCCCGCCTGCGGCCCGCCGAGCAGCTTGTCCCCGCTCATGAGGACGAGCGTGGCGCCGTCGGCCACCGCGTCGCGCGCCGTCGGCTCCCCGCTGAGCCCGTAGGGGGACAGGTCGAGCATCAGTCCGCTGCCGAAGTCGTGGATGAGCGGGATCCCCGCGTCCGCGGCCACCGGCGCGAGGTCGCGCACCGGCGCTTCGGCGACGAACCCCTCGAGCGCGAAGTTGCTCCGGTGGACCTTCACGATCGCGCCGGTGCGGGGGCCGAGCGCCCGTCGATAGTCGTCCACGTGGGTGCGGTTCGTGGTGCCGACCTCGAAGAGCGTGGTGCCGGCACTCGACATGATGTCGGGCACGCGGAAGCTCCCGCCGATCTCGACGAGCTCCCCGCGGCTCACCAGCGTGTCGCGGCCGCTCGCGAACGCCTGAAGCGCGAGCACGAGTGCGGCGGCGCAGTTGTTGACTACCAGCGCGTCCTCGGCCCCCGTGAGTTCCGCGAGCAGTGCGGCGCAGTGCACGTGCCGCGACCCGCGCGCGCCGCGCGCGAGGTCGTACTCAAGAGTAGAGCCGTTGCGCGCGACCTCCGCGATGGCGTCGATCGCGCTCGCCGCGAGGGGGGCCCGGCCGAGGTTCGTATGGAGCACGACGCCCGTGGCGTTCAGCGTCGCGCGGAGCGAGGGCGCGACGCGGCGTGCGATGCGCCGCTCGATCTCCCGCACCCACGCCTCGTCCTCCAGCGGGAGCGCGGCGCCCTCGCGGTCCTCTGCGCGAGCGTCGGCGATGATCGCGCGCACCGCGTCGGCGACGAGACTGCGCGGTGCACGCGTGAGCAGCGTGCGAACCGCCGGGCGGTCGAGGACCACGCCGACGGCGGGCAGGGCGCGGCGATCGGTCGTCACGGGCGTGGGGGGCGCGCGGGAGCTGCGGACGCCGCGGGGGGCACCGAGTCCTTCGGTGGCGGTGGCGCGCGCACGGTGAACTGCCGTTCGGAGTCGCGGCGGGCGCCGGAGAGCCCTTCGGCCTCGCTCACGCGCAGCCGGTACTCCCCCGGTGCGAGCGGCGCGAGCAGGGGGGCGACCCAGTTCTGGACGGGGATCGGACGGCCGAAGCGCGCGGCGGTGCCGGTGTCCGCCGCCGCGCTCGTGGGAGGGGCGGCCTGGGTGGGGCGTGGCCGAGGGGCGGTGGTGTCCTTCGCGGCGCGCGCCGAGTCCGCGGCCGCACGCGCCACGCGCTGCAGTGAGTCGTAGCGCGCCTCGGGGACCGGCGTGCCGAGCGGGATCCGTGCGGAGTCGGCGCCGAGGAGCACGAAGGTCGCCGAGTCGGGCACCCAGGTGGGGGCCACCGCGCGGTCGAAGCGGATGCGGAGCGCGGTGGTGTCCACCGGCTCAGCCACCTCGATGCGCGGACCGACGGTGTCGTGACTGAAGACGTAGAGGTCACGGAGGGCGGTCGAGTCCACCACGACCGTCAGGGTATCGAACGACTCGCGCGCGTCGAGCTGGCGGTTGGGCGTGGCGTCGATCCAGGCTCGCACGTGATACGTGCCGGGGCCGAGGTTGCGGAGCGCGAAGCGGCCGGCCGAATCCGCGCGCGCCACCCACCGAAAGGTCGTGTCCGCGGGCGGGAACGCCTCGAGGCGGGCGAGCGGTGCCGCGCGCCCCGCCACCCAGTCGAAGACGGCGCCGGTGAGCGCGCCCGTGTTCACGCTCTCGCCGGTGGAGAAGACGAGCTCCGTCGGCACGCGGACGATGTTGCCGCGCAGGTCCGCGAGGCCGGGGAGGAGGGTCAGGCGATACGTGGTGTTCGGCCGGAAGCCCTCGCGCGGCTCGATCTCCAACGCGGACCGCCGCCAGTTCACGCGCGAACGCCCGTCGCTCGGTGAGAGCAGCACCAGGGCGTCGAGGGAGCTGCCCCCGGTGCCGCCAGGGGAGCCGCCGGTGCGTTCGCTCACCACCTCGTTGAACCGCAGCGTGATGGAGCTGGCGCGGACGCGCACCGCGCCGGTGTCGGGCGAGGTGGAGACGAGTTCCGGCGCCGCGACGTCGGGGGGGCCACCCGGCGGCATCCCGGGGGATGCGCAGGCCCCGACGACGCCGAGGGCGAACGCACCCGCGAGCGCCCCAACGAGCGCCCGAGCGTCGCGGAGCGCGGCGCGCCTCAGCCGCACAGCTCGGCGACCTTCGCGGAGAGCTGCTCGACGCGCGCGCTCCACTCGCGCTCCTTCGCGCGCTCCGCCTCCACGACCTCCGCTGGCGCCTTGCTCGTGAACTTCTCGTTCGCGAGCCGGCCGCGGAGTGCCCCGAGCTGCTTCGTGAGGTTGTCGTGCTCGCCCCGGAGCCGCGCGCACTCCTTCGTCACGTCGACCATCCCCTCGAGCGGGAGCACGAGCTCGAGTCCGTTGGAGAGCACCGCGTGTGCGGCCGCCCCCGCGGGCGGGCTGCCGGCGACGATCTCCGCTCGCGCGAGCCGATGCACCAGCGCGGCGCTCCCGAGGAGCGCGGCACCGTCCGTGCCCGCGCCGGCGGCGACGAAGGCGCGGATCGGCTGGCCCGGCGTCACCCCGTACTCGGAGCGGAGCCGCCGGACCGCGTCGATCGCCTCGCGCACCACCTCGAACGGCTCGCCGCCCGCACCGCGCGGGGCCGCCGTGGGCCAGCGCGCCGCGGCAAGGAAGCGGCCGGGCGTGGCGCCGGGGAGCCGCTGCCAGAGCGCCTCCGTCACGAAGGGCATGATCGGATGCAGCAGGCGGAGTCCCTGGTCGAACATGTGCACCAGCACCGCGCGCGCGACCTCGCGATCGGAGCCCGGCTCGGCGAGCCGCGTCTTGACCGCCTCCACATACCAGTCGGCGAGCTCGTTCCAGACGAACCGGCGCGCCGCCTCGGCGTACGCGTCGAGGCGGAGTCCCACCTGCCGCTCCTGCTCCGGCCAGCGCCCGGCCTGCGGCCGCGCGGGGCCCAGCGATGCGTCGCACTCGGCGATCGCGGCGTCGAGCCGGTCGAGGATCCAGCGATCGGCGAGCGTGAATGCCGCCGGGTCGATCGTGGGGAGGGGCGTGACCTTCTCATCCCCCACCTGTAGCAGGATGAACCGCCCGATGTTCCAGAGCTTGGTCGCGAAGTTGCGACCCGGCGCGAACGACTTGTCGAGGTCCTCGGGGTCGAGCATCACGTCGACGCCGAGTCCCATCCCCTGCACGAGCGTCCAGCGCAGGGCGTCGGCCCCGTACTTCTCGACCACGTCGAGCGGGTCGATCCCGTTCCCGAGCGACTTGGACATCTTGCGGTGCTGCATGTCGCGCACCGTGCCGTGCAGGTAGACCGTGTGGAAGGGGGCGCGCCCGAGGAACGCGTATCCCGACATGATCATCCGCGCGACCCAGAAGAAGAGGATCTCGGGTGCGGTGACCAGCACGTCACTCGGATAGAACGCCTTGAGGTCCGGCGCCTCCTCGTCCGGCCAGCCGAGGGTGCTGATCGGCCAGAGCCAGGAGGAGAACCAGGTGTCGAAGACGTCGGGGTCCTGCTCGAGCTCCGTGGACCCGCATTTCCCGCACCCCTTCGGATCCTCGCGGTACGCATCCGCGTGGCCGCAGGCGCCGCATGTCCAGACGGGCACGCGGTGTCCCCACCAGAGCTGGCGGGAGATGTTCCAGTCGCGGATCCCCTCGAGCCAGTTGATGTAGACCTTCTCCCACTTCTCGGGGAGGAGGCGGATGGTGCCATCCTTCACGGCCTCGAGCGCCGGCGCCGCGAGTGGCGCCATGCGGACGAACCACTGGTCCGAGAGCCGGGGCTCGACGACGGTGTCGCAGCGGTAGCAGCGCCGCACGCTGTGGGCGTGGGTCTCCACCTTCACGAGCGCGCCGCTCGCCTCGAGCTGGCGCACGATGCGCTTGCGCGCCTCGAAGCGGTCGAGGCCCTTGAGCTCGGTGGGCACGCGGCCCGCGGCGTCGGCCACCTCCGCCATCTCGCCGTCGGCGGAGATCACGACGGGCATGGCGAGGCCGTGCCGCTTGCCGACGTCGAAGTCGTTGGCGTCGTGGGCGGGGGTGATCTTGAGCGCGCCCGTGCCGAACTCGCGCTCCACGTACCCGTCGGCGATGATGGGCAGCGGGATCCCCGTGATCGGGAGCGCGACGGAGCGCCCGACGAGCGCGGCGTAGCGCGGGTCGTCGGGATGCACGGCGATGGCGACGTCGGCGAGGAGGGTCTCCGGCCGGGTCGTCGCGATCGTGACGCCCTGAGCCGGGTCGTCCGCGAGGGCGTAGCGGATGTGGTAGAGCTTGCCCTCGGTGTCATGGAACTCCGCCTCCTCGTCCGAGAGCGAGGTGAGGCAGCGGGGGCACCAGTGGATCACGCGGTGGCCGCGGTAGACGAGGCCGCGCTCGTAGAGCCGCACGAACGCCTCGCGCACCGCGCGCGAGAGGGCGGGGGAGAAGGTGTAGGCGGTGCGCGACCAGTCGGCCGAGGCGCCGATCGCGCGGAGCTGCTTGAGGATCAGCCCGCCCGTCTCCTCGACGAAGGCCTCCGTGCGCGCCACGAACGCCTCGCGTCCCACGTCGAAGCGCGTCTTCCCCTCCTTCGCGAGGAGCTTCTCGACGACGTTCTGCGTGGCGATGCCCGCGTGGTCCGTGCCGGGGAGCCAGAGCGCCTCGTCGCCGGCCATCCGCCGCCACCGGACGAGGACGTCCTGCACCGTGTTGTTGAGTCCGTGCCCGACGTGGAGCACCGCCGTCACGTTCGGCGGGGGGATCAGGATGGTGAAGGGGTCGCGTTCACCGCCCGCGCGCGTGGTGCGGCCGCCGTCCGCGCGGAAGAGGCCGGCGCGATCCCATGCGTCGCTCAACGCGCGTTCGGCGTTGGCGAAGTCGAAGTGGGTCGGGAACTCGGGGTCGGTGGGGGAGGCGGATGCGGCGCCGGGGCTCTGCTTGCTCATGCGCGAAAGCTAGCGGGGCGCCGCGCGGTTGCTCAGCGGCGGTCGCGCACCGAGAGCCGCTGCCGGACGCCGGTCACGCCGGGGACGCCGCGGGCGATGGTGACGGCGTGGGCGACCTCGCGCGCCGTGTGCACGCGGCCGTGCAGGATGATCGCGTCCTCGTCGGTCCCTTCGATCTCGACCTCACGCGCGGCGAGGATGGGATCGTTGCTGAACGCCTCGAGCACGCGCTCGTCCACGGTGCTCACCGCGACCAGGTCAGCCTCGTCGTCGGCGGGCGCTTCGTCGTCGAGCGCGTCGATGTTTTCGTCGTCCTCGTTGTCGTCGAGATCGTCCTCGTCGAGATCGTCCTCGTCGAGGTCGTCCTCATCGAGGTTGTCCTCATCGAGGTCGTCCTCATCGAGGTCCTCCTCCTCGTCGAGCTCGTCATCCAGGTCCTCATCGAGGTCCTCGTCGAATTCCTCCTCTTCCTCCTCGAACTCGGCGTCATCCGCCTCGCCGTTCCCCTCCCACGCATCCCGCACACCCATCGCGGCCTCGACGAGCGGTTCCCAGCGTGCGGACGCGCGTTCCGCGAGCAGCTTTCCGCGCGCCACGAGGGCACCGAAGGTGATGGGGCGGCCGCTCAGGCGCTCCGCCACCACGGCGCCCGCGATGAGCCCGACCGCCGTTCCGGCCGCGATCCAGGTCAAGGTGTGCTCGTGGGATTCGTCTCGCTCTCGGCTCATGCGTCTCGCATCGCGGTTGGCAGGGGTTCAGCGTGCGGCTACTTTGAAGGCTGGCCACACGAACGCGACACTGCAAGTTCCGCGGACCCCACGCGGCCGCCCCGCGCGGTCGCAGCTGGCGGCCGCCGGCCTGCGGCGTCGCATCTCCCTCACCACACCGGCTTCGCGCAATGTCAGCCCCTTCCTCGATGCCACGCCCCGGCGATGCTCCCCTGCGCTGGCGCACCATCTGGGGATGGGGGATGTTCTTCGCGCTGGTGATCATCGGACTCGTGCTCTTCCTGCGGTTCGGGAGTTCCACGCCGGTCCTGCACGAGGTCGTCCCTCCGCGATGATGGCACCCGCCTCCGCCGCCCCCCAGATGATCGTCCTCACGCTCCCCGACGGCGCCACGCGCGAGGTGCCCGTCGGCACGCCGGCGCGCGACGTGGTGGCGAGCATCGGGCCGCGCCTCCTGCTGGCGGCGATCGCCGTCTCCGTGGACGGCGAGGTGCAGGACCTCATGACCCCGCTCCGTGCCGGGGGCGCGTTCCAGGTGATCACGGAGAAGGATCCGCGCGCCCTCCCGGTGCTCCGGCATTCGGGCGCGCACATCCTCGCCACGGCGGTGCGGCGGCTCCGGCCGGATGCGAAGATCGGGTTCGGCCCCGCGATCGACGACGGTTTCTACTACGACTTCGAGGTGGCGAAGCCCTTCACGCCCGAGGATCTCGAGGCGTTCGAGGCGGAGATGCGGAAGGTGATCGCGGAGAAGCACCCGTTCGTGCGCGCCGAGGTGTCGCAGGCGGAGGCGAAGAAGCTCTTCGTGGACGACCCGCTCAAACTGGAGCGCCTGGACGACTTCAAGGACCCGAGCGAGATCATCTCCACGTACACGGACGGCCCGTTCGTGGACCTCTGCCGCGGGCCGCACGTCCCGGACACGTCGTACCTCAAGCACTTCAAGCTGCTGAGCACGGCGGGCGCCTACTGGCGCGGGGACGAGCGCCGCCAGATGCTGCAGCGCATCTACGCGACCGCCTTCTTCAAGAAGGAGGAGCTCGACGCGCACCTCCACCAGCTCGAGGAGGCGCGGAAGCGCGACCACCGCGTGCTCGGCAAGGCACTCGACCTCTTCCAGTTCTTCCCGGTGGCGCCGGGCGCGGCGTTCTGGACGCCGCGCGGCACGCACCTCTGGAACGCGCTCGAGGGGTTCGTGCGCGAGCGCCAGCAGGAGGCGTTCCTGGAGGTGAAGACGCCGCTGCTCTACACCAAGAAGCTCTGGGAGCAGAGCGGCCACTGGGGGAAGTACCGCGAGAACATGTTCCTCGTGCTCGACAACGAGACGCAGGAGCATGACATGTCGCTCAAGCCGATGAACTGCCCCTCGCACCACCTGTACTTCGCGGCGACGAAGCACTCGTACCGGGAGCTCCCGAAGCGCTACGTCACCTTCGACGTGCTGCACCGGAACGAACTCTCCGGCGCGCTCTCCGGACTCACGCGGGTGCGGCAGTTCTCGCAGGACGACTGCCATGTGTACCTGCGCGAGGACCAGATCGCGGACGAGGTCCAGTTCCTGATGGACTTCATCCTCTCGTACTACGAGACGTTCGGCCTCACCGCGCGGCTCAAGTTCGCGACGCGGCCGCCGGTGCGGATCGGTTCGGACGAGCTCTGGGACCGCGCCGAGGGCGCGCTGCGCGCCGCGCTGGAGAAGACGGGTCGCGACTTTGAGATGAAGGAGGGGGACGGCGCCTTCTACGGGCCGAAGATCGACTTCGACGTGCTCGACTCGATCGGCCGCGCCTGGCAGCTCGGCACCATCCAGCTCGACTACAACGCGCCCGAACGGTTCGACCTCGAGTACACGGGCGAGGACAACGCGGCGCATCGCCCCGTGGTGATCCACCGCGCGGTGAGCGGCTCGTTCGAACGGTTCATCGCCATCCTGATCGAGCACTTCGCCGGCGCCTTCCCGCTCTGGCTCGCGCCCGAGCAGGTGCGCGTGCTGCCGATCTCCGACGAGGTGCTGGGGTATGCCCAGGAGGTGACGGCGAAACTCCGGGCGGCCGGCATCCGTGCTGTCTGCGACGACCGCAGCGACACGCTCAACTACCGGATCCGGGATGGTGAGGTCATGAAGGTGCCGTACATGGCCGTGCTCGGGAAGCGGGAGGCCGAGGCCGGCCAGGTCGCCGTGCGCGCGCGGGGGGCGGGGAAGAAGCAGGAGGTCGTCGCGGTGGAGGCGTTCATCGCGCAGCTCGTCGCCGAGGTGAAGGACCGGGCGCTCACCGGCTCCGGCGCCGGGGCGTCCGCGTGAGGCGGGTGGCGCCGGTCGCGGCGCTCGTCCTGGCGCTGGCCACGGCGGCCGTGCTCGGCGCGCAGGAGCAGCCGAAGCCGCGGCTCGACGCCGTGCGCGTGGGCGGCGAGGCGCTCGGGGGCGCATACGCCGGTATCGGCGGGTTCGTCGTCGGCCGCTACGTCGGCACGGAGATCGCGGACCTGGTCGGGGTCGAGCACGACGTGACCCGCCGCCGCGCGGGGTACGCGGCGGGGATGGTCACCGGCGCGTTCGCCACCGCGGGTGCCGTCTACCTGATCGGTTCGATGGGCAACGAGACCGGCGACTTCAATGCGACCCTGCTGGGCACCGGCGTCGGATACGTCGCGGCCGTCGGCATCGCGCAGATGTTCCTCGATCCCGACGGCAGGCCCCGTTCCGGGATGAGCACCAAGATGAAGTGGACGGCGATCAACATCGTCGCGCTCCTCCCGGCGATCGGGGCCACGATCGGATTCAACTCCACACGTCGCATCCAATAGAGAGGTCGGTACGCATATGTCGGATCGCATGCCCGTGATCGTCTCCGCCGCCCGCACGCCGATCGGCCGCTTCCTCGGCGGGCTCGGGCCCGTCACGGCGCCCGAACTCGGCGCCACCGCCATCCGCGCCGCGGTCTCGCGCGCGAAGATCGATCCCTCGGCGGTGGGCGAGGTCATCATGGGGAACGTCCTGCAGGGAGGCGTCGGCCAGGCACCGGCCCGGCAGGCGGCCATCAAGGCGGGGATCCCGGGCGAGGCGCCCGCGTACACCGTCAACAAGGTGTGCGGCTCCGGGCTGCAGGCGGTGATGCTCGCGGCCCAGGCCATCCGCGCCGGCGACGAGCAACTCCTGGTCGCGGGTGGGATGGAGTCGATGTCGAACGCGCCGCACTTCGTGCGCGGGATGCGCGACGGCGTGAAGTTCGGCCCCCAGACCATGGGCGACCTCCTGATCTCCGACGGTCTCTGGTGCTCGTTCTACGACCGGCACATGGGCGGCCACGCGGAGTACACGGCGAAGAAGGCCGGGATCACGCGCGAGCGGCAGGACGAGTTCGCGCTCGCGTCCCACCAGAAGGCCGTGGCCGCGATCGGGGCCGGGCGGTTCAAGGCCGAGATCGTCCCGGTGGAGATCGCGGGGCGCAAGGGAACGACGGTGGCGGACACCGACGAGTCGCCGCGCGCCGACACCTCGATGGCCGCGCTCGCAAAGCTCCGCCCGGCGTTCGCCAAGGACGCGCCGAAGGAGATGAAGCCCGACGAGCTCACGGTCACCGCGGGGAACGCGCCGGGGCTGAACGACGGCGGTGCAGCGCTCGTCGTCGCATCGGAGGCGTACGCCAAGGCGCACGGACTCCCGGTGCTCGCGCGGATCACCGGTTACGCCTCCGGCGGCGGCGACCCGCAGGACCTCTTCTTCGCGCCGATCGTCGCCGTGCGGAACTTGATGAAGAAGACGGGGGCGAAGATCGGGGACTACGACCTGATCGAGGCCAACGAGGCGTTCGCCTCGCAGGCGCTCGCCGACGGCGACGCGCTCGCGTGGGACTGGGACCGCGTGAACGTGAACGGCGGCGCGATCGCCCTCGGCCACCCCATCGGCGCGAGCGGTGCGCGCGTGCTCGTCACGCTGCTACACGCACTCGAGCAGCAGGGAAAGCGGACAGGGCTGGCGACGCTCTGCCTAGGTGGCGGGAACGCCGTGGCGCTCAGCGTCGAGCGGGCCTGAGGCGCGGGGTATCCGCCTGAGCTCGTTCAACGAACGGATCGACGAGGCGCTCGGGGTCATCGGGCGCCTCACCGCGTTCGGGGTCGCCACGCTCGCGGTGGTGTTCGTCTCGGGGATCGCGCTCAAGCCCGTCTTCCCGGCTGGTGTCCCGCCGGGGCTCGAAGGGCGCATCCTGGTGGCGCTGATCATCACGTTCGCCGTGACCGTCGCGCACGTGATCGTCGTCGCCATGTTGGAGCGGGCCGACTGGACGCTCTCGGGGTTCCACACGAGCGCCTGGCATCCGGGTGGGCTCGCGCTCGGGCTCGCGGCGGGCGCGATGGCGGTCGCGCTTCCCGGGGCGCTCCTGTTCTGGTCGGGCCAGCTCACCTCGGTGCCGTCGCTTGACGGGCTGTGGCTTCCGTTCGCGCTGGGTACCCTGGGGGTGTTCGCGGCACTCGCGGCCGTCGAGGAGCTGATCTTCCGCGGCTATCCGTTCGGCCTGCTCGCGGACCGGTGGGGAGCGGGAGTGGCTGTCGGCATGACGAGCGTGGCATTCGCGGTGCTGCACGCCTTCAACCCCGGTGCCACTGCCGTCTCGCTGCTCTGCGTCGGCGCGGCCGGGCTCTTCCTCGGCGCCGTCCGGCTCGCGACGGGAAGCGTCGTGGCGGCCTGGCTCGCCCACCTCGCGATCAACTGGGTGCAGGCGGTCGGCTTCCGCCTCCCGGTGAGCGGGGTCGAGCTGCGGGCGGCCCCCGGCTTCCGGCTGGAGAGCACCGGCCCCGACTGGCTCACGGGCGGCCGCTGGGGGCTCGAGGGCGGCGTCGCCGCCGCTTCGGCACTTCTCGTGATTAGCTTTCTCCTCTTCCGCGCACGACCGACCGACGCCGGCCGCGCGCACCGTCGCTAGCACCGCGGCCCCGTGGCCGCTTCCCCGTACCAGAACCTCCGATGTCCGATCGTTTCGCCGTCGTCGGTGCCGGTCAGATGGGCAACGGCATCGCGCACGTCTGCGCCACCAGTGGGTTCGACGTCACCCTGATCGACGTCTCCGCTGACGCGCTCGCCAAGGGGCGCGCCACCATCGAGAAGAACCTCGACCGCCAAGTGAAGAAGGGGACGCTCGACGCCGCCGGCAGGGCGGCAGCCCTGGGGCGCATCACGGAGAGTACGTCGCTCGACGCGGTGAAGGACGCGACGATCGTCGTCGAGGCGGCCACCGAGCGGAAGGACCTCAAGTTCCAGATCTTCCGCGACCTCGACCGGCTGGCGCCCAAAAGCGCCATCCTGGCGACGAACACCAGCTCGATCTCCATCACGGAGATCGCGGCCGTCACCCAGCGGCCCGAGCTCGTGATCGGCATGCACTTCATGAATCCGGTGCCGCTCATGGAGCTGGTCGAGGTGATCCGCGGCCTCGCCACCTCCGACGCGACGAACGCCCGCACCGTGGCGCTCAGCAAGGCGCTCGGCAAGACGCCCGTCGAGGCGAACGACTACCCGGGGTTCATCGCCAACCGGATCCTCATGCCGATGATCAACGAGGCGTGCTACGCCGTGATGGAGGGCGTGGGCACGCCCGAGGCGGTGGACCAGGTGATGAAGCTCGGGATGAACCACCCGATGGGCCCGCTCACCCTCGCGGACTTCATCGGCCTCGACACCTGCGTGGCGATCCTCGAGGTGCTGCACGAGGGGCTGGGCGACCCCAAGTATCGCCCCTGCCCGCTGCTCAAGAAGTACGTGGCCGCGGGGTGGTACGGACGGAAGTCCGGGCGCGGGTTCTACCAGTACGGCGCGTGATCCTCCTGCCCGTCGAGCCACGCCCCGAGGTGTCCCGCGCATGATGACGGACCTGCACCACCTGACGGAGGAGCAGCGCGCGATCATCGCGACCGCGCGCGCCTTCGCGGACGAGCATGTGCGGCCGTACGCCGACCAGTGGGACCGCGCGGGGCATTTCGAGCCCTCGCTCGTGAAGAAGCTCGGCGACCTCGGGTTCCTCGGTATGCTCCTGCCCACGGAGTACGACGGGCTCGGGCTCGACGCGCGGAGCTACCTGCTGGCGCTCGAGGAGATCGCCGCCGCGGACGCCTCGACGGCCGTGATGATGTCCGTGCACAACTCGTTGCCGACGCAGATGCTGAACGCGTTCGGCTCCCCCGAGCAGAAGCGGCGCTTCCTCGCGCCGATGGCGCGCGGCGAGATCCTCGGCGCCTTCGCGCTCTCGGAGCCCGACGCCGGCTCGGACGCGTCGGCCATCCGCTGCCAGGCACGGCGCGACGGGGACGACTGGATCGTCGAGGGCACCAAGGCCTGGGTCACGAGCGGCACGCACGCCGGGGTGATCATCGCGATGATCCGCACCGACACCCCGGAAGCGCGCCGTCGCTCGAAGGGGATCTCCGCCTTCATCCTCACGCCGGACCTCCCGGGGTTCACGGTCGGGAAGAAGGAGGACAAGATGGGGCTCCGGGCCTCTCCCACCGTGCAGCTCGTGTTCGACGGGATGCGCGTGCCGGGCGATCGCATGCTCGGCGAGGAAGGCCAGGGGTTCATCTACGCCATGCAGTCGCTCGAGCACGGGCGGCTCGGCATCTCGGCCCAGGCCATCGGCATCGCCCGCGCCGCGTTCGAGGCGGCGCGCGCCTACGCCATGGAGCGGAAGCAGTTCGGGCAACCGATCGCCGAGTTCCAGGGCGTGCAGTTCAAGTTGGCCGACATGGCCACGCGGATCACGGCCGCGCGCGCGCTGCTGCATACGGTCGCCGCCGCGAAGGACCGGGGCGTGCTCGTGCCCGGCGAGGTGTCGATGTGCAAGCTCTTCGCGAGCGAGATGGCGATGTGGGTCACCACGCAGGCCATCCAGGTGTTCGGCGGCTACGGGTACGTGAAGGAGTACCCCGTGGAGAAGTACTTCCGTGATGCCAAGGTCACGGAGATCTACGAGGGCACGTCCGAGGTCCAGCGCATCGTGATCGGCCGCGCCGTCTCCAAGCCGCAGTAGCCGTTCCTCATTCCTCACATCTCACACCTCACACCTCCCCCTGCAGTCATATGAACCTCTTCGAGACGATGTCCACCCTCGGCCACGAACAGCTCGTGGTCTGCGCCGACGCCTCCTCGGGCTACCGCGGCATCATCGCCATCCACAACACCACGCTCGGCCCCGCGCTGGGCGGCACGCGCTTCTGGACGTACAAGACGGATGAGGACGCGATCACGGACGCCCTCCGTCTCGCGCGCGGGATGACGTACAAGAACGCGGTCGCCGGGCTCAACCTCGGCGGCGGCAAATCGGTGATCATCGGCGACAACCGGACGCCGAACCGCGAGATGATCTTCCGCGCGCACGGGCGCTTCGTGGAGTCGCTCGGTGGCCGCTACGTGACGGCCGAGGATGTCGGGACCAGCACGGCGGACATGGACTTCGTGCACATGGAGACCAACTACGTCGCCGGCCTCGCCAACAAGTCCGGGGACCCGTCGCCGGTGACCGCCCGCGGCGTCTTCCGCGCGATCGAGGCGTCCGCGAAGCACCGCTGGGGCGTCGCCTCGCTCGAGGGGAAGACCGTCACGGTGCAGGGGCTCGGGAACGTCGGCACCTACCTCTGCCGCGAGCTGCACGCGGTGGGGGCGAAGCTCATCGTCACGGATATCCGGCCGGAGCGGGTGCGCGCCATCGTGGAGGAGTTCGGGGCCAAGGCGGTCGAGGGAGACGAGATCTACACCGCCAAGGCGGACATCTTCGCCCCCTGCGCGCTCGGCGCGATCATCAACGACGACACGATCAAGAAGCTCAAGGTCGAGGTCGTCTGCGGCGGCGCGAACAACCAGCTCCTTGAGCCCGCGAAGCACGGCGAGGCGCTGGAGAAGCGCGGCATCCTCTACGCGCCCGACTTCGTGGCGAACGCCGGCGGCGTGATCAACGTGTACGGCGAGCTGGCCGGCTGGACGCGGGAACGCTCGCTCCGCAAGGCGGACGAGATCTTCGACACCATCCTCGGCATCTACGAGATCGCCAAGGAGCACGGCGTCTTCTCCTACCTCGCGGCGGACAAGCTCGCCGAGCGACGGATCGCGGCGGTGCGCGGGCTCGTGAAGACCTGGCCGCAGTGGCCGAACAAGAGCTGACCATGGCCAAGGAACGGATCCCCATCGCGTCGGACCACGCGGGCTACGAGCTGAAGCAGCACCTCGCGGCGGCGCTCACGAAGCTCGGTTACGAGGTGGAGGACATCGGCACGCACTCACCCGCGTCCACTGACTACGCCGACTTCGCGCACCCGCTCGCCGAGAAGGTGGAGCGGGGCGAGGTGGGGCGGGGGGTCCTGCTCTGCGGCACCGGGCTCGGGATGTCGTACGCGGCGAACCGGCACGCGGGGGTCCGTGCGGCGGTCGCGTGGACGCCCGAGATCGCCGCGCTCGCGCGCAAGCACAACGACGCGAACGTGCTCGTGCTCCCCGCGCGCTTCGTGAGCGAGGAGGATGGCGTCGCGATCCTCAAGAGCTGGCTCGAGACCGCGTTCGAGGGAGGGCGGCACGAGGCCCGCGTGAAGAAGATCGAGACCGCCCCGGCGGAGGGCGCATGAAGCCGGGCTGGAACACCTGGGACCGCCGGATGCCCGGCGCCGCCCTCCTCGGCACCGACCCGGACATCGCGCGCCTCCTCGCCGAGGAGACGCGCCGGCAGTCCGAGGGGCTCGAACTGATCGCGAGCGAGAACTTCGTCTCGCCGGCGGTGCTCGAGGCGCTCGGCTCCGCGCTCACCAACAAGTACGCCGAGGGGCTCCCGGGCAAGCGCTACTACGGTGGGTGCGAGGTGGTGGACCAGGTGGAGCAGCTCGCGATCGACCGGGCGAAGCAGCTCTTCGGCGCGGACCACGCCAACGTGCAGCCGCACTCGGGCGCGACCGCGAACGCCGCCGTCTATCTCGCGTTCCTCAAACCCGGCGACACCGTCATGGGGCTCGACCTCTCGCAGGGCGGGCACCTCACGCACGGATCCCCGGTGAACTTCTCCGGGCTCAACTACCGCGCGGTGCACTACGGCGTCAACGCCGAGGGCACGATCGACTATCCGGCGATGCGCGAGCTCGCGCGGAGGGAGAAGCCGAGGCTCATCATCGCCGGCTACAGCGCCTACTCGCGCGTGCTCGACTACGCGCAGTTCGTGGAGGCGGCGCGTGAGGTCGGCGCGATCTTCATGGTGGACATGGCCCACTTCGCGGGCCTCGCCGCCACGGGGATCTATCCGAGCCCGGTGCCGCACGCCGACGTGGTCACCACCACCACGCACAAGACCCTGCGCGGCCCCCGCGGGGGGCTGATCCTCTGCAAGGCGCAGCACCAGAAGGCCATCGACAAGGCCGTCTTCCCCGGGACGCAGGGTGGGCCACTGATGCACGTCATCGCCGCCAAGGCCGTCGCGTTCAAGGAGGCGCTCGAACCCTCGTTCGTGGGGTACTCGCGCCAGACCGTCGCCAACGCGCGCGCGCTGGCCGCGGCGCTCATGGCGCATGGCGTGCACATCGTCTCCGGCGGCACGGACAACCACCTGATGCTCGCGGACCTCCGCCCCAAGAGTGCCAAGCTCACGGGAAAGCTGGCGGAGCACGCGCTCGACCAGGCCGGGATCACGGTCAACAAGAACACCGTCCCCGGGGAGACGCAGTCGCCCTTCGTGACGAGTGGTATCCGGATCGGCACCCCGGCCGTCACTACCCGGGGGATGCACGAGCCGGAGATGCAGCGCATCGCCGACCTGATCGACCGGGTGCTCGGCGCTCCCGAGGACGCGAAGCTGGCGGCCGCGGTGAAGGTCGAGGTGCAGACCTTGGCCGAGGAGTTCCCGCTCTACCTGTAGCACGGAAGTTGCGAGCTGGCGCCGGTGCCGATACTCTCGGTATCCACACCAACAGGAGGTGAGAGGTAGTTTCCTCCCACCTCCCACCTCCCACCTCTCCTCTGCCGTTCAATGCCCGAACTGGCGTTCCGCGAAGGCGTGATGGACCGGATCAGGATGCGCGAGCCTCGCTACGACGAGCGCGCGTACCTCTTCGTGCTCGCCGCGCTCGAGTTCTGCCAGCAGCGCCTCCCCGAGCGGCGGCACCTCACGGGGCAGGAGCTCGCGGTGGGATGCCGGGACCTGGCGCTCGAGCGCTACGGCGTGCTCGCGCGGATGGTGCTCGAGCACTGGGGGATCCGCACGACCGCCGACCTCGGCGAGGTCGTCTTCGCCCGGGTGGACCCGGGGTTCCTGTTGAGCCAGCCGACCGACACCCAGGACGACGT
>CAZHAG010000028.1:0-5313 GCA_964529705.1 uncultured Gemmatimonas sp. | reverse complement strand
CATCGTTCCTGGACTGCTCTCCTGCCTGGTGGTTCCGTGGATCACCTATCGCGTGCTGCGGCCCGAAGTGACGCACCTCGGCGAGGTGGTCTTCACGCTGGTGGAGACGGGGCTCCTGATGAGCCAGCCCGGGGACTCGAAGGACGATTTCATCGACGCGTTCGATTTCGCCTCCTTCGATCGCGATTATCGGTGGACCGCGATCCCAACGGCCTGACCGCGGACCTCCGGCCGACCCCGCCGTGAGCGCCCCGAGCGTCGCGATCGTCACCGCGGAGCAGGCCCTGCAGCGGGAAGCGGCCGCCATCGCGGAACGCGGGGAGTCCTACTCGCTCATGCGAGCCGCCGGCGAGACGACCGCGTCCCTCCTGCTCAAGCGCGTGCCCGAGCTCCGCGAGCGCGGCGCGCTCATCTTCGCCGGCACCGGGAACAACGGTGGCGACGCCTGGGTCGTCGCCGCTGCACTCGCCCGCACCGGCTGTCCGGTGACGGTCGAGTCGCTCGGCGACCCGCGCTCTCCCGACGGACGGCGCGCCCGGGACGAGGCGCACGTGGCCCTCGCCGAGGCCTCCCCGGCGAACTGGCCGGTGGTGGTGGTCGACGGCGTGCTCGGTACCGGAGCGCGCGGCGAGGCACACGGTGAGGCCGCCGACGCCATCCGCCGGATCAACGAGCGGGGCGCGGCGGGAGCGATCGTCGTGGCGCTCGACGTGCCCAGCGGACTCGATTCGACGACGGGCACCGGCGGGGCGATCGTCCACGCCCGCCTGACGACGACCTACGGCACCCTCAAGCGCGGCCTCCTGCTGCGGCGGGATGAGGCGGGGGAGATCCTCGCGCTTGACATCGGGCTTGGCGAGCACGCGAACGATGGACGGCTTCCCACGCTCGTGGACGCGGAGGCCGTGCGGCGCGCGGTCCCGCCGATCCCCGCCGACGCGCACAAGGGCGTGCGGCGGCGGTTGGCGATCGTGGGCGGAGGGGATGGCATGGCGGGAGCGCCGATGCTCGCCGCGCGCGGTGCGATGCGGAGCGGGATCGGCATGGTGCAGCTCCTCGTGAACCCGGCCAACGTGCCCGTGGTGCAGGCGGCGCTTCCGGAGACGATGGCGGCGCGCTGGCCGGTGACCGCCGAGGACCAGGAGCGGGTGCTCGGCTGGGCGCATGTGCTGCTGCTCGGGCCGGGGCTCGGCCGGACCGCGATGACGCGCGCCCTCGTCGAGCGCCTCCTCGTCGCGTGGCGGGGTCCGGTGCTGCTCGACGCGGACGCGCTCAATGTGTTCGAGGGGGAGCCGCGCACGCTGGGCACGCTGCTCGGCGCGCGCCCCGCGATCGTCACGCCGCACCCGGTGGAGGCGGGCCGCCTCCTGCGTCTCGAGCCGCGCGAGGTGCTGGCGCGCCGGTTCGAGGTCGGGGCGGAGCTCGCGAAGACGCTGGGGGCGACGGTGGTGCTCAAAGGACCGCCCACAGTGATCAGCGCGCCAGACGGTCGTGTCGCCGTGAGCGCCTCGGGCGCACCGACCCTCGGCGCGGCCGGCAGCGGCGACGTGCTCGCCGGGATCATCGCCACCCTGCTCGGCCAGACGCTGGATCCGTTCGCGGCTGGCACCAGTGGCGCGTGGATCCACGGACGTGCCGGCGAGCGCGCGGCCGAGCTCGGATCGGTGCGGGGCGCGACGCTTCGGGACGTGATCAGCGCGCTGCGCGACGTCTGGTCCCTGACGGACCCGTTGCCGGAGGCTCCGCTCCTCGCGTCGCTCCCGGCGGTCGGGGCGCAGCGGTGAGCAAGCATGTGCGGCTCGGGCCCGGCCGCGAGTTCGACGCGGTCCGCGCCCTCGTGGGGGCGTGGGGCAGCTCGGCCGTGGGCATCGGCGATGATGGTGCGGTGCTCGACGTACCGGCGGGCTCGCGACTGGTGGTGAGCACCGACAGCACCGTGCAGGACGTGCACTTCCGTCGCGAGTGGCTGGAGCCGGCGGAGATCGGCTGGCGCGCCACGATGGCCGCGCTGAGCGACCTCGCCGCGATGGGTGCCTCCCCGCTCGGCCTCCTCCTTGCGCTCACGGTTCCTGACGACTGGCGCGCGGCGCTCTCGGCGGTCGCGAGCGGGGTCGGCGCCGCGGCGGCGCACACGGGCACGCCGATCGTCGGCGGGGACCTCACGACGGGGGAGCGCCTCGCACTCGCGATCACCGTGCTGGGCCACACGCCGCGTCCGCTCGCGCGCTCCGCCGCGCGTGCGGGCGACACCCTCTACCTCACGGGCGCCCTCGGCGGACCGGGCGCCGCGCTCGCCGCGTGGCGGCGGGGTGGCAGGCCACGGGCCGAGGACCGCGCGCGCTTCGCGCATCCGGAGGCACGCCTCGGCGCGGGGATGTGGATGGTGCGACAGCGTGCGCACGCGGCCGTCGACATCTCCGACGGACTCGCCGGGGATGCGCGCCACCTGGCCGCGGCGAGCGGCGTGCGCTGCGTGCTCGACCTGGACGCCGTGCCCTGCGCCCCCGGGGTGCCGGTGCGCGAGGCGCTCGTGAGCGGGGAGGAGTACGAGCTCTTGGTGGCCGCCCCGGCGCTCGACGTGGCGGCGTTCGCCGCCGCGAACTCGGGGTTGTCGCTGCGCGCAGTCGGTCGCGTGGAGGCGATGTCCGGCTCCGCCGCGGGTGAGGTGGTGGCGGAGGAGGGAGGTCAGCGCGTGGCCCTCCCGGGTGGCCACGACCACTTCGCCGCGCCGTGACGGCCGGGAGCTGCTCGTGGGGCTGATCCGCGCGTGCTTCGTCGCGCTGAACCTCGCGCTCTCCACCGCGTTCCTCGGCACGTCCGTGATCATCGCCGCGATCTTCCGGGTGAAGGACCGCCCCGGCTCGCCCTACGACTGGGCGCCGCGCCTGTGGGGGCGTAGCCACCTCTGGGTCGCCGGCGCGCGCATCGTGGAGCATGGCGTGGAGCACAAGGGGGGCGCGCACCACATCTACGTGGCGAACCACAGCGCGAACTTCGACATCTTCGCGCTCGCCTCGCAGCTTCCGTGGATCAAGTTCGTGGTGAAGCAGGAACTCTTCCGTGTGCCCATCCTCGGGCGGTCGATGCTCGCCGCGGGGATGATCCCGATCGAGCGACAGAACCGGAAGGCGGCGTTCCAGTCGTACTCCATGGCATACGAGCGGGTCCGGGCCGGCGCCTCGGTCGCCGTGTATCCGGAAGGGACGCGGGGGAACGCGTATCCGCTGCGGCACTTCAAGAAGGGCCCCTTCGTGCTCGCCGTGCAGGCGCAGGCGGCGATCGTGCCGATCGTCATCTACGGCGTGCTGGAGATCCAGCGGAAGGGGGAGTTCCGCGTCTACCCCGGCACGATCCACATGCACTACCTGCCGCCGATCAGCACCGCCGGCCTCACCTACGAGGACCGGGACGCGCTCGCACGCCGGACGTACGAGGCGATGGCCGAGTGCCTCGAACGCGAACATGGCGTCGTGTCGCCCCCCTACGACGCCACCTGATAGATTCCGCAGGAACCTCCACACCACGCTCATGTCCATCATCCTTGCCATTCAGGCCCGCGAGATCCTCGATTCGCGCGGCAACCCCACCGTCGAAGCCGATGTCATCCTGGAGGATGGCACCTATGGGCGCGCTGCCGTCCCGAGCGGCGCCTCCACCGGCGAGCACGAGGCCAACGAGCTGCGCGACGGCGACGCCAAGCGCTACCTGGGCAAGGGCGTGCGCAAGGCGGTGCAGAACGTCGGCAAGCTGATCGAGCCGGAGCTCATCGGCCTCGACGTCACCGAGCAGCTCACGATCGACCACACGCTGATCGCGCTCGACGGCACGAAGACCAAGTCCAAGCTCGGCGCGAACGCGATGCTCGCCGTCTCGATGGCCTCGGCGCGCGCAGCTGCAGCGAGCGTGGATCTCCCGCTGCACAAGTACCTCGGCGGCCCGATGGCGCGCACCCTCCCGGTGCCGCTGATGAACATCCTGAACGGCGGGGCGCACGCGACCAATACGGTCGACTTCCAGGAGTACATGATCGTCCCCGTGGGTGCGGAGAGCTTCGGCCAGGCGCTCCGGATGGGGACCGAAGTGTTCCACGCGCTCAAGAAGGTGCTGGTGAAGCGCAAGCTCTCTACCGGCGTCGGCGACGAGGGGGGCTTCGCGCCCGACCTCAAGAGCGACGAGGAGGCGATCAAGGTCGTGCTCGAGGCGATCGGGGCCGCGGGGTACGAGCCGGGCACGGAGATCGCCCTCGCCCTGGACTGCGCGGCGAGCGAGCTCTACTCGGGGGGCAAGTACACCTTCAAGAAGAGCGGGGCGGGAACGAAGAGTGCTGAGCAGATGGTCGAGCTCTACGCCAAGTGGCTCCAGAAGTACCCGATCGTCTCCATCGAGGACGGGCTGGCGGAGAGCGACTGGGAGGGGTGGGGGATCATGACCGAGGCGATCGGCGACCGGTGCCAGCTGGTGGGGGACGACCTCTTCGTGACCAACACGGAGTTCCTCGCCCGCGGCATCGAGGAGGACGTGGCGAACGCGATCCTCATCAAGGTGAACCAGATCGGCACGCTCACGGAGACGCTCGAGGCGATCGAGATGGCGGGACGGAACGGCTACCGCTCGATCATCTCGCACCGCTCGGGCGAGACCGAGGACACCTTCATCGCGGACCTCGCCGTGGCGACCAACGCCGGGCAGATCAAGACCGGGTCGGCGAGTCGCACGGACCGCGTGGCGAAGTACAACCAGCTGCTGCGCATCGAGGCGGAGCTGGGGTCGCACGCCGAGTATCCGGGCGGCGCGATCTACGGGCTGGGCGGCTGAGGAGCGCGGGCGACCCGTGGCGGCGAAGCGGACGGGTGGGGCGGGGAGCGGCGGCAAGCGCCGCGGTGCAGGCGCGCCCCTCGGCAACAAGCAGATCATCGGCCGAGTGGTGGTGGTCGCGCTCGCCATCGCCGTGATCGGCTTCGCGGTGCAGGGGGGCGAGTACGGGACGCTCGACCTCTTCCGGCAGCGCGGCGCCCTCGAGCGGGAGCGCGCGGCGGTCGACTCGCTGAGCGCCGAGGTGCAGCGCCTGCAGGCGCTCAAGAAAGCCATCGAGACCGATCCCGAGACACAGGAGCGGATCGCGCGCGAGGAGTTCGGGATGGTGAAGGGGGAACGGGAGATGCTCTATCGGTTCACCGACCCGGAACGGCCGTAGGCGGGAGCCTGAGTGGGCGCCGACGGCTTGACTCTGCCCGCGACCGGCCTATCTTTCGGTCACTGACGCGGGGTGGAGCAGCCTGGTAGCTCGTCGGGCTCATAACCCGAAG
Organism: uncultured Gemmatimonas sp.; assembly: GCA_964529705.1. Lineage (GTDB taxonomy): Bacteria > Gemmatimonadota > Gemmatimonadetes > Gemmatimonadales > Gemmatimonadaceae > Pseudogemmatithrix. Next base: position 7 of record CAZHAG010000028.1, on the reverse strand, counting down.
GTCGCGG
>CAZHAG010000027.1:2327-25696 GCA_964529705.1 uncultured Gemmatimonas sp. | reverse complement strand
CCGCGTCATCGCGTGCGGCACTGCGGCCGCTGCGGCGGCATCCCCGCGCACCGGATGGACTCGTCCATCCCCTGGGTGAGGATCCCGCAGGCGGTCGAGACCGCCTGTCGCAGCGCCTCGCTCTCGTTCTCCGCCGACGCGGTGGCGCAGTTGGTCTGGCCATTGAAGGTGACGCAGGCGGAGCATTCCACGTTCTGCGCCGAGAGCGTGGAGTAGAGCAGCAGGGCGGCGAAGCCGAGCGCCAACACGAGCGTGATGATGGTTCCGCGTTTCATCGAGGGGGTCCGGGAGATGGAGTCGGGCGGGCGCTTCGCAAGATACGGATGGGGCGTCCTCGCCTACAACCTGCTCGTGATCCTCTGGGGCGCGTACGTCCGCGCCTCGGGGTCAGGGGCCGGGTGCGGCGCCCATTGGCCCCTCTGCAATGGCGTGGTGATCCCGCGCGAGGCGGCCGTCGAGACGCTCATCGAGTTCACGCACCGCCTCACCTCCGGCGTCGCGCTCCTGTTGGTGGTGGCGCAGCTGGTGTGGGCGCGGCGGATCCTCGCGCGCGGGAGCGCGGCGCGGACCGCGGCGCACGCGGCGATGGCGCTCATGCTGACCGAGGCACTGGTGGGCGCGGGGCTCGTGCTCTTCGAGATGGTCGCCGACAACACGAGCATCGCGCGCGCCTACTGGCTCGCCGCGCACCTGCTCAACACCTTCCTGCTGATCGGCGCGCTCGCGCTCGTGCCCTGGTTCGCCTCCGGCGGGGGCACCCCGCGCCTGCGGCCGGCCGGCACCGAGGGTGCGCTGCTCCTCGCCTCCCTGCTCGGGACGCTCGTGCTCGGCATGACCGGCGCCGTGACCGCGCTCGGCGACACGCTCTTCCCCGCCACGTCGCTGGCCGAGGGGTTCGCGCAGGACTTCTCGAGCGCATCGCACCTGCTCGTGCGGCTCCGGGTGATCCACCCGACCTTCGCGGTGCTCATGGCGTTCCTGCTGGTGCTCACCGCCGGCGTCGTCGCCGTGCGCCGGCGTTCGCCGCGCACGCGCACGCTCGCGATCGCACTCGCGGCGATCGTCGTGGCGCAGCTGCTGATCGGGCTGGTGAACCTGCTGCTCCTCGCGCCCGTGGCGCTGCAGCTGCTGCACCTGCTCACCGCGGACCTGCTCTGGCTCACGCTGGTGCTGCTCGCGGCCGCCGCGCTCGCGGTCCCGCGCACGCCGGCTACGGCGGCGAGGGCTAGCCCGGGAGCCCGGTCGGGTTGATCCGCATCGACCCCGGGAGCGCGTCGAGCAGCGGTTTGAGGTCGGACGCGCGCTCCAGCGAGGTCACGAAGGTCATCCCGTCGAGCGTGACCACCAGCATCTTGTCGACACCATAGAGCACGACCGTCCCGCGTCCGGCGTGGACCACGTTGCACTCCGCATCCACGAACTGCACGTCGCCGAAGGCGCCGTTCCCGTCGTCATCGAGGTCCCGCGCGCGGCGGAGCGAGGCCCAGGTGCCCACGTCGTCCCACCCGAAGTCCCCCTGCATCACGAGCAGGCGTTCCGTGCGCTCCAGCAGGCCGCGCTCGAGCGAGGTGGAGCGCGCCATGCCGACGAACATCGGCAGGTTCCCCGCGCGGAGCGCCTCGAGCCCGTCGCGCACCTCCACCGTGTGCAGCGCGATCTCCTCGAGGAAGGTGCCCGCGGCGCCGAGCAGGATCCCCGCGTGCCAGAGCGCGCCATCCTCGATGCGCGACTCCGCCTGCACCTCGCTCGGCTTCTCCATGAACCCGCGCGTGGTGGCGACCCCCCCGCGCTGGAGCGGGAGGTCCGCGTCGAGGGGAACGCCGGGCATGACGTAGCCGAACCCCGTCTCCGGACGCGAGGGGCGGACGCCGATGGAGAGGAGCGCCTTCTCGCGCGCGGCGAAGGCGGCGCCGCGGCGGATGGTCCGGCGGAACTCCTCGGGGAAGTCCGCCGCGATGTCCGCATGGATGGCGCAGCAGAGCGCGCTGGGGCCGGCGCGCCGGGCGAGCTCCTGCGCACCCCAGGCCAGCGCGGCGGCCGTGCCGAGAGGATGCGGTTCGACCAGCACGTTCTCCTCGGGCACGTCGCGCGTCACCGAGCGGATGGCGGGGGCGATGTCGCGGCTCGTGAGGATCAGCACGCGCTCGGGCGGCACGGTGGGTTGCAGCCGGCCCACCGCGTCCTCGATGAGCGTCTGCTCGGAGACGAGCTTGAGGAGGGGCTTCGGCCGCGCCGGCGTGCTGAGCGGCCAGAAGCGCGAGCCGATCCCGCCCGCGAAGATGATCGCCCAGAGCGCGACCTCCGTCTCGGGCTCTCCCGTCGTCACGGGTTGTTCAGCGGGCAAGGTGCCGACGGCGGCCCCGCTCGCGGGACCGCCGGGGGTGAAACCGACGGGTTCTCTCATCGCCTGCTAAGGTAGGGACGCAGGGTGATCATCGCCACCGCGCTCACGATCATGAGCATCGCCACCGCCAGCCGCGGCGAGAGCGACTCGCCCGCGAAGAGCCAGCCGAGCAGCACGGCGACCACCGGGTTCACGAACGCGTACGTCCCCGCGAGCGCCGGGCGCACCTGCGTGAGGAGCCACTTGTACGCGCTGAAGCCGATGATGGAGCCGAAGCCGATCAAGTAGAGCATGCTCGCCGCACCGCGCACGGTGATCGCCGCGGGCTCCAGCCGCTGCCATTCCCCGGATCCGATGCTCACGAGCAGAAGCGCCGCCCCGCCGGCGATCATCTCCATCCCCGACCCGAGCAGGGGGCGCGGCAGGGGCGGAAGGTGCCGGGTGTAGAGCGAGCCGGCAGCCCACGCCACGGTGCTCGCGAGCAGCACGAGGAGGCCGACGACGGAGAGAACGCCCCCCGTCTCTCCCCACGGTGCCACGAGCAGGAGCACGCCGAGGAGACCGAGGGAGACGCCCATCACCTCGAGAGGCTCCGGACGTACGCCCTCCCGGCCCATCCAGCCGAACATCATGAGCCAGAGCGGCACCAGCGAGACGACAAGGGCCACGACCCCCGAGGGTTCCGCCTGCTCGGACCAGGTGACCGCGCCATTGCCGATGCCGAGCATGAGGAGGCCGATGACGAGCGCGCGGCGCCAATGCGCACCCGTGGGCCGCGTGGCACCGCGCGAGCGGAGCCAGCCATAGAGCAGGAGGCCGGCGACGAGGTTCCGCAGCCCGGCCACGATGAAGGGAGGCATCTCGGCCACCGCGAACGCGATGGCGAGGTAGGTGGATCCCCAGATGAGCCAGGTGGCGGCGAAGGCGAGGAGGACCCGGAGGCGCACCGCGGGAAGCTAATCGCGGATCCCTCCGGCGACCGGGGCGTCCCCCACTGCATATTGCTCCCGTGATCCCTCGGCACCGCACCCTCGCGCGCTCGGTGGCCGCCCTCGTGGCCGGGACGGCGCTCGTCGCGACCCACGCCGGCGCGCAGGTCGGGACCTGCGCGCCGGCCAGGACCGCGCTCGTCCTGAGTGGTGGCGGTGCCAAGGGGCTCGCTCATGTCGGGCTCCTCGAGACGCTCGACTCGCTCGGCGTCGTGCCGGACCTGATCGTCGGCACGAGCATCGGCGCGGTGGTGGGCGCCCTCTATGCGAGTGGGGAGAGCGGTTCCTCGATCCTGCAGCACCTGCGCCGGCTCCCGCTCGACGATGCCATCCGGAGCTACGAGCCGGTCGTCTCGGCGTCGCTCGGCGGCCTGCGTCCCCTGATCGTGTGGGACCGGAACGCCGAGGGATGGGCGCTCCAGGCCGGGACCGCCCGCGAGAACGAGGTGAGTGCGCTCCTCTCGCGGCTGATGCTCCCGGCGAACCTGATGGCGAGGGGGGACTTCGACGCGCTCCCGATCCCGTTCCGCGCGGTGGCGACCGACCTCGAGGACCGCTCCGTGGTGGTCCTTGGGAGCGGCGACCTCGCGCGCGCCGTGCGCGCGAGCCTCTCGCTCCCGCTGCTGCTGCGGCCCGTGGTGGTCGACGGACGCACCCTGGTGGACGGCGCGCTGGCGTCCAACCGGCCCGTCGCGGTCGCACGCAGCCTGGGCGCCCAGCGGGTCATCGTCTCCACGCTCGAGTCGGCCAAGCCGGAGCGCACCTCGTTCGACGACCCGCTCACGGTCACGAGCAAGCTCTTCGAGTACCTCTGGGTGCAGGACACCTTCGCGCTCTCGGCCGAGGATGTGCTCGTCGCGAACCCCACGGCCTCGTTCGACCAGCTCGACTTCCGGCCGGCGGCGATGGACGCGCTCGTGGAGGTCGGCCGTCGGTCCGCTCGCGCCGCGCTCGTGAGCGCGTCGTGCGTGCGTCCGCTCGGCGCGCTCCGCCGCACCGTGCCCCTCCCCACCCGCGTGGGGTACGCACGGATCGTGACTCCGGACGTGCCGGACCGCGACGCGCTCCTGGGGGCCGTCTCGCTCGTGGCGCGCGGCCCCGTGGACACGGCACGGATCGACCTCGGGCTGACGCGCGTCGCGACCGTCGAGCGGTACCGCGGTCTGTGGTTGCATCCGTCAGGGAGCGGCGACGTGGCCGACTTCGATGTCACCATGGACCCGGCGCCGCGCCAGAGCTTCGGGATCGGGTTCGCGTTCGACCACACGATGTCGGGACGGCTCTGGCTCGGCGGGGTGGATCGCGGGCTGTTCGATCGGGACATCGACGGCGCGTTCCTGTTCACGACCGGCACCTACCGGACCGACCTGACCCTCGCGGCGCGGCGCCGCGCCCGGATCGGCGCGAGCTTCTTCCCGATCGGCGGCTCCGTCGAGCTCGCCTCGGAGAGCGCGCGGCTCTACCAGGGTGCCGGGGAGCTCCCGACGGCGGACGCCTCAGAGCTCACCGTGCTGCTGGGCGTGCGCCCGCTCTTCGAGCCCGGCTGGACCTACGAACTGGGGGGAGACTACCGGCTCTGGCACGAGCCGGGGCTGGCCACCCGGGGGACGGCGGGCGCGCGTTTCGCGCTGCGCCTCCGCCGCGCCGCGGACCCCGACCCGATCTTCGCGACGGAACTGATCGGCCTCGAGGCCTGGCATCGCGCGCGGGTGGAGGTCGCGCGCACGCATCGCGTCGGCGTGCTCGAGCTCCGGCCGCGCGTGCGCGTCGGCTGGGGGGAGCGCCTCCCCATCCAGCATACCTTCACGCTCGGCGGACTCGACGGGTTCGCGGGGCTCCGCATGCAGGAGCGCCGGGGCACGCAGGAGGCCTACGGGTCGCTGCTGCTCCGCTGGCCCCTCTGGCGGCGCGTGCTGGGACGCGTGGAGCCGATGGTCGGCGCGATCGGCAACGGCTCAGGCTTCCTCGCGCGCCGCGGTGCCGAGGATGGCGAGGTGCTCGCCGGACTGCGCGTGGGCGTGGAGCTCGGGACGCCGGTGGGACCGATCCGGATCGAGCAGGGCTTCAACAACCTCGACCGTCGCGAGGCGTTGATCCGCGTGGGGTACTGGTTCTAGGCCGCCGGATCAACTGACGGCGGTGCGCATGCCGCGCGTCCAGCGCGCCGCCTCGAGGATCGTGGGCTGGAGGGCCTCGTGCGGCACGCCCAGGTCATCTGCCTGCGCGCGTGCCGCCTCCCACAGCCCGAGCTCGAGATGCTCGGCGAGGAGGATGGGGCCAGCGAGGGGTCCGATGCGGTCGAGCAATGCGACCCGGACCTCGTCGCTGACGTTCACGAGTCCCAGCACCTCGTCCAGCGGCACACCGAGCACGGCGTCGAGCATGGAGAGCAGTCCCGTGAGGAACGCGCTCGGCGCCCGGCGCGGATCGATGCGCGTGGCGATCAGTTCCGCGAAGCGCGCCCGCTCCAGCGCCACGCGCAGGCGCTCGCCGTCCTCGCCGCGGTCCTGGCGGCCGCAGGCGGCGAGCAGCACCGCCATCCAGCGCTGGAGCGCCGCGCGCCCCACCAGGGTGATGGCCTTCCGCACGGAATCCACGCCGCCGTTCCCGTGGGAGGCGGCGTTCGCGATGCGGAGCAACTTGAAGGTGAGCGTGGGGTCGCCACTGAAGACCTGCTCCAGCTCGCGTACGTTCGTCTCCTCCCGCCCGAGCCGGTTGATCGCCTGCGCGAGCACACCCACCTGCGGCGAGACGCGCCGACCCTGCACGAGCTCGGGGCGCGCGAAGAAGTAGCCCTGGAAGAGCTCGAACCCCGCCTCCTGGCAGGAGACATAGTTCTGCGCCGTCTCGATCCGCTCCGCCAGGACGCGCAGCCCACGTTCCTTGTAGCGGCGCACGGAGGCGGCGAGGGTGGCCGGGTCCTTGTCGAGCACGTCGAGCTTCACCACGCTCGCCCTGGCGAGGAAGGGCTCGTATTCGGGCCGGTCCACGAAGTCGTCCAGCGCGATCTCGAAGCCCGCCGCGGCAAGGCGGTCGATCGCCGCCACCGTCTCCGGGGTCACCGGGACGGTCTCCAGGACCTCGATCACGCAGGCGGACCGGTCGAGGAGCATCCAGTCGTCCGAGACGAGGGCGGCTTCCGTGACATTGATCCAGGCGCGCGTGGTGCCGACGAGGTCGACCAGGCCGATGTCCACGATCGCCGAGACGATCGTGCGCGCCGCCATGACGTCGCCGGTCGCGCCCACGGCGCGCTGGGCGTCGTCCTCGCGGTAGAGCAGCTCGTAGCCGACGACGATGCCCTTGGTGTCGAAGATCGGTTGCCGTGCGACGAGGGTGTCCATGCCGCCAGTATCGTCCCGCCATCCCGGCCCCTTGAGCGTGCCGTACATTCGTGGCATGCGCCTCGCCCGGGTACCCGCAACCGCAGCTCTCGGATGGGTTTGCGTCCTTGCATCGGCCGCCTGTGCGGCGGACCCCGTCACCCCGCGCGTCCGGCCCGCGACCCATGAGTATCGGATCGAGCAGGACCTGCTGCCGATGGCCGACGGCACGCAGCTCGCCGTCACCTGGTGGGTCCCGACTCCCCGCGAGCCGGGCGAGCGGTTCCCCGCCCTGCTGGAGATGCTCCCCTACCGCAAGGACGACAGCTTCTACGCGCGCGACTTCCCGCTCTACGACTGGTTCGCGCGTCGCGGCTTCCTGATGGTCAAGGTCGACGTCCGCGGCACCGGCGGCTCGTCGGGACGCCTGCCGCCCCGGGAGTACTCCGAGCGCGAACTGGACGACGCGACGCAGGTGATCGCCGCGCTCGCCGCGGACCCGCGCACCAACGGCCGCGTGGGGATGTGGGGGATCTCCTGGGGCGGGTTCAACGCGATCCAGGTCGCACTCCGCGCGCCCCCGGCGCTGGGCGCGATCCTCGCGCTGCACGCCTCGGACGACCTCTTCCATGACGACGTGCGGTACATCGACGGCGTGCTGCATATGGACCGCTACGCCCTGCAGATCGACCACGAGAACGGCCTCCCGCGCACGCCGGGGTACGCGACCGACTCGGCCTACTTCCGCGACCGGTTCGACACCGAGCCATGGGTCCTCACCTACCTCCGCGAGCAGCAGGACGGCCTTTTCTGGCGCGCGAACGCCCTCCGCTGGCGGCGCGACGACCTGCGCGTCCCCGCCTATCTGATCGGCGGGCTGCTCGACGGGTACCGCGACACGCCCATCCGCGCGCTCGAGGCGAACGCACCCGCACCGGTGAAGGTCGACGTCGGCCCCTGGGTGCACGCGTGGCCCGACAACGGCACGCCGGGCCCCAACTATGAATGGCGTGAGCGTGCCGCGCGCTGGTGGGACCACTGGCTCCGCGACATCGACACCGGGCTGCTTGGCGAGCCGCGGCTGCTGGTCTTCCAGCGCGCGGGCCACCCGCCCGACCCCGCGCTCACCCTCACGCCGGGCGCGTGGCGCGCCGAGGAGTGGCCCGTGACGGGCGCGCGACGCGACACGGTGCGGCTGGGCACGGGAGACTCCGACACCATGCGGTACGCGGCGAGCGCCGGGACCGCAGCGGGCGAGTGGTGGGGCGAGCCCACGGGGGACATGGCCGCGGACGCCGCGACGAGCCTGAACTACATGCTCCCCGCAGACACGACGGGCAGCGTGCTGCTCGGGATGCCGCAGGTGCGGATCGTGGCACGGCACGGCGCACCGCTCGCGCACTGGAGCGCACGGCTGGAGGACGTGGCGCCGGACGGTCGTGTGGCGCTCGTCACGGGAGGCGCGGTCAACGCGACGATGCGCCATGCGAGCGCCGCACCCGCGCGCCTCACTCCGGGTGCCGTCGACACGCTCACCTTCGACCTGCACTTCACGACGTGGACGCTCCGCGAGGGTCACCGGCTGCGACTGGCGCTCTCGAACGCGCAGTTCCCGATGCTCTGGCCCACGCCCTACCCCATGGCCTCCGTCGTCTCGCCGCGCGACTCGTGGGTGGTGCTGCCGACCGCTCCTCCAGCCGACACGCGTCACGCGCCGGCGTTGCCCGCTCCGGAGGCGCGCGCGTCGCGCCCCGGCGTGGAGTACCTCACCGATTCATCGTTCGGGCCGCTCGTCTCACGCGACCCCGACGGCGCGACCAGCGTGCGCTGGTTCTCCGCGAGCACCTGGCGGATCGGGCCGACGGGCTACCAGGACCTGGAGGAGGAGCACTATCGGGTGCACGATCGAGAGCCGGCGGCGGCCAGCTTCCGGGGACGCGCGGTGCGCGAGATCATCCGCGGCAGCGACACGCTGCGGCTCGAGACGCGGATCGCGATCACCGGGTCGCGTGAGGCGCTGGAGGTGGAGGTGGTGCGGACCCTCGCCCGCGACGGCTCACCCCTGCGCACGCGCCGCTGGCGGGAGCGCATCCCGCGGCGCTGGCACTGACCGGCGCGCTAGATCCCGAGGTCCCGGGCGATGCGGCGTCCCGCCCACATCCCGACGCCGAAACCGACCATCGCCACCACGAACGCCGTCATGATCCCCACGCGGGCACCGATCCACCAGCCGATACCGCTCCCGACGGAGGTCGTCAGCATCACGATCGTTCGCAGCATCACGCCTCCGTTCGGCCGAAGCGCAAGGAGATGATCCGCGGCGGCGCCTCGCGGTCGGCGGGGTCGTCGCGCCACTCGCCGAGGTCTTCCAGCACCAGGCCCGCGTCGAGTCCCGCCCGCACGTACTCCGAGGTGTCGTGCAGGTGCGCGTCGATCAGGGCGAGGCGTCCGGTCGCCGGATCGACGTACTCCGCCTTCCGTCCGAGCAGCTGCCGCATCGGATGCAGCTCGGCCACGAAGAGCGTCCCTCCGCGCCGCAACACCCGGGCGGCCTCACGGAAGACCGGCGCGAGATGCTCGACGTGCTCGAGGACGAGCATGGTGATGACGGCGTCCGCCGTGGCGTCGTCGAGGGGCCAGCGCTCGCGCAGGTCGTGGCGGACGAACCGGACCGACGGGGCCGCGACGCGCGTGCGCGCGTGGGCGAGCATCCCGTCCGAGAAGTCGAGTCCCACGACCCTCCGTGCCCGGGAGGCGAGCCACTCGGTGTTCCGACCGGTCCCGCACCCCGCCTCCACCACGTCGCGGCCGTCCAGCGGGAGGGGCTGCGCGCGGAGCGCCGTGGCCGCCAGGTCGCGCGTGCGGTTCGGGTCCGCATCGTAGCGCATCGCCCAGGTGTCGTACGCGCGCGCCACGGAGGGCCGGTCGGTCGCGTCGGTCATCGGGGGGCGGGCGCTCCGCGGTTCAGGGATTCAGCCAGTAGTTCATCTTGAAGAGGAATGTATTCTCCGCGCGCCGGAGGAAGAGGTCGCGCGTGTCGCGGCGCCAATCGAAGTCCCCGATGTTGGTCGGGAACGAGCGCCGCTGCTGCCAGACGAGGAAGATGGCCGAGCCGGGGCGCCAGTCCCAGCGGAGGTTGGCGGTGCCGTTCAGCGAGCGCGTGTTGAAGTCGTTGTCGCTCACGGTGAACGCGCTCGCCGGACCGGCGCCGTCGGGATCGACGGTGAAGGTGCGGGCCGCAGGGTTCGCGGTCACCGTGCCGACGTCGCGACCGTAGACGTTGAAGGCGTACTCGCGCGCACGCCGCAGCTCGAACGGGGACCCGTACGCCCCGCTGGCGATGAAGGGCTCCGCCGCCACCGAGAGCCCGAGCCGCGGCGTCATCGTCAGGTTGAATCGCGCCTGCATCGCGGCGGTCGTCTGGCGGATCTCGGCGAAGATGTACCGGCGGCCGTACGTCTCCACCGCGTACGCGTCGGTGATGCGCGTGACGTACTGCGCCGTGCCGAAGCTGCGCGAGAACCGGGGCGAGAGCTCGACGGTACCCCAGTCGGAGAGCTTGAAGCCGACGCGCCCTCCCCGGGACTGCGACCACCCGCCCGACGCATCCCAGCGCTCGCTCGCGGCGAGGTTCCAGGTGAACGACATCCTCGGGTCGCTCCCCACATCGATGCTCACGTTCGACGAGGGCACGGTGGCGGAGAGCGGCCCGCCGCGCGTGAGCCGGTCGTCCAGCGAGCTCAGCTCGTGCGAGAAGTTCACCCGCGCGGTCATGTAGTTGAGCAACTGCCCGTCGATGTCGCCGCGTACCGCGCGGCCGAGCATGTCGCCGCCGAAATTCGACCGGTACTCGGGGCGCACCCCCGCACCCCAGCGGCGGAGGACGCGCCCGGGGGTGTTCTCGTCGTAGTTGAGCGAGAGGTTGAGCGAGGTGCGGTCCGCGCTGTTCTGGAATCCGAGGTCGTTGATCTCGTATCCCGGCGAGGTCGCGCTCAGGCGGATGTTCCCCGTCCAGTGGAGTCCAGCGCTCTTGCCGAGGCTCAGGGCGCCCGTCCATCCGGTGAGCGCGGTCGCGGACGAGTCCACCGCGAGGTAGGAGGCGTCCGGCCGGTTGTAGTACCGCGCCGAGGAGCGCTGCGCCGCGATGATCACGGCCTCGGTCCCGTTGATCAAGGAGCTTACGAACGACCCGTTGACGTCCCAGCTCCGGTTGCCGAAGAGGTGCCCGAAGTCGAGGCCGGCGACGTATGCGGAGGAGCGCAGACGGAGCGCGAGTGACGAGTCGCCGAGGTCGCGGTGGGCGGCGGTGAAGATGCCGCCGACCATGCTCTTCCCCTCGCGCAGGTCCTTGCGGACCCGGGCGACGAGGTAGTTGCTCTGCGGCTCCAACTCGGCCGTGAAGCGCTGCTCCGTCGCGTCCACCCAGGGCACCATCTCGCGGCGCGTCACAGCCTCCATGATCCCGACCGACCAGCCGTTCGACGTCCGCCCGGTGATCTTCGCGGCGCCGAGGATCCGCGAGGCGTCGGGCACGTCGGCGTAGCGACTCTCCCCGGGGAGCGCGCCCTGCGGTGCGCGTCCCACGCGCCGCGAGTAGAAGATCTGCGTCATCCCGCCCCCACCCCCGCCCCCGCCGCCGCCGCCGCCGAAGCCCCCCGGGCCACCGGGACCGCCGCCACCCACCCCCACGCCGAAACGGAAGATGTTCCCGCCCTCGATGAAGAAGGGGCGCTGCTCGCGGAAGAAGCTCTCGTTCGCGGAGAGGTTGACCTGCGCCTCATCCGCCTCGATCTGCCCGAAGTCCGGGTTGAAGGTCGCGTTGAGCGTGAAGTTGGAGGTCAGGCCGTACTTGAGGTCGGCCCCGTACTGGCTGAAGTAGTCGCGCCCCGAGCGGAACGGGTTCGCGAACGCGACGCCCGAGGCGAGCGGCACCGCCCGATACTCGGCGCTCCCGGCCACGTAGGGGAGGAGCTCGATCGCCTTGCCACGCGGGATCTCGCGGAGGCCGAGCAGGTGGCCGAAGCGGGAGGGCCCGCCGCGCTCCCGCTTGGGCGAGTGCGAGAAGACGACGTTCTCCGCCTTCGAGCGGATCTGCCGGAAGAACTGGATGCCCCAGACCTGGTCCGCGGCGGGGCTGAAGCGCAGCTGGCTGAACGGGATGCGGAGCTCGACGCTCCACCCGGCGGAATCCACCGCGGTGGCGACCTCCCAGACGGGGTTCCAGGACCGGTCGCCGTTGGCCTCGTCCCCGAACACGCCGGAAGGGTTCACCTTGAAGCGGTAGCCACCCGTGTGGTCGTGGTAGCTGTCGAACACGACGATGAACCAGTCGGAGTCCGGCAGGTCGGAGTCGCGCCGCCCGAGACGGGTGGAGACACGGCCACTCGAGTCGTGCATCCGGGCGCCGATGTAAACGGCCTCGTCGTCATACAGCACCCGGACCTCGGTGCGCTCCGTGGCGGGCGCCCCGTCGATCGGGTCCGTCTGGCGGAACCCCGTCGCGGCCACGGCTTCGCCCCAGTCCTCGTCGTCGAGGCGCGCGTCGAGCACGATGGAGCGGGCGGCGCGCCGTGCCGTCACGGTCGGGGCGGCGGCGTGCGCCGCATCGGCGCTCAGCGGACGGGAGGCCGGGACGGCGGGAGCTTCATCGTGCGCGGTGCCCTGGGCCCGGAGGGAACCCTGGGGGACGCCCAGGAGGAGCAGGAGACCACCAACAAGGGTGCAGCACGCAGCGACTGGGCGCCGCGAAGGATGCGCGAGTGACAACGGACGTGGGGTGCGGGAGCGTGGGGCGGTCCGCGCCCCTGGGGCGCGTCCCGGTATAAACGCGCGAGGGGGGTGGTTCGTTGCACCCTCATCGCCGCAGTCGGAGTCACCCCGTGGGGCGCTGCGGCACGCCCGTCAGGAATGTGATGCGCGCAGGCGCGCCCCGGACGGGTACGCTCCCCGCCTCCCAGTGGTAGGCACCCTCGCCGAGGCCAGCGGACAGCTCGCGAAGTTCGGCGGGGCGATAGCTCCGAAACTGGGAGACGATGCCGTCCCAGAGGCAGACGAGGGGCACCACGGGCGCCAGGTAGGTCCAGAACAGGCGACCCCAGCGGAACGGACGGATCAAGGGAGTCGCCCCCCAGACCAGGAGGGGGGTGAGGAGGAGCGGGAGCATCATCCGAAGCGAGCGCTCCGAGAGCTCGAACACCGCGATCCCTTCCTCCGCCCGCACCGCGTCACGGAGGATCCTCCGGGCGTCCACGGGACCGAAGTGGTGGAACGCGTTGAACAGCGTGCGGAACCCGGTGAGCGACGGGGGAACGGCGCGCGCGTCGACCGCGTCCTCCACCGCCACGAGGCCCGGCTCGGCCCGCGCCAGCCGGCGGAAGGCCGCCAGGTTGGGGAAGCGGTCGGTCAGCATCACGTCGATCGCGAGTCCCTCCTCCGCCAGTCGGCGGCGGAGCGCCCGCACCGGGCCGCCCCCGCCGGAGCAGAGGTCCACCACGCGCGTGGCGCCTGCGCGCTCGAGCGCTTTCCGCAACACGGGAGCGACCCCCCGGTCCATCGCGATCCGCGTCCCGACGAACTCGAGGTAGTCCGTGGCCAGGTCTCGGAAGAGGCGGGGGAACCAGGGGAGGTCCTCCAGCTCGACGAGCTGCAGGCGAGGGATCGAGCCTCCGGCGCTCACTGGCTCGGCCGCGCTGGACTCGACGGGCATGGCGCGGGATATTCGGATGGCGTGCGCATGTTCACCATGGCGTGCGCATCCCCCATCAACGAGGAGAATCGCACGATGAAAGGCGAGTTCATGAAGTTCCTGAAGGAGTACAGCGTCATCGGCTTGGCCATCGGCGTGATCATCGGCTCCAAGGCAGGCGAGCTGGTGAAGGCGGTGGTGGACGGCCTCATGATGCCCCTCGTTGGCATGGTGCTTCCGAGCGGCGACTGGCAGACGCTGATGGTCGGGCCGTTCGCGGTCGGCCTCGTGCTCGCGGCGCTGATCAACTTCGTGATCGTCGCATGGCTCGTCTTTATCTTCGCGAAGAAGGTCCTGCGCGAGGAGTCGGTCGGCAAGAAGTAAGGGCCAGCGCGCGGGAGGGGCCTGCTAGGCGGTGCAGCTGCGAGGCGCGAAAGTGAGCGGACGATCCGCGGCCGGATCCGCGGCCGGATCGGCGAAGCGTCGCACCGCCTGGTAGACCCACCAGGCCCGCACGCGGGACATCCCGTCCTCGCGGCAGTGGTCGCGCAGGAGTTCGTCCGCCGCGGCGCGATAGGTCGCCCGATCGAGGTGCCGCTCGCGCATCAGCTGGTAGAGCGCGTCGTGCACGAGCGACCCGCGCATGAAGTCGGGCGTGTCGATCGTCGGGCCCGAGGGCCCGTCCCAGGCGTACCCGGCCTTGAGCGACAGATGACCCCGCTCGTCGAGCGAGACGTACTCGGTGACGATCGCCCGGGGCGGCCGGATCGGGATGGTCAGGGAGTACGCGCGCTTCAGCTGGTACTTGTAGCCGCTCTTGTACGCGATGCACGGGACCATCGGCCCTCCCTCAGCGGAGCGACGTCCCCAGCGCGACACGCAGGCCGGAGGACGGCGAGAACGAGGTGAACCCGCGCACGCCCTCAAGGTGCAGCCACCGGCGCGTGCCCCACCGCAGTCCTGCGCGGAGCTCGCCGAGGTCCTCGACGCCACGGATCGCGGGATGCGTACGGGCATGCATCTGCCCGACGGCACCCAGAGTGGGGGTCAGGCGCGCCCCGCGCAACTCCGCCCGCACGGCGTAGAGCAACACTTCCTCCTGTTCGTACCGGAGCTCGCGCGTGCCGTGGATGCCGAGTCCCGCGTCGCCGGAGAGCCAGACCGGTCCGAGGTGACCCGAACCGCCGAGGAGGATGAAGATGTCCGTTGCGTCCCGGTCGAGCCCGATCCGGTTGTCCGCCGTCGGCAGCCGCACGCCGAAGCGCACCACGCCGAGCACACCCGCCCCGGGTGGCGTGAGACGCACGGCGGTCGAGACGCGCAGGTCCCCGGCATCGGCGCGCACGCCGTCCACGTCGGGGACCACCTCGCTCTCGGCCGCGATGAAGCGGGCGTCCTCGCGGAAGTGACGCGCCACGGTGCCCGCGACCTCGAGCACCACGCGCCCGCTGTGCCAGGCGAGCGAGAAGTTCGCGAGCTCGGCGAGCGTGCCTGCGGTGCCGGCGAGCGAGGCGCGTTGGTCGGTGAGCAACGAGGCGCCGACGACGAGCGTCAGGACATGCGCGGTGTCCCACGCCGACGCCGGCAGCGGTTCCAAGGGGCGCAGCTGCGACTCGGCGCGCGGGGCGAGGGCAGCGAGTGCGACGGTGAGTGCGAGGGCGCAGCGACGCACTCGCCGGGTCCGCGACGCGTGCGTGACCGCGGTGGCGCGCGACGCGCGACGAGGGAAGGACGCTCCCGGCATCAGGCAAACCTACACGCCCCCGTCGCGCCACGCGGGCGACCATCGCCGCATATTCCCCAGCGCGATGCACTCCGACCCGCACAAACCCCTGCACGACGACGTCCGGCTGCTCGGCGCGCTGCTCGGCGATGCGCTGCGCGCGGGCGGAGGCGAACCACTCTTCGAGTCCGTCGAGCGGGTGCGCGCCCTCGCCAAGCAGGCGCGCGGCGGGGGTCGCGAGATCGCCGAGCTGCAGCGGACCCTGCGCGCGCTCTCGGTGCACGACGCGCTCGCGGTCGCGCGCGCGTTCTCGCACTTCCTCGGCCTTGCCAACATCGCCGAACAGCACCATCGGATCCGCCGCCGCCGCGACTACCAGCGCGACCCCGGGGCGGCACCGCAACGCGCGTCGCTCGCGGAGAGCTTCTCCCGGCTCCTCGCCGCCGGGCTGACCCCGACCGAGCTCCGGGACGGGGTGCGCGGGCTCCACGTGGAGCTCGTCCTCACGGCCCACCCCACCGAGGTGGTGCGCCGCACGCTCCGCCGGAAGGCGCGGCGCATCGCCGAGCTGCTCGCGCTGGGCGACCGCACGAGCCTCACCGCGCCCGAACGTGCCGAGCGCGTGCGTGCCCTGCGGGCCGAGGTCGCCGCCACCTGGCTCACGAACGAGGTGCGACGCGCGCCGCCGACCCCGGTGGACGAGGTGAAGTGGGGGCTCGTCGCGTTCGAGCAGACGCTCTGGGACGCGGTGCCGCGCTACCTGCGCGCCCTCGACGCGGCCCTCGTCGCGGCCACCGGCGAGGGATTGCCGGACGATGTCGCACCGGTGCGCTTCGGATCCTGGATCGGCGGCGATCGCGACGGGAATCCGAACGTGACGCCCGACGTCACGGTGCGCGCCTGCCTCCTCGCCCGCTGGATGGCCGCGGACCTCTTCCTGCAGGAGGTCACCGCGCTGCGGCACGAACTCTCGATGCGCCGCGGGAGCGCTGAGTTGCACGCGCGCGTCGGTGCAGCGGAGGAGCCGTACCGCACGTTGTTGCGGCCGGTGGCGGATCGCCTGCGCGGTCTGCGCGCACGGATCAAGGACCTGCTCGATCGCGATGGCCCGCTGGACGGCTCGGTCGTGGAGGACGTGGACGTCACCGCCATCGCGGAGCCGCTGGCTCTTTGCGACCGGTCGCTGCGCGCCACGGGGGGTGCCAGCATCGCCGACGGCCGCCTGCGCGACATCCTGCGCAGGACCGCGGTGTTCGGGATGACGCTCGTGCGCCTCGACCTGCGGCAGGAGGCCTCGCGGCACGTCGATGCGCTCGACGGCCTCACGCACGCAGCCGGGCTGGGGTCGTACGCCGCTTGGGACGAGGAGGCGCGCGTCGCGTTCCTCACACGCGAGCTGGTGGGCGGCTCGCCTGCGACGAGCGCGGGGCTCGCCGGCGCCGGCGCGTTCAGCGACGAGGTCCGGGACGTGCTGGGCACGTTCCAAGTGGCCGCGGCCCTCCCGCCGGACTCCCTCGGCGCGTACGTGATCTCGATGGCGAGCCGGCCGTCGGACGTGCTGGCCGTCGAGGTGCTGCAGCGCGCCGCCGGCGTGCGACGCCCCCTGCGCGTGGTGCCCCTGTTCGAGACCGTGGACTTCCTGCGCGGCGCGCCCGAGACCCTTGGCGCGCTGCTCGACCTCCCGCGGTACCGGGAGCGCGTCGGCGACCGCGTGGAGGTGATGGTGGGCTACTCGGACTCCGCGAAGGACTCCGGACGGCTCGCCGCGGCGTGGGAGCTCTTCCCCGCCCAGGAGCGGATGGTCGAGGTGTGCCGCGCGCGCGGCGTGCACCTCCCGCTCTTCCACGGGCGCGGCGGGTCGGTCGGGCGCGGGGGTGGCCCCACGCACCTCGCGATCCAGTCGCAGCCGCCGGGCTCGGTGGACGGGACGATACGCGTGACGGAACAGGGCGAGATGATCGACTCGCAGTTCGGCCTCCCCGAGATCGCGGACCGCACGCTCGAGGTGTACACGACCGCGACCCTCGAGGCCACGCTCGCACCCCACGAGCGCGCCCCGGACGAGTGGCGGCGGCTCATGCAGGAACTGGCGGACACCTCGCGCGCCGCGTATCGGCGGGTGGTGTACGAAACGCCGCGCTTCCTCGAGTACTTCCGGCTCGCCACGCCGGAGCGTGAACTGGGCCGGCTGCGGATCGGCAGCCGCCCGGCACGGCGCGGCGGCGGGAGCGGCGTGGAGTCGCTGCGGGCGATCCCCTGGGTGTTCGCCTGGACGCAGACCCGCCTGATGCTCCCGGCCTGGCTCGGCGTGGGGGACGCGCTCGTTGCCGCGATCGAGCGTGGGCAGCTGGCCGAGCTGCGGGCGATGTACGCTGGGTGGCCCTTCTTCCGCTCCACGCTCGACCTGATCGAGATGGTCCTCGCGAAGAGCTCGCCGGAGATCTCCGCGTTCTACGACGCGCAGCTGGTCCCCGCGCCGCTCCAGGAACTCGGGGCGGAGCTGCGGACCCGGCTCGACCGCACCGTGCGTGCGACCCTCCAGGTGACGGGACACGACCACCTCCTCGCCGGGAATCCCGTGCTCCGCCGTTCGATCGACGTGCGGAACCCGTACGTGGACCCGATCAACCTCGTGCAGGTGGAGGTGCTCTCGCGCCTGCGCGCCGCCGAGGAGGACCCGGAGCTGTTCGACGCATTCCTGGTGACGGTGAACGGCGTCGCGGCGGGGATGCGCAACACGGGTTGAGCGCGACTCGCGGCGGAGGCGCGTGGGCTGCACATTCGCAGCCTCGACCCGCTTCCGTCCTCCACCACGCCGACTCCATGCCGCGATCGTTGATCCGCCCCGCCCTGCCGCTCCTGCTCTCGCTGGTCACCGCCTGCACCTCCGGAGCGAACGACGCGGACCTCGTGCTGTTCAACGGGAAGGTGATCACCGTGGACAGCACGGACGCGATCGCGCAGGCCGTGGCGGTGAAGGACGGCCGCATCATCGCCGTGGGGAGCGACAGCGCCGTGCTCGCGCACGCTGGCCGCGCCACGCAGCGCGTGGACCTGCAGGGACGCACCGTCACCCCTGGCCTGCTCGACGCCCACGCGCACTTCGCGGCCGCCGGCGTCGACCGGATGTTCGTGCTCGATCTGAGCTATCCCAACGCCACGAGCGTCGCGGACGTGCAGGCCAAGGTCACCGAGCGCCTGGCAGCCGCGAAGGCCGGGGAGTGGATCAGCGGCCGCGGGTGGGACGAGGGGAAGCTCGCCGAGCGCCGGCTGCTCACCGCGCGCGACCTGGACGCGGTGGCGCCGGACCATCCCGTCTGGCTCACCCAGACGATGGGGCACTACGGCGTCGCGAACAGCGCCGCGCTCAAGCTCGCCGGCATCACGCGTGAGACGAAGGACCCGCCGGGGGGCACGATCGACCGCGCAAGCGACGGCACGCCGACGGGGATCCTCAAGGAGTCGGCGCAGGACCTCGTCACCGCGCTCATCCCCATCGAGGATGCGGCGATGGAGCGCGAGGCGATCGCGGGGCTCGCGGCCGCGTTCAACGCCGAGGGGATGACCGGGGTGAAGGACCCCGGCATCGGGCAGCGCACCTGGGACTCCTACCGCGCGGTGGACTCGGCAGGCGCACTCACCGTGCGTGTCTTCGCGCTCTGGAGCGGCGGCCGGACCATGGCCGACGCCAGGCGACTGATCGAGGCGAAGGCCGCGACCTCGCGGCCGTACGAGGGCACGGGGGACGACCACGTGATCTCGGGCGGCGTGAAGCTCTTCCTCGACGGGAGCGGGGGCGCGCGCACGGCGTGGATGTACGACGACTGGAACAGGAACTCCACGCAGGTGGACCGCGGGAATCGCGGCTACCCCGCCGCGGACCCGGACACGCTGCGCGCGATGATCCGCGCCTACCACGACGCGGGATTCCACGTGAGCGTGCACTCGATCGGCGACCGGGGGATCGACTGGACGATGGACAGCTATGCGCAGGCGCTCGAGGCCAACCCTGCGACCGGACGCCGGCACGGCATCATCCACGCGAACATCCCCACCGACCGCGCGCTGGACCAGATGGCCGACTTCCAGCGCCGTTACGACGCGGCGTATCCCGAGCCCTCCGCGACGTTCATGTGGTGGATCGGTGATACGTATGCCGGGAACTTCGGCCCGCGGCGCACGAAGCGGCTGAACCCGTTCCACACCTATCAGGAGAAGGGGATCCGCTGGGCCGGCGGCTCCGACTACGGCGTCACGCCCTTCCCCGCCCGCTACGGCATCTGGGCCTCCGTCGCGCGCGAACCGATGCTCGGCACCTGGGGGAGGGACGCCTACGGGAGCGCGGAGAGCGTGGACGTGCGCACCGCGCTCAAGTCGTTCACCATCTGGGCCGCCCGTCAGATGTTCCTCGAGACGAAGGTCGGCTCCATCGAGGTCGGGAAGTACGCCGACCTCGCGGTCTGGGACCGCGACCCCTACTCCGTGCCCACGGCGGAGCTCAAGGAGATGCAGTGCGAGATGACCGTGTTCGACGGGAGGATCGTGTATACGCGAACCGGGACGACCCTGACGGTCGCCCCGGCGCGTTGATCCGGAGGTCGCTGGCCGGCTAGGTCACTTCGCGAGGTCCCCCACGGCGGAGGCCATCAGGTGCGCCTTGGGCGCGTCCTTCGCCGTGCGTGCCTCGGCGTGCAGCCGGTTCGCGAGCTGGGTGAGCGCGGTGCTGCGCGCGCTCCCCGAGAGGCGCTCAGCGGCCAGGAGGTCGAGGCGGGCGGCGGCCAGCCTCTCCCCGTCCTGCCCCTTCCCGCGCTCCAGCTGGTCCATGTAGGCCCGCGCCAGCGCGAAGGTCGCGGGCCAGACGAGCTTCGGCTGCTCCTGCGCGTTCAGCTGCTCGAACCGCACCGACTTCGCCGCGTCGATCTCGTTCTGCGTGAGGTAGGCGCTCGGACGCAGCTCGAAGATGTCGAGCCCGCGCGCGATCTCGGAGCTCACGATGTAGCCGTTGTACCAGTAGACCGACCAGGACCCGCCGCTGACGAGCCTCGTGCCGTCCACGGGACCGCGGTCGTGGTAGGCGATCTCCGTCGGCTTGGTGATGTCGGTCCAGTCGAAGATCGAGATGCCACCCTGGTACCACCCCTGCACCATCACCTCGCGGCCGGGGATCGGGATGAGCGAGCCGTTGTGCGCCACGCAGTTCTCGAACGAGGTCTGGGGCGCGGGCATCTTGTAGTAGCTCTTGAACGTCATCTTCCGGTCCACGAGCGTGAAGAGCGCGTTGGCGCCCCACTCCATCTTGTCGGTGCTGCGGCAGCGCGGCGCGGATCCGCCCCCCCACTCGTCGGTGAAGAGGATCTTCGAGCCGTCGTTGCTGAAGGTGGCCGAGTGCCAGAAAGAGAAGTTCGAGTCGGCGACGGCGCCGATGCGCACCGGGTTCGCGACGTTCGAGATGTCGAGCAGGAGGCCGTAGCCGCCGCACGCGCCGCCGGCGAGGCCGATGGCCGGATAGACCGTGATGTCGTGGCACTGTGTGGGACCGCCCGCTCGGCGCGGCGGGCCGGCGCCCGCCGGGTTCGCGGCCGCGCGTGCCGCGGCGCGGGCCATCTGCGCGGAGTCCATCGGCTCGGCGTGGCGCGGCGGGGCCGCGAGGTCATTGAAGATGCGCGGCGAGCTCACGATGGCCGCGCGCGCGGGGTCCTTGAGCGGGACCTTGATCACCTCGATGCGGAAGAGCGCCGAGTTCGCGTCCTGGTCCGGCGCGAGCGCGGAGCAGCCGGGAAGCTCACTCGGGGAGCGGACGCCCGCCGAGCCCGAGACGTAGATGTACACGTTCTCGGGATCCTTCGGGTCGCTCACCACCGTGTGCGTGTGCGAGCCGCGGCAGGTCTGCACGTTGGTGATGTACTTCGGGTTCGCGATGTCCGTCGCATCGAAGATGCGGATGCCGCGCACGCGCTCGTGGCTCACCGTGTCGCGCACGCCCTGCGTGCCGCAGTCGAGGCGGCCGCTCATCCCCTCGGCGGAGACGAAGAGGAGGTTCTTGTAGATGGAGACGTCGCTCTGCGACGCGGGGCAGAGGAACGACTTCTTGAGCGAGGGCCGGGCGGCGTTGGTCATGTCCCAGACCATGAAGCCGTTGTAGTTGCCCTGGATGACGTAGTTCCCCGTGAAGGCGAGGTCCGAGTTCGTCACGCCCGCGAAATCCTTCGGGGAGGGCGTGTTCGAGACGAGGCGCAGGTTCCACGCGGCCTCGCCGGCGTCGTGGAGGCCCGCCTTGAGGCCGACGCGCGGGTCGGGGCTCGGCGGCGCGGCCGACTCGATCGAGACGAGCCCCGGTGCCGGCGGGACGAGCGTGGTGGTCGCGCACGCACTCACGAGGAGGACGGCGGCGACGGAGAGCGCGGCGGGGATCGCGCGGGTGGTGCCCAGCGGACGTGCGGACATCATCGGGCTCCTTCAGTGGCGGGGGTGGGCGTGCGGCGCATCATCGGTCCTGCGAGCGTGCGGCGAGCATCTTCTCCATGCGGTCGATCTCGGTGGTCTGGTCGGCGTACACGTCGGACGCGAACCGGAACACCACCTCGTCCTGCCCGGCGCCAGGGGAGGCGAACAGCTCATCCACCATCGTGATCGCCCCCTCGTGGTGCTGGATCATGAGGCGGAGGAACAGCCGGTCGAACTCGGCGCCGCGCGCGCGATCGAGCTGCGCGAGCTGGTCGTCGGTGAGCATCCCCGGCATCAGCATCTCATGCTCCATGCCGTTCATCTTCATCTTCATGGGCCCCGGGGTGCCGTCGGGCACCGGCTCGCCGCGGTCGCGCAGCCAGTTCTGCATCAGGGCGATCTCGTCGTTCTGCCCGACGACGATCCGTTCGGCGAGACGCTGCAGTTCCGCGCTCGCGCCGTGGGTCGGAGCCCATCGGGCGATGAGGACCGCCTGCGCGTGGTGGTGGATCATCCCGCTCATGAAGTGGACGTCGGCCGCGGTGTGCGGGAGGCTGGGGATCCCGATAGGACGCGGGCGGGAGTCGGCGGTGGCCGCGGGGCGCGCGCAGGCGTTAATGGCGAGGCCAAGCCCGAGGGAGAGCACGAGGCCGAGCGCGAGGCGTCGCACGGCACCGCTTGGCGCGGCCGGGGTGGGGCGGGACGGGGTCATCGGTTCCGGGTGGGGACGGTGCGACCCTAAGCTACGGCTCCCCGGGCGCGCGCGTTGTGGGGAACGCTAGCTTGCCCTCGGACCCCCTCCCGCCCCCATGACCCTCTGGCTCGACGCCGACGCCACGCCCCGCGACGTGAAGGAGATCTGCTTCCGGGCCTCCGAACGCCTCGCGCTCGAGACGATCCTCGTCGCGAACATGCGCCTGCAGCTCCCGGTGGGGCACGCCCACCTCAGGGCGGTTCGGGTCGAGGGCGGGCCGGACGTCGCCGATGCCTACATCGCCGAGCACGCGGTGGCGGGGGACATCGCGATCACTGCGGACATCCCGCTCGCCGCACTCCTCGTGCCCAAGGGCGTGGTGGTGATCGACCCGCGCGGTGAGGAGTACACGAGCGAGAGCATCGGTGAGCGGCTCTCGGTGCGGAACTTCATGGATGGGCTGCGAAGCTCCGGCGTCGACACCGGGGGGCACGGGGCGTTCGGGCCAAAGGAGAAGCAGCGGTTCGCCAACGCGCTCGACCGCGCGCTCACGCGGCGGCGCTAGGTCCGGGCTCGCCTACGGGCAGAGCGTCGGAGGGAGCGCTGAGGGCGAGTCGCCGAGCGAGACCTGGAGCCGCCCCCGGCCGGACCGCGACACCGTGCGCCCCACGTAGACCGCGAGGGTGTCGGTCGCCCACACGCTCCCGTAGAGCGTGCCGCTCAGCGAGGTCCTGAGCGTGCACTCCCGGCGCTGGAGGCCGGCCGCCCCGAACACCGCACCGAGCGAGTCCAGCACGCGCGCCTGGTCCGCCGAGTCGGGGGCCGAGCGCACCCAGTGGATCACCGTGCCGGTGTCCCGCACCATCCCGGTGAGACGGTCGGTCGGGTCGCCGGCCTCCAGCTGCCATTCGCAGTAGCGCGTGCCTGGAGCACCGCGGTCCTCGCCCGACGGCCCGGTGGTGCGGCAGAGTGGCAGGCGGTCGTGCCCCGTCCAGCCCTGCGCGATGTCCGTCATCGAGGTGCCGGACCAGTTCGAGCCGGCGTCGCATGCGGCACCGGCGACGAGGACCGCGCACGCGAGCGCACGGGCGACCGCGGAAGACCTCTGGTTCACCATTGGATGTCCGGGCTGCGCGGCGCGCGCCACTGCCGCAACTCGACCCCGTT
>CAZHAG010000027.1:0-2227 GCA_964529705.1 uncultured Gemmatimonas sp. | reverse complement strand
ACCATTGGATGTCCGGGCTGCGCGGCGCGCGCCACTGCCGCAACTCGACCCCGTTCGTGGTCGGCACGCGCCGCAGTTCGATGAGTAGGCGCCAGGGCTCCACCCCGCGCTCGATCAGGTAGCGCCGCACCTCGGCGTTCCACGCCGGGTTGGCGCTCTGGATGCGCAGGAAGTCGCTCCAGGTCCACATCATCCAGTAGGCCACCGCGTCGAGGAGTGCGCGGTTGCGATCCGAGAGCACCGGGGTGCCCGTACGGAATTCCGGCCCCGCGACGGCGAGGAACCCGCCCGCGGGCACCGCGATCACGCAGGCTGCGCCCTCGTACTCGGCGGGCTCGCACTGCGGCAGCCCCGCCATCAGGCCAGTGGTGACGAGCGGCCGCGGCGCACCGGGGCGCGCACCCGGAACCGCTCCCGGGCGACCCACGAGCGAGTCCGCGGGCTGCGCTCCGGCGCCCACGCGGTCCGCGTCCGCGAGCAGCTGCAGCTCCACGCGACGGTTGAGCGCGCGGCCCTCCGCCGTCGCGTTCGTCGCCCGCGGACGCTCGGCGCCGTAGCCGCGCGCCTCGAGGCGGTCCGCGGCGATGCCGAGTTCGGTCAGGTAGGCACTCACGGCCGCCGCACGGTCCAGCGAGAGCATCCGGTTGGCCTCGGGCTGGCCGACGGAGTCGGTGTGGCCGCTCACCACCACCGTCACGTCCGGATGCGCGCGCAGCCCCGCCGCCACACGCTCGATCGTGCGCTGCGACGTGCCGACAAGCTCCGCCGAGCCCGTGGCGAACTGCACGCCCTCGAGCACGAGCGGAGGTGCCCCCGCCTCGGGCGGGAGGATCGGCGCCAACGTGTCCGCCGGCACCCGGCAGGTGGGCTGCATCGGCTCCGTGCGCTCCGGCCGGCGCCAGACGAGCTCCACGCGCCGGTTCCGCGCGCGCCCGGCCGCGGTGCCGTTGTCGTCGATCGGGCGTGCCTCGCCCTCGCCGACACTCGTGATGCGGGTGTCGCGCACGCCGCGCGAGACCAGGTACTCGCGCACCGCCGCCGCGCGCCGGGCCGAGAGCTGCTGGTTGTACGCCGCGCTGCCGATCGAGTCGGTGTGGCCCGAGATCTCGACGTCGATGTCGGCGCGTGCGTTCAGGATGTCCGCCACGCCGTCGAGCACGGAGCGCGGTCCGGCGCGGAGGAAGAAGCGGTCCGTGTCGAAGTTCACGCCCTCGAGCACGAGCGGCACGTTCTCCGCCGGGAGCGATTCGCACCCGTCGGCGTTGACCACCGCGCCCGGACGTGACGTCGGGCAGCAGTCACGGCTGTCCGGCACGCCGTCCTGGTCGCGGTCCGCGGGGGGCGGGAGCGGCACCACGGGCGGCGGCACCGGCGGCGTCACGACCGGCGGCACCGCGCGCAGCGCCGCCTCGATCGCCTTGGCCAGCGAGTCCGCACGCGCCTCGTGGGGCGCCGCGGAGCAGGCCGCGCCGGGCGCGCCGCTGTGTCCCGCGCGGATCAGCGTGACCTCGAGGAGGCCGACATCGGCCGCGACGAGGTCGAACCGCTCGTGCGCCTTGAAGCGCCGCACCGCCTCCCAGAGGTCCTCGCGCACCAGGCGGACGCCGCGCGGGAGCGCCGCATCGCCGTCCACCACCGCGAGCCCCGCCTCCAACCGCTCGATCGCGCTCGTCGCCTGCTCGAACGCGGCCTCGATGATGCCACCGCGGTCGTTGTCCTGGTACTCGTCGCTCGCGAACGCCAGCCAGGCGCGCGCCTTGGCGGCGCTGTACGCGCCCCGCCCCGTGACCGTCGCCTGCGGCGCGACCCGGCCGAGCCGCTCGCCCCAGGAACGGAGCAGCGCCATGTCCTGCGCGATCGCCTCGTCCGTGATGCGCCCCGCGGCAGGCGTCAGCGTCCCCGTGGGCGCCGTCGGCACGCAGCTCGCCCCGCCCGCGATCAACGCGAGCGTGGCGACGGCAGCGGCGAACGAGCGTCCGGGGCGACGACTCATGGCTTCGCACCTCCCGCACGCGCCGGTGCGGCGGGGGCGGTGGTGGGCGCACCGCCGAAGAGCTCCTCGCCAAACTTCCAGCCGAAGTCGATGTAGAAGCCGCGGGTCGTGGCCGAGACGCCGGCCAGGCCGTCGTCCCGGAAGCCGAGCAGGTTCGCACCCACCGCCATCCGCAGGTTCGTCGCCATCCGGCGGCCCACCTCGGCGCCGAGTCCGAACTCCTGGTTGCCGAAG
>CAZHAG010000026.1:23574-26005 GCA_964529705.1 uncultured Gemmatimonas sp. | reverse complement strand
CGGGTGCAGCCCTCGCTGCACCAGATCTTCCTCCAACGGGTCGGCGCCACGGGCGTCGAAGAGGGGATGACCGGCCATGGGTAAGCTCTGGGTGGTGATCAAGCGCGAGTACCTCGAGCGCGTCCGGTCCAAGTGGTTCATCGTGGTCACGCTGCTCGGGCCGGTCTTCTTCGGCGCGATCATGATCCTCCCGGGGTACCTCAGCATCCGCGGGATGCGCGAGGCGCGCGTGAGCAACGTGCGGATCGTGGACGCCACGGGCGCGGGCCTCGGCGCGCGCATCGCGGAGAAGCTCGTGCCGGCCTCGCTGCAGGCCACGGACGCGGGGAACCGGGCGCAGGTCGACGTCGTCCCCATGTCGGAGCTCCCGGCGCTGGAGGAGACGCTCGTGGCCGCGGTGATGGCGCGCGACCTCGTGGGCTACCTCATCGTGGACACCGCGACGATGGCCAGCGGGCGGGCACGTTACGCGGGCCGGAACGCCGGATCGGTCGGCGAGGTGGAGGCCGTGGAGACGGCCGTCCGCGGCGCACTCCTCTCCTCGCGCATCGAGTCCGCGGGGATCGACGCCACCACGGCGGAGTCGCTCACGCAGCTGCGGGTGCGTCTCCAGTCCGAGCGCATCACGGACACCGGCAAGGGCGGCTCCGGGCTCGCGGGCGCGATCTTCGGCTTCGCCATCGCCTTCCTGCTCTACATCAGCATCATCCTCTACGGGCAGGCGATCCTGCGCGGCGTGATGGAGGAGAAGACCACGCGCGTCGCCGAGGTGGTCATGTCGAGCGTCTCCCCGGACATCCTGCTCGCGGGGAAGGTGATCGGTGTGGGGGCCGTGGGGCTCACGCAGCAGCTCACCTGGGTGGCGAGCGGGATCCTCTTCTGGACGCAGCGGGCGCGGATCTTCAGCCTGCTCGGGTTCCCTTCGATGCCGGCGATCTCCTTCCCGACCATCGAGCCGATGGTTCTGGTCGCGCTCCTCCTCTTCTTCGTCCTGGGCTACACCTTCTATGCCTCGCTCTTCGCCGCGGTGGGCGCGATGGTGGGGAGCCAGGAGGAGGCACAGCAGGCCGCGCAGCCGGTGATCATGCTGCTCGTGTTCAGCATCATCTTCGTGCAGCCGGTGATGACCAATCCCACGGGGCGCCTGGCCGAGGTGATGAGCTGGCTCCCCTTCTCGTCGCCGATCATCATGCCGATGCGGATGACGGCGACGCAGGTGTCCGGCCTGGAGATCACGGCCGTGCTGCTCGGCCTCCTGCTCGCCTGCTTCGCGAGCGTCTGGGTCTCGGCGCGGATCTACCGAGTGGGGTTGCTGATGTACGGCAAGCGGCCGAGCATCCGGGAACTCGCCAAGTGGGTCGCGCGCTCCTGAGCGGACTGTCCGTGTAAACATCCGGCAGGGTGGCGGCATCACACTCCCTGACGATGCTTGCCCTTCCCGTGCCGCGACCCATTCCCCACTCCCCGCCCCCTGCCGACGACCTGCGCGCCGCCCAGGCGGGGGACGCGGAGGCGTTCGGGAGGCTCTACCGAGCCGAGGTGGGGCGGGTCCATGCGCTGGCCCTTCGGCTCACCGGAGACGCACAACGCGCCGAGGAGCTGGTGCAGGACGCGTTCGTGCGCGCGTGGCGGAAGCTCCCGAGCTTCCGCGCCGAGAGCTCGCTGGCGACCTGGCTCCACCGGCTCACGGTGAACGTCTTCCTGCTGAACGACCGCGGCGCGCGCCGCCGCGCGCTGCGGGAGATCCCTGACGAAGACCTTGCCGAGCACGCGGGCCCGCGCCGGAGCGCCGCGCATGACGTGGAGGACCAGGTCGACCTGGAACGCGCGATCGCGCGCCTGCCCGAGGGTGCGCGCGTGGCGTTCGTGCTCTTCGACGTCTACGGCTACTCGCACGAGGAGATCGCCGCCGAGATCGGCGTCGCCACCGGGACCATCCGCGCGCAGCTGCACCGTGCGCGCCGCCGCTTGAGGGAGGAGCTCGACCGATGACCGACCACCAGATGCCTGACGACGACCCGCGCCTGCGCGACGCGATCGGGCGCCTGCCCGAGGGGATCCCGCCGGAGCGCGACCTCTGGCCCGGGATCCGGGCGCAGCTCGAGGCGGAGCGCGTGCGCGCGTTGCCGACCTCACCCACCGCGCATGAGGCGTCAGCCGCGCCGCAGCGAGGGCGGCGCGTCTCCCTGCCCGTCGGCTGGGTCGCGGCTGCTGCGGCTGTGCTGGTGCTCGCGACGGCCACTGTCACGTGGCGGCTGCGCGACCCGGCTCCGCCGCCCGTGGCGCAGGAGCGGCCAGAACCCCTATCCGACGGACTCGTGACCTTCGCCTCCTACGAACGCTCGGCGGCGGAGCTCACGATGCTGCTCGAGCAGCGCGCCGAGCGCCTCGAACCCGCGACGCGGGCCGTGCTCGAGCGGTCGCTGCGGAC
>CAZHAG010000026.1:19928-23474 GCA_964529705.1 uncultured Gemmatimonas sp. | reverse complement strand
CTCGCCGCCGACGGCGCCGTCAAGATCTTCAACTTCGTGGGCAGCGTGCGCGTGATCGGCTGGGACCACGACTCCGTCGTCGTCACGGGCACCATGGCCGCTGGGATGCAGTTCTTCGGCGGCGGGGGCCTGAGCGGCGTGAAACTGGGCGTGGAGGGAAGCGCCTCGCGCCCGGACGGCGCCGCGGTGCTAGTGGTGCGCGTGCCCGCCACCGCCGACGTCTGGGTGCGCGGCGCCGCGACCGACATCGAGACCGAGGGACTCATCGGCACGGTCGACCTCGGGACCGTGAGCGGACGGCTCGTGGCCGTCGGGTCGCCGCGCGCCCTCTCGGTGGAGACGATGGACGGCACGCTCGACGTGCGCGGATCGCCCGAGACACTGCGGGCCAAGACCGCCAGCGGTGCACTTCGCTGGGAGGGGGCCGCGAGCGACGCGCTCCTGGTCTCGGTGAGCGGTTCCCTGCGCGTGAACGCCGGCCCGCTCGGCCGGGCGCGACTCGAGACGATCTCCGGCAGCGTGCTGGTCGATGCCGCACTGCGACCCGACGCCGACCTCACGATCGAGACGCACAGCGGGAACGTGGAGGTGGTGCTCCCCAAGGGGACGCCCGCCCGCGTGACCACGGACGCGCCCACGACCGTGAACGGATCGCCGCTCGCCGCACCCGCCGACGCGGGCAAGCGGGCGGCGCCGCGCCAGTTCGACCTCAACCTGAAGAGCTCCAAGGCCTCCGCGGCCACGATCGTCGTGCGCTCGTTCAAGGGCGCCGCCTTCTTCCGCGACCGCTAGTCCCCCTCCCCGCCTAGCGGCCCGGTCGGCCGCTCACTCATCCGGTCCACCGGACCGGGAGGACCCATGCTCCGCTCCGCGCGCCATCTCGCCATCGCCTTGCTCACCTTGGCGGCCGTCCCGGCCGTGGCCGGTCCGCCCTGGATCAGCATCGAGTACCCCGCCAACCCGCACGACCAGCGCACGCGTGACGCCGTGCTCGTCGTGAACACCTTCCATCACGGCACGCCGTCGGCGATGCCGCTGCGGGGGACCGCGGAGGGGATCGTGGGCGGGGAGCGCCGCACGGTGCAGCTGCGCTTCGGGCCCACCGAACGCGCGGCCTCGTTCGCCCTCACGCGCCAGTGGCCGCAGGAAGGGCGCTGGGTGCTGAACATCTCGCTCGCGCCGTCGGAGACCGGGAAGGTCGAGGCCTCGGCGCTGGTCGTGCTGGGCGCCGACGGCACGCCGTCGCGCGTGACCGTCCCGACGCGCCGCGACGGGCCGTGGAGCGTGCCGCGTGCAGTGACGGGGGATGAGGTGCTGGCGGCCCTGCGGGACGCGGGAGAGCAGCGGCGCTAGCGTGCCACCACGGGCACGCGCGGGGCGCCGGGCGCGAACTCAGCCGACCGTCGCCCCGCAGTGCCGGTCGAACGCGCTGGTGAGGTCGGCGGCGATGGACTCCACGCTCCGGCCCTCGATCTGCCAGCGCTCGACCATGTGCACGAGCTTGCCGTCGCGGAAGAGCGCCATGCTCGGCGAGCTCGGCGCGTAGCCCGTGAAGTAGCTGCGCGCCTGGCGCGTGGCGTCCACGTCGTTGCCCGCGAAGACGGTGAAGCTCGCGTCGGGCGTGGTGGCGTGCCCGAGCGCGATCGCGACCGCGGGGCGCAGGTTCCGCGCGGCGCAGCCGCAGACAGAGTTCACGATCACGAGCTGCGTGCCGCTCGCGCCCTTGAGCGCGGCATCAACAGCATCGGCAGTGCGGAGCTCCTTCACGCCGAGCCGCGTGAGCTCGGCGCGCATCGGGGCGATCATCCGTTCATCGTACATCATGGTCGGGTCCTGTTGATTGAGAGGCAGCGCGGCTATTCGCGCGAGAGGGCGAGGATCGCGGCCTGCGGCACGACGAGGAACCGGTCTCCCTCGAACGTGATCTCCACGGCCGCCTTCCGGAAGAAGAGCGCGTAGTCCCCCACCTGCGCCTGCAGCGGCACGTACCGGGTGTCCTTCGCCGCACCGATCCGCCAGGGTTCGTCGAGGTGGTCGCTCACCTCCGGCAGCGGCTGGCCGGGCCCGGTGGCCACGATCGTCCCGCCCTGCACGGCCTGGCTGTCCACCGCCGTCGCCGGCAGGTAGAGCCCGACCTTGGAACGCTCCTCCCCATCCTCCACGCGGATGAGGACGCGGTCGCCCACGACGATGAGTTCCTTGCGCCCTTTCTTCATACCCCTCGAAACCTAGTCGCGCTCAGCGCACGAGGAACAATTGATCCTGCCGGCGGATCGCCCAGCGCGTCCTGCCGTCGGCGCCGATGATCGCGTCCTCCTCCTGCGCCATCCGCACCGGCTGCCCGCCCCATTCGGCCACCTTCGTCGTCGCCTGCAGCTCGATCGAGTACCACATGCTCGGGATCACGCGCGCATCGCCGCGCCCGGGCACGCCATCCTGGTAGTCCCAGAGCCCGAGGAGCGGGCCGGCCCCGTGGCCGTGCTTGCCGATGGGATGCGAGTAGACCGTGCCGTCGATCCCCCCCGCCTTCATGCGCTGGAGCGAGCTCGCGAGGATCTCGTTCCCGGTGCGGCCCGGGCGGAGCTCCTCCATCACGATGTCCTGCAGCCGGTTGGCGTTGTGGAGCGCCGCGGTGAGGCCCGCCGGGGCCGCCGTCTCGCCGGGGAGGAGCACGTACGCGTTGTGCTGCGTGTCGGTGGCGAGGCCGAGCGCGGTGATGCCCACGTCGCAGTGGAGCACGTCGCCACGCTGGATCACCGGGTCCTCACCGAGCGCGTCCCCGCTCGTGCCCCGGCGCTGCACGCTCACGCTCGGCTGGAACCAGGTGCCGAGGCCGCGGTCGTTCACCTGCTGGCGCCACCACCAGACGAGGTCGCTCGTGCGCGTCACGCCGGGGGTGATCACCTCGGCCGAGAACATCCGCTGCGTGAGCTCCCAGACCAGCGCCTGCAGCTTGCCGTAGTACGCCTCCTCCTCCGGCAGGCGCGTGGCGATGAGCTCGAGCGCCAGCGCCTCCGCGGGCCGGAAGCGCGAGGACCACTTGGTGCCGAGCGCCTCGGTCATCCCGTCGCGCTCACCGGAGGTGAGGCCGTCGGTGAAGGCGAAGGTCCGCGAGGAGTTGATCGCAACGACGTTTGGCGAGCGCTCCTCGAGCACGTCCTTGAGCACCTGCCACTGCTCGTCGCCCCAGAGCTCGGCCTGCCGCCCGCCCACGTCGGCGGTGACGGTCTTCATCGCGCGCCGCGCCTCGTACACCCCGCCCTGCGACGTGCCGCCGAGTGCGATGCGCTCGATGCAGGAGCCATCCCCGGGGTCGGTGCGGCCGCCGGCCGCGCACTTGTCGAAGAAGACGTAGATCGTGCGACGGCGAGCGGCGAAGGTCGTCGGCGAGACGAGCGACGAGAAGGTCGGGTCCTCGTTGTACTCGCGCATGGGGATCACCCACGAATCCACGCCATGTTTCCGCATCAGCGCGGGGAGCACGGTGCGCATCCGCTGCTCGAGCCAGCGCTGCTGCACCTCGGCCTGCTCGCGGAGCGTGCCGAA
>CAZHAG010000026.1:0-19828 GCA_964529705.1 uncultured Gemmatimonas sp. | reverse complement strand
TCCCAATCCTCGAGGGTCGCGGTGAGGCTTCCGATGCGTTCGAGCCCCGCGAGCGTGAGGCCCAGGCTGACGGCGATCTCCGTGACCGACTCAAGGAAGGCGAAGAGGGGCGCCCGCCAGACCCAGGAGCGCGCCGGGTGGTTGCCGAGGTGCAGCGTCGCCATCAGGAAGAGGAACGCCATCCCGACGATGAAGGTGCCGCCGACCCAGAGCCAGCGGTCGCTCCACCCGTACTGCAGCACGATCGCGCGGTAGGTGCGGAGCCCGGCG
Organism: uncultured Gemmatimonas sp.; assembly: GCA_964529705.1. Classification (GTDB taxonomy): domain Bacteria; phylum Gemmatimonadota; class Gemmatimonadetes; order Gemmatimonadales; family Gemmatimonadaceae; genus Pseudogemmatithrix. The sequence goes on along the minus strand of CAZHAG010000026.1, from coordinate 19,558 downwards.
CCCGTGAGCAGGGCCATGACCGGAAGGGAGAGCGAGATGCGGCGGACGAACGCCGGTTCCTCCAGCGACGACATCACGACCGTCGAGCGGAGGAGGGGCATGGGTCAGGCGCTCGCGATGCACTCGATCTCGACGCGGGCGCCGAGGGCGAGTCCGTTGGCGCCGAGGGCGCTGCGGGCGGGGAGGCGACCCGGCTTGAAGTAGGTCACGTAGACCGCGTTCATCCGGTCCCACTCCTTCATGTCGGCCATCATCACGGTGCACTTCACCACCTGGTCCATCGAGGACCCGATGTCGGTGAGCACCTGCTTGATGTTGTCGAGCGTCTGCCGCGTCTCGGCCTCGATGCCGCCCGGGACCACGCCGCCGCTGGCCGAGGCGTCGGTGCCGATCTGGCCCGAGAGGAAGATCACGTTGCCGACGCGCACGGCCGGGGAGAAGGGGCGGGTCGGGGGACCGTAGGGGGTGAGGTAGACCGCCGTGTCGGCGGCCGCGGCCTCGTGGAGTTCACCCTCGTCATCGCCGCGCTCGAGGCACGCGAGCCCGAGGATCGCGACCGACAGCGCGATGACGGAGCGCACCATGTGGCCGGCGAGGCGCGGGGAGATCGACATGGCGTTCATCGGATGACGTGTCCGATCCGTGACCAGCGGATGTCCGTGAGGAACGGGAGCGGCCGGTCGGAGTCGTCCCGGTTGTACGAGTAGTACACGAAGAGTGGGCGTCCGCGGACGTTCGCGCGAGGGACGAAGCTCCAGTACCGGCTGTCCTTCGAGTTGTACCGGTTGTCCCCCATCATCCAGTAGTGCCCCGCGGGCACGACGAGCGGGCCCCAGTCGTCGACGGTGGGCTGTTCGGGCGCGGGGCCGAACCGGGACTCGGTCAGCTGCACGCGCTTCTGCCAGTCGAAGAGCGGGTCCACGTAGTCCGGGTGCGCGCCCGGGAAGGCGGCGCCGTATCCCTGCAGCTGGGGTTCGCCGTTGATGTGCACCACCCCCGCGCGCGAGAAGATCGTGTCCCCCGGCATCCCGATGAGCCGCTTCACGAGGATCGGCGTCGGGTCGTGCGGCTGGTCGATCTGCAACGGCGAGATGAAGACCACGATCTCGCCGCGCTGCGGCTCCGCGTACCCCGGGAGGTTGACGTCGGTGAACGGCACGTGCGGGCCGTAGCGCAGCTTGTTCACGAAGAGCCAGTCGCCGATCAGCATCGACGGGATCATCGAGCCGGAGGGGATCCGGTAGGCCTCGATGAAGAAGGTGCGGAGGATGAGGAAGATCGCGATGGTGCCCGCGAGCGACTTGAATCCTTCCCAGAAGCGCTTCGCATCGAACGGCTTCCCGCCCTTCCGGCCGCGCGCGGCGGCCACGGTGTTCTTCGGCTTGTCGGACTTCTTGCTGGCGGCCACGGGGTCCCGGGAGTGGTCGGAATCGAGAGGGGGCGCGCGGCCCCGGCGCGGGCTCACCGCGCCCTCGGAATCTGCCCACGAGGGGCCCTGAATACGAGAGGGGCGCGCCTCGCGGCGCGCCCCTCGCTCCAGCGGGTCGTCCGAAGGACTACTTGAGGTTCTTCGAGACGAGCTTGGTCATGTCGAACATCGACACCTGACCCTTGCCACCGAAGACCGCCTTGAGCGCGGCGTCGGCGTTGATCATGCGGCGGTTCTTCTTGTCCTGCAGGCCGTGCTTCTTGATGTACACCCAGAGCTTCTTGGTGAGCTCGGTGCGCGGCAGCGGCGACGAGCCGACGACGGCGGCGAGCTTCTCGTTCGGCGTCACGGGCTTCATGAACGCCGCATTCGGCTTGCGCTTCTTCGCCGGCGCCTTCTTCTTCGTGGCCTTCTTCGCGGCCTTCTTCTTCTTGGCAGCCATCTGGAAATCTCCTCGAAAGGATGTGATGATCGCGTGCTGCGCCCGGTCGAGCACGTGCGCGATCTGACTCGAAGGTAAAGCGCTCCCTCTGGCGCGCAATAGGCATTCCCCTCTGGCGCCCCTCTGGGGAAGCCCCGGTTCCCCTCGGGGACGGACCCCTACGACGCCAGGAATCCGCCCAGCAGCGCGATCATCCGCGCATCCGCGGGGTCCGCCGTGGGGTCGTCCTCGACGACCGTCTCCCGCTCGGAGGGCGTCTCCAGGATGAGCGGGATCCCGAGGGAGATCGCATCGGCCAGGAGCCAGCGGAACGGCTCCGCACCGATCGCCCCCTCCCCGATGAGCGCGTGGCGGTCCTTGTTCGACCCGAACGGGTGCTGGCTGTCGTTCAGGTGGAAGAACGCCGGCTTCTCGCCGATGACGTCGACGAACCGCTCCAGCGTCGCGCGCTGCGCCTCCGCCGAGCTGGCGATGTCGTGCCCCGCGGCGAAGAGGTGGCAGGTGTCGAGCCCGTACCCCGTGCGGTGCCGCAGCTCCGCGGGCACCTGGGCGAGCATCAGGGCGATCTCCTCGGCGCTCCGTCCCATCGTCCGTCCGGCGCCTGCGGTGTTCTCGATCAGTATTCGCGTGCCGTCATCGGACTCGGCCACCGTCTCGAGCGCATGCCGGATCGTCAGCCCCACGCGCACCGCGGCGTCGGTGGGATCCGAGTCGCCGGCGGAGCCGGGGTGGAAGCAGCATCCGCCCGCGGCCAGCGCAGTGCTCCGCTCGAGCTCCTTGGCGAGCCCGGCGCGCGCACGCATCGCCTTGGTCTCCTCCGGCGAGGCGGTGTTGAGCACGTAGGCCGCGTGCACGAGCACGTGGCGGCGCTCGATGCCGGCCTCGGCGAGCGCGGCGTGGACCTTCGCCGCCTTGTCCGCCTTGAGGCCCACCTTCTCGTTGTAGTAGGTGGGGGGCGCGGTGAAGACCTGCAGCGCGCGGGCGCCGGCTGCGGCCGCGCGGCGCACCGCCATCGGCAGCCCGCCATCATCCGCGGCGTGCACCCCGATGATGCGCGCGCTCATCGCGCCTTCCTCCCCGACGCGCCCCGATCGTCGCCGAGGTCCACCATGCGCTGGCCCTTCACGTACTCCACGGAGCGTGGGTCGTCCATGCCGTTGAGCCGCTTCACCACGTCGGCGATGCGCCGCGCCTGCACGTCGATCGTCGCCAGGCACTCCTTGGTCTCCTCGGGCGCGAGCATCCCGCTCGCGACGAGCGCGCTGTTGGTGAGGAGCGCGGCGAGCGGGTTGTTGATCTCGTGCTGCAGCGCGAGCGAGAGCTCGCCGACGCCGGCCAGGTAGCGCGCCTTCCGCAGCTCGTCCTCGGCACGCCGCCGCGCCTGCGCGATCTCCATCCGGCGCTCGGCGATCCGGAGCCGCGCCGCGATCTCCTCGGGGGACACCGGCTTCGGGAGGTAGTCGTCCGCCCCGGAGTCGAGCACGGCATCGAGGTTGTGCATCCCGCTACGGGCGGTGATGACCTGCAGGAAGGTGTCCGCGCCCTCGGGATGGGAACGGATCCGCCGGCAGACCTCGAGCCCGTCGAGCCCCGGCATCTCCCAGTCCAGCACCACCATCGCCGCCGGCTCGACCTCGAACGCGCGCCAGATCGCCGCGCCGTCCGCGAACGACTCCACCTCGTGACCGTGCGCCGTGAACACCGCGGCGAGCAGCTCCCGCATCAGTTCGTCGTCGTCGGCGAGCAGGAGCCGCATCGGCAAGTCCTCAGAACACCAGTGTGCCTTGTCGCACCACGATCCGCGGCACTCCGCCGCCCCGCTGCGTCGCCGTCCAGGCGACGGCGATGCGGTCGCCGCGCAGCGCGACGCGCGGCGTGCGCGCCTCGCCCGTCTCGTCGGACGCCGAGGTGCGCGCCTCGAAAATGTGCCCTTGCGTGAGGGAGAGCGCGAGGCCGAGGCGCGGGAAGCGGCTGTTCGGGTCCTCGAACGCGACGACGATCGTGTCGCCATGCGAGGCGACCGAGGCGGCGGAGGGGCGGTCGCCGTACACGATCGGCACGACGGCGTGGAACATCCCGCCCCGGTCCATGGTGTGCGTGAAGAAGACGCCCGCCCCCTCGCGCCCCACGAGATGGTACGCCACGTGGACGTACGCGTTGATCGAGTCGGCGTAGATGTAGGGCGCGGGGCGGTCGCACCCCGCGCGCCCGACGTCGGTGGAGTCGGCGGTCACCGCCGCGTTCCAGGTGCGGCCGCCGTCGTCCGAGCGGGCGACGCGCAGCACCACGCTCGAGTCCGGCCGCACCGTGAACCAGGAGGCGAACGCCTCGCCGTCGAGTGCCGGCGTCGCGCGCCGGGTCGCCGCGCAGAGCGCGGCCTCGGAGGGCCACGCTTCGGGTTCCCACGCCCGTCTGAAGACCGGCGCGCCGGCCGCGTCCAGTTCGAGCTGCAGCGTGTCCGCCACGGTGCCGGAGACGCGGGTGAGCGCCTCGTCCCACCGCACCGGCTCGGGGACGCAGGCGCCAAGCAGCAGGGCGAGGACGGGGAGCGGTGCGAGTCTGGCCATCCGTGAAGTATCACCAGACGCGGGATTAGATTTCCACCGCACGCCCGGAAGCGCCCTGACGGTCCCGGGATCCCGCTCCGTCCCACCGCAGCCCCCACGACGATGACGACATTCTCGCCCAACGGCGTCCGCCAGCTCCCGCCGCCGATCAACGAGCCGATCCGCAGCTACGCGCCCGGCACCCCGGAACGCGCCGCGCTCAAGGCACGCCTGAAGGCGATGGAGGGGGAGCGTCCGGACATCCCCGTGGTGATCGGCGGGAAGGAGATCCGCACCGGGGAACAGGGGAAGGCCGTCTCCCCACACAAGCACAAGCACGTCACCGCCACCTACCACAAGGCCACCGCCGCCGACGTGCGCGCGGCGATCGCCAGCGGGAAGAAGGCGTGGAAGGAGTGGTCGGAGTGGACCTGGGAGGAGCGCGCGGCGGTCTTCCTCAAGGCGGCGGACCTCCTCGCCACCACGCACCGCGACACGCTCAACGCCGCCACGATGCTCGGCCAGTCGAAGACCGCGTTCCAGGCGGAGATCGACGCCGCCTGCGAGATGATCGACTTCTTCCGCTTCAACGTCGCCTTCGCGCGGGAGCTCTGCGCGGAGCAGCCGATCAACGGCCCCGGCGTCTGGAACCAGAGCGAATACCGCGCCCTCGAGGGGTTCGTCTACGCGGTGACCCCCTTCAACTTCACCGCCATCGGCGGGAACCTCCCCACGGCGCCCGCGCTGATGGGGAACGTGGTGCTCTGGAAGCCCGCCGCCTCCGCGATGCTCTCGGCCTGGCACACGCTCCAGCTCCTGCACGAGGCCGGGCTCCCGCCGGGCGTGATCAACTTCCTCCCCGGCGACCCCGCGATGATCTCCGAGATCGCGCTCTCGCACGAGGACCTGGCCGGCGTGCACTTCACGGGGTCCACGGGCGTCTTCAACTCGATGTGGAGCACGATCGGCCAGAACATGGGGAAGTACCGCTCCTACCCGCGCATCGTCGGCGAGACGGGGGGCAAGGACTTCATCCTCGCGCATCCCTCGGCCGACGTGGCCGCACTCGCGGTGGCGATCGTCCGCGGCGCGTTCGAGTACCAGGGCCAGAAGTGCTCGGCGGCCAGTCGCGTGTACATCCCCAAGTCGCTCTGGCCCGAGGTGAAGGCGCGGATGGTCGCGATGATGGAGGAGATCAAGGTCGGGGATGTGAACGACTTCACGAACTTCATGGGCGCGGTGATCGACCAGCGCGCCTTCGACCGGATCAGCGGCTACCTGAAGACCGCGAAGAAGTCGGCGAAGGTCATCGCCGGGGGGAAGGCGGACGGGACGACCGGCTGGTTCATCGACCCGACGCTCGTGCAGACCACCGACCCGCAGTACCAGCTGATGTGCGAGGAGATCTTCGGTCCCGTGCTCACCGCGTTCGTCTATGACGACGCGAAGTGGGGCGAGACGCTCAAGCTCGTGGACCGCACCTCGCCCTACGCGCTCACGGGTGCGGTGTTCAGCCAGGACCGCGCCGCCGTGCGCGAGGCGCACGCCGCGCTCCGCCATGCAGCGGGCAACTTCTACGTGAACGACAAGTGCACCGGTGCCGTGGTGGGGCAGCAGCCCTTCGGCGGCGCGCGGGCGTCGGGCACGAACGACAAGGCCGGCTCCAAGCTGAACCTCACGCGCTGGGTGAGCGCGCGCACGGTGAAGGAGACCTTCGCGCCCCCGACGGACTTCCGCTATCCGTTCATGGGAGCGAAGTGAGCCGCTTCATCACGCTGGACGTCTTCACCGCCACGCCCTTCGGGGGGAACCAGCTCGCGGTCTTCCCCGACGCGACCGGCATCCCCGAGGCGTCGCTCCTCCCGATCACCCGGGAGTTCAACTTCTCCGAGGTGACCTTCTGCTACCCGGCGGAGGACCCCGCGCACACGCGACGCGTGCGGATCTTCACGCCGGGCGGGGAGATCCCGTTCGCGGGGCACCCGGTGGTCGGCACCGCGGCCGCGCTCGCCCTCTGCGAGGGCGCGCTCGAGGGCCAGTCGGGGAAGTTCCGGCTCGAGCTCGGCGTCGGCGTCGTGCCGGTCGACGTGCGCATCGAGAGCGACGCCCGCGCCTGGGCGGAGCTCTCGGTGGCGAAGCTCCCGGAGGTGGGGCCGCAGACGCCGACCATCAACACCCTCTCCGAGATCCTCTCGCTCGAGCCGGCGGACCTCGTGGGCGGGGCGCTCTCGCCGCAGGCCGTCTCGTGCGGCTACCCCTTCCTCCTCGTCCCCGTGAAGAGCCTCGCCGCGCTCGCCCGCGCGCGGGTCCGCGTGGACCGCTGGGAAGCGACCCTGAAGCGCTTCTGGGCGCCGGAGATCTTCGTCGCGGCGCGCGACGCCGAGCAAGGGGAGCACCACTGGCGTGCGCGGATGTTCGCACCCGGGATCAACGTGCCGGAGGACCCGGCGACCGGGAGCGCAGTGGCCGCGTTCGGCGGCTGGCTCGCGATGAAGGAGGCGAAGGCCGAGGGCGCGTTCGCCTGGTCGGTGGACCAGGGCATCGAGATGGGGCGGCCGAGCCGCCTCGACGTGAGCGCCACCAAGGCCGGCGGCGCGGTGACGGCCGTGCGCGTGGCGGGCCGTGCGGTGCTGATGGGCGAGGGCCGGCTCCGGCTCTAGCCCGCGCGCCCCTCAGCCGTTCAGCCGGATCATCCCCACGACCGAGCCCCGGGGCTGGCCGCCGGTCACGGACGCCTCGAACGCGCGCATCCCGGCATGCCAGAGCACGGAGCGGTCGCGGCCGGTGCGCTTGGCGGTGTAGAGCGCCTCGTCCGCGCGGGCGAGGAGGGTCTTCGCGATCATGTCGTCGTGCGCGGGCGCCGACGAGACCCCGACGCTCACCGTGATCCGGCGGTCGGGGGGGAGCGAGCGGAAGCGGTGCGCACGGAACGCCTCCAGCACGCGCTCGGCGAACCGCATCGCACCCTCCTCGTTGGAGTCGGGGGCGAGGATGGTGAACTCCTCCCCGCCGATGCGCGCCACCACGTCCACGTCGCGCGCGGTCTCCCGCAGCAGCGCGCCCACCTCGCGGATCACCTCGTCCCCCGTGAGGTGGCCGTAGTCGTCGTTGATGGTCTTGAAGTGGTCCACGTCGAGCGCGAGCACGGCGATCTGCTTCTTGCCGCGCACGGCGCGCGAGACCTCGCGCTCCGCGAGCTGGTTGAGCCCGCGCCGGTTGAAGCAGCCGGAGAGCGGGTCCGTGAGGACGATGGCCTCGAGGTGCGCGCGCAGCCGGTTGTACTCCCGCCCGATCACCGTCACCGGGTCGGGCATCTGGTCGGCATGCTCATCGTAGCGCCCGGAGAAGTCCCCCTCCTGCGCCCGGTGGAAGATCGCGACCAGGCTCCGCATGCGGGAGCCGACATGCCCTGAGAGCGCGACATAGAGGAGCACGCCGATGCCGTAGAGCGCGAGCGTCCAGAGCTCCTCGCCGGGCACGATCGGCGCGCCGGCATCCGCCGCGAACGCCACGAGCGTGGTGTAGCCGCCCGCGATGAGCACGAGGTTCCAGATCGTCGCGGTCCAGCCGAAGAAGATCTGGGTGATCTGGACGGTGAAGATCGAGATGATCAGCGCCCGGTCGTAGTGCTCCGGCGGCGTGAGGAGCGCGACGCCCACGAAGAGCGCGATGATGTCGGAGGCGATGGCGCTCACGACCACCGCGTGGCTCGCGACCCCGGCCCGGCGCACCTGCCAGCCCACCAGTCGCTGGAAGAGCACGTAGGCGACGATGAGCACCGTGGTCGCGAGCAGCAGGCGGCGCATCCCGAACCGCCCGACCAGGATCGACTCCGCGGAGACCACGCCGAACCATTTGAGCGTGACGGCGGAGAGACCGATCAGCGGGACGAAGATGGCACGATAGCGACCCAGCCAGAGCAGGATCTCCGCGTGCATCTGTTCTTCGCTCTGGGCGTGCACCGCTGTGTCGGGCAGGACGTCGCTCCTCGCGGGTTGTGAACCGGTTGACTAATCAGCGTCTTCCCGAGTCACTTCCGCAAGCACCCACGTCACAGGGCGCGCCTGTCCACGCGCCGGCGCGGCGAACCTCTAGAATCGTGCCTCGAGCGAGATGTCGAAGCGCGTCTGGACCCGGGGGAAGATCCCGCGCGAGAGGTCCATCCGGATCATCCCGTCGAGGAAGCTGACCCCCACGCCAGCCCCGCTCATCAACCGTCCCGGCGTACCCCAGGCGTCTCGCGCTCCCGCCCAGCCGAGGTCGCCGAAGACGACCGGCCGGAAGCCCGGGCGGTTCTGCCCCAACTCGAAACGGGACATCCAGAAGGCCTCCCCGTACCCGGCGCCGGCGTCCTGCCCGCGCACGGTCTGCAGCCCGCCGAGGAAGAAGTGGCGCTGCGCCGGCAGGGCGCCCTCCGAGGTGCCGGCCGCCCCCGTCAGCGACGCGGCCAGGGACCCGAAGCCGCGCGAGACGGTCCCCTCGGCGAGCACGCGCCCGTAGTCCATCTCCCCGGTGCCTCCCTCAAGGCGCAAGTCGCCGGTGAGGCGCCAGCCGCGGGGGTCGAGGCCGCGGCTCCCGCGCCAACGCAGCGCGGCGCCGTAGTACCACCCCTCGTCCGCGACCACGGAACCCGGATAGCGCGGATCGTTCGTCCCGCCGAAGAGCGACCAGGTGTTCTCCACGGGCGCGGACCACTGCTGCTCCGCGAAGACCCTCCAGTCGAGCCCACCGCGCATGGGACGCGTCCCGGCGATCTCACCCCCCCACGCGCGGTGGTAGAACCCCTCGTCGCGCGCGTAGAGGAAGTTCGCGAACGAAGCGCCGAACGAGAGCGGGTCGCCGAAGTCGGAGCTCACCGCGAGGCGCCGGAACACCGTGGCCCGCACCTGGCTCCGCCCATTGCTCCGCGTGAGCGAGAGGTCCCCGTTCAACTGCAGGTCGGCGGTCGAGGCGCGCGCACCGAGGGCCGCGGTGTACCCCTCGCCGAGCGTCGAGGTGACCGTCGCGCCCGTGGAGAACCCCTCCACGCGATTGAAGCGCGTGTGCGCGAGCCCGTACTCGATGCGCGGCGCCTGCGGCCCCCACCCCGGCTGCAGTCCCATCTTGAGCGCCTTCACGAGCTCGTCCCGTTCCCGCGTCCCGAAGAGCTCCTCGCCCGAGTCGTAGATCGACCCGGGGAGCGCCTCGGAATTCGAGAGCCGGCTGGAGTCACAGGGGATGTCGACGGCGATGGTCAGCGTGCCGTCGTACCGCCGCTGGTACTCGGTGTAGTTCGGTCCGGCGGCGCACTGGGCGACGCGCGCCCGCACGCGCGCGGAATCGCGCTCGACCGTGTACTCGCGCATCTGCTTGCGCACCGTCGCGGAGTCCAGGCCGCTGGCGTAGAGGCTGTCGCGGATGGCCCGGTAGCGACTCGGCGGCGGGAGGTCGATCGCCGGCAACGACTCGAGCGCGTTCACGCTCTCGTAGGTGTAGCGCTGCTCGATCTGGAGCGGCACGCGCATGAAGCTCACCCGCGCGTACCCCTCCATCCCACGCGACTTGGGGAGCCAGAAGCGCTGGTCCTGCAGTCCATACTCCACGCTGATCGCCGTGATGTCCGCGAGCATCGGCGTGATCAGCGGCTTCACCCAGATCGGGACGTCATCCATGGCGGTCGAGTCGTCGGCCTGGGCGACGTCCCAGATGTTCATCTGGGTGGAGAGCCGGTAGATCGCCCGCACGAGGTTCGCGCGCTCGGTGTCGAACCAGAAGGAGCCGACGGTCACGTTCCACTTCGGCTCGCGCGCCGTGATCCGCAGCTCCCGCAGCGTGATCCGCTTGCCGTCCGGCAGCGTCATGATCACGGAGTCGCCGGTCGCGTAGGTGTAGTACGCCTCCGCCCCCTCGGCGATCGGGTGCACGATCTCGCGCTCGTCCACCTCGGCGCGGGCGAGGCCGCCATCGCTCATCCAGAGCTGGTCGATCCCCGGGTAGTATGGGACCGACAGCATGTCCCCCGCCTCGTTGCGGACCTCGGCCTGCGCCTCGCGCTGCGCGACGCCGGCGATCGGGATCGCCGCGCGTGCTCCCAGGACCTCCACCCGCGCGCCGACATCCTTGTGCCAGCGCACGCGCGTGGCGTTCTCGGCGCGGAAGGCGAGACGGGAACGGGAGGTCTCGCGCAGCGACATGCCCACGGAGATGCGCTGGTACGTCCTGGCGTCGTAGCTGGCGAGGAGCGAGTCCGCCTCCAGCCGCGAGGCGCGCGCGCGGAGCAGGAGCTCACGCGCCGCGGGGTCCTTGAACGCCGTGCGGCGCATCTCGTCCGTGACCTCGAGACGCTTCACCGGCCGGCGCGTCGTGTCTCCCTCGTCCCCGACCCGGACACCGGCGCCTCCGGTCCCCACGGAGACGGAGACCTGCAGGGCGAGCGCGAGCGAGCCGATCACGGACATCCGGACTCCGGTGCGACGGGCATGAGGGGGAACCCGGGCATCACGCGACGGTGATACCCGGAGGGTCGTGGGGAGGTGCTTCGAACCCTACGGCCGGGGCGTAGGGCGGGTTTCCGGTGGCGCGTTCGGGGCACCGGCGGTGTCGGCGGCGGCACGCGCGTTCTCCCGCTCGATCCCCAGCCGCGCGCGCTCGGCCATCCACTCCGAGGCGGCGCGCCTTTCCCGGTCCTCCTCGAGCGCCTGCGGCATGAGCAGCGCCGCGACGAGCGCGGGGGCCAAGAGCAGGGGAACGCCACCCGGGAAACGCGGCCTGCCGTCCGAGGTGACCGTGCCGAAGCGCTGCACGAGCATCGCCGCGTTCTTCTGCACCCAGACGGTGAGCACGATGGTGCCGATGCCGATCGCGGCGAGCACCACAGGGAAGAGGGGCGAATCCTTGAAGACGTCGCTCGCGAGCCACCCGAGGTACCAGATGAACCAGACCATCCCGAGCACGAGCCAGATGAACCGGCGCATGGTGAGCGCAGCGGCGAACGCGACGAAGGCCGAGGGGATGAGCAGGTAGCGGAACTCGTCGAAGAGGTTGAAGAGCTGGAATGTCGCCGCCAGGGCGCAGGCCGCCGCCGCGAGGTGCAGCCAGAGCCCGAAATCCTCGTCGACATCCTGCGCCCGATCCGTGGCGTAGGCAGCCGCGACGAGCGCGCTCGCGCCCATCACCCAGACCCAGCCTGCCGAGACGTTCCCGTATCCGTCGCGCCCGAGCAGGTCGGCCAGATGGAAGAAGAAGCGCACCGCGATGGCGGCGAGGGGAAGCACGAGGAGCGAGAACCGGACGCGTCGAAGTGCCACGAGTGCCGCCGCCGCGGTCACGAGCTCGGCCAGCATCTCCTCGCCCCGGCAGGTCCACAGCACGAAATCGGGATAGTGGCAGGTGGCCGTCAGCGAACCGTCGAACCATCCCACCAGCTCATTGAAGGCGACGGTGACCACGGGCGCCATGCAGACCGCCAGCAGCACGGCGAAGCCGGCGGCGGTGGCGAATCCCGCCGCGCGCAGGCGCGTGCCCACGAGGACGAAGAGCGCGGCGTAGAGCAGGCTCACTGCGAGCACGCCGGCGGCGCCGAGCCACTCCCAGCGGTCCGCGAGGAACCACCCCATGGCAACCACCACGGTGATGGCGCCGAGGATGTAGGCGAGCGTGGCGGCATTGAACGCGCGCGGCGCCTCGCGGGGGACATCCGTCGGCTCAGGCGCGATGGCCCGGATCTCCGCGGCCTGGGCCTCCGTGATGATCCCGAGCGCGACCGCCGCCTCGAGCCGCCTGTCCGCGCGTTCCGTCATCGTGCCGTCCTCCTCGCTGGATGCCGCGCCGCCAGGACCATTGCCCCGCGTCCGCCCGCCATCTCCATTTCGTGCATGCCTGATCCCGAGCGCATCTCGCGCCCGCCCCACCCTGCCCCGCCCGGCGACCTCGCGCCAGAGGAGTTCGCCCGACACGCGGCCGCCCTGACCGCCTGGATCACCGAGTACCTGCGTACGCCGGAACGCTACCCGGTGCTCTCCCGGCTCTCGCCCGGCGAGCTGCGCCGCTCGCTCCCGCCCCACGCGCCCGAAGCCGAGGAGTCGCTGGAGGCGATCCTCGCCGACATCGACCGCCTGATCATGCCCGGCGTCACGCACTGGAACCACCCGGGCTTCATGGCCTACTTCGCGAACACGGCCTCGGTCCCCGGGATCCTCGGCGAGCTGCTCACGGCGGCGCTCAACCAGGTGGGGATCCTCTGGCGCACCTCGCCGGCGCTCGCCGAGCTCGAGGAGACGACCACCGGCTGGCTCCGCGACGCGTTCGGGCTCCCGGGGGACTGGTTCGGGATGATCACGGACACCGCGTCCGTCTCCACGCTGCAGGCCCTGGCGGCGGCGCGCGAGATGGATCCGGGGCTCGAGGTCCGCCTCCGCGGCATGGCGGGACGCGCCGACCTCCCGCGCCTCCGCATCTATTGCTCGGAGCACGCGCACTCCAGCGTGGACAAGGCGGCGATCACGCTCGGCCTCGGCGCGGAGAACGTGGTGCGGATCGCGGCGGACGAGCGGTACCGCATGCGCATCGCGTCGCTCGAGGCCGCTGTGCGCGCCGACCGCGCCGCAGGGTACCGCCCGCTCGCGGTGGTGGCCACGCTCGGCAGCACCTCCACGACCAGCGTGGACCCGATCGCGGAGATCGCCACGCTCTGCCGGCGCGAATCGCTCTGGTTGCACGCGGATGCGGCGTATGGCGGCGCGATGCTCCTGCTGCCGCAGGGACGCGCGCTCCTCGCCGGCGTCGAGCACGCGGACTCCCTGGTGGTGAACGCGCACAAGTGGCTCTTCACCCCCATGGATTGCTCGGTGCTCTGGACGCGGCATCCCCGGGTGCTCAAGCGCACCTTCGCGCTCACCCCCGCCTACCTGGAGACGGAGGAGCAGGACGTCGCCCTCTCCCTCTCCGACTACTCGTTCCAGCTCGGGCGGCGCTTCCGGGCGCTCAAGCTCTGGTTCGTGATGCGGGCGTTCGGGGTGCGCGGGCTCGCCGCGCGGGTGCAGCACCACTGTGCGCTGGCCACGAGGTTCGCGGACTGGGTGCGGGGGGAGGCGGGATGGGAGGTGGTGGCCCCGGTCGAGATGTCGGTGGTCTGCTTCCGGTCCGTCCCCGCCCGGCTCGCGGGCGTCGAGCGCGCCCTGGCCGCGCACAACGCGCGCATCCTCGACCGGGTGAACGCCAGCGGATCGGTCTTCCTCTCGCACACCAAGCTCGGGGACCGCTATGTGCTCCGCGTGGCCATCGGCAACATCAGGACCCAGGAATCCCACCTGTCCGAGGCCTGGCGGCTGCTCCGGGAGGCCGCGACACACGCTGACGTGTGACCCCCGTCACAAGCGAACGGGGGAAGTTTCCAGCGGTATTAACGTTCGTCTTGCCTAGGCATCCAACGGGTGAACGCGCGCTGGTTCCCACCCAGCCTCGCGACAACCGGCCGACTGGCCACACAGGAGAGGACACATGTTCCGCAAGTTGATCGCCCCCGCCCTTGCCGCGACCGTGCTGCTCGCCGCGTGCAACGAGTCCCCGACCGGCATCACCGCCGCGTCGGACACCGACGACTATGCCCTGCTGATGTTCGGTGAGTCCGGGTCGTCCCTCGAAGGGACCCTCGGTACCGCGCCGACCGGCGAGCCGTTCGACGGTGGCACCGCCTTCCACCGGCTCCCCGACACGCTGCGGTTGAGCGCCGAGCAGATCGACTCCATCCGCACGCTGCGCCAGGCCTTCCGCGCCGAGCACCAGTCCTCACTCGATTCGCTGCGCGCGGTCTTCCTCCGTGCCCGCGCCGCCCGCCTCGAGGGCGCGACCCGCGAGGAGGTGCATGCCATCCTGATGGAAGGACGTGAGATCGCCCGCGCCCTGCACCCGTACGTGGTCGAGCTGCACCGCGCAGTCTGGGCCGTCTTGACCCCCGCGCAGCGCGCCTGGCTCCTCGAGCACCGCCGCCGGCCGCCGGTGCCGCGCCCGATCGGCCGCCCGTAGTCCGGTCCGGCTGAGCTGACGGAAGACGAAGGGGCCTGGCGGAGATCATTCCGCCAGGCCCCTTCGTCGCGTCGGTCCGACCGGGCGACTACCGCTTGGGGATCGCGAACTCCTCCGTCTTGGGCCGCTCCGGGAACTTGAACCACCCGGAGACGTGCACGCGCCACTCGTCCATGATCTCGTAGACGGTCGGGATCACGAGGAGCGTGAGGAGCGTGGAGGTGATGGTGCCGCCGATGATCGCGCGCCCCAGCGGGGCGCGGAAGTCCGCCCCTTCGCCGATGCCGAGCGCCACCGGGATCATACCCGCGATGAGCGCCATCGTCGTCATCAGGATGGGGCGCAACCGCACGCGCCCCGCCTCGATGATCGCGGCCCGGCGTTCCATCCCCTGCTCCTGCCCCCACTTCGCGAAGTCGATCAGCAGGATCGCGTTCTTCGCCACGATCCCCATCAGCAGGATCACGCCGATCATCGACATGATGTTCAGCGTGTCCCCCGTGATGAGCAGCGCGAGCACCACGCCGATCAGCGAGAGCGGGAGCGAGATCAGGATCGCGACGGGCTCCAGGAACGAGCCGAACTGCATCACGAGGATCAGGTACATCAGCAGCAGCGCGATGCCGAGCGCGGCGAAGATGTCGCCGAACACCTGCGCCTGGTCGCGCGCCTCGCCGCCGAGCGACCACCGCACGCCGCTCGGGAGCGGGGTGCGGGAGAGCGCCGTCTGGATGTCGGTCGTGACCTCGCCGAGCGAGCGCCCCGAGAGGTTTGCCTGCACCACGATCACGTTGTCGCGGTCGAGGTGGCTGATCTTCGCCGGCCCGACGCCCTGCGACACCGTCGCCAGCTGGCCGAGCGGCATCATGGTCATGCGCCCTCCCTGGCCCGCGACAGCGATCGGGAGTCGCTCGATGTCCGCCACCCGCGTGCGCGACTCAGGAGCGAGGCGCACGCGGACCTTACGGTTCTCGCCCGCGGGATCGACCCAGTCCCCCGCATCCACGCCGGCGAAGGCCGGGCGCAGCGACTGCGCGAGCTGCCCGACCGTGACGCCGAGCGTGCCCGCCAGCGACCGGTTGAGCGCGATCTCGAGCTCGGGCTTCTGGCCCTTGGTGGAGAGCCCCACGTCAACGGCGCCCGGGATGGCGCGCACGATCTGCAGGACCGAGTCCGCGGCCTGTTGGAGCACCTGCGTGTCGTTGCCGCGCAACTCGAGCTGCACCTGCTTGATGGCACCGCCGAACCCGGAGGTGAAGACGGCGACGGTCGCCCCGCCGATCCGCTTCACGTCCTCGCGCAGCACGGCACCGAACTCGTCTTGCGTGAGCGAGCGCTCGGCCTTCGGGATCAGGCGCACGTACACGGACGCGAGGTCCACCGCCCCGAGCGCCTCAGACGGGTCCTGTCCGCCCCCGGCCCCGATGGTCGTGAAGGTGTAGCGCACCTGCGGGTGCTCGCGCGCGATCCGCGCGGCCTCCTCCGCCTTGAGCCGCGTGTACTCGAGGTTCGACCCCGGCGGCGTCTCCACCTGGATCGTGATCTCCGAGCGGTCGGAGACGGGCACGAACCCGAACCCCCCGAACGTGGCCTGCACCCAGAGCGCGCCGACGAGGCTCCCGCCGGCGAGCAGGACCATGGCCAGCCGGTGGTCGAGCGCCCAGCCGATCAGGCGCGTGTAGTCCCCCGAGCGGCGGTCGAACCACTGGTTGAACTTCTCGAGCTTGCGCGAGATCCAGCTGCGGTGCTGCCCCTCCTCGATCTCCGGGTCCGGCCAGTACGCCGAGAGCATCGGGTCGAGCGAGAAGGAGACGAAGAGCGAGACGAGCACCGCCATCGCGATGGTGAGTGCGAAGGGCTTGAACCACTGCCCCGAGATCCCGTACATGAACGCGATCGGCACGAAGACGGCCACGATCGAGAGCGTCGTCGCGGTGACCGCGAGCCCGATCTCGTCCGTGCCCTCGTGCGACGCCTTGAAGTGGTCCTTCCCCATCTCGATGTGCCGCACGATGTTCTCGCGCACCACGATCGCGTCGTCGATCAGGATGCCGATCGCGAGCGAGAGGCCGAGCAGGGACATCGTGTTGAGCGTGAAGCCGAACGCCCAGACGGCGATGAAGCTGGCCAGCACGGAGATCGGGAGCGCGAGCCCCGTGATCACCGTCGAGCGCCAGGAGTTCAGGAAGAGGAACACCACCAGCACGGTGAGCAGCGCGCCCTCGAAGAGCGTCCGCTGCACGTTCGCCACCGAGTTGCGGACCCGCTCCCCCGCGTCCTGGATCACGTCGATCGTCGTGCCGGCGGGGAGGGTCGCCCGCACCTCCTCCACCTCCGCCAGCACCGCCTCGCTCACCTGCGTGGTGGAGTACCCCTTGGACTTCTTGACCATGATGCCGACCGCGTCGCGGCCGTTGTAGATCGCCGCGGTGCGCGCCTCCGCCGTGCCGTCGCGCGCGGACGCGACCTCGCCGAGGCGGATGGCCCGCCCGCCGCGCTCGGCCACCACGAGGCGCAGGAAATCCTCCGGCGTCTCGAGCTTGCCCTTGAGGCGGATGGCGCGCTCATCGAGCGAGCCGTTCAACCGCCCCACCGGCACCGCGAGGTTCTGCGATTGCAGCGCGCCCACCACCTGCGCCACCGTGATCCCCGCCGCCTCCATCGCGGCCGGACGGATCTCCACCGTGAGCTCGCGCTCCACGCCGCCAACCACCACGGCCTCCGCCACGCCGGGGATGCCCCGCAGCGCGCGCGTGACACCGGGGTCGGCGATGCGCGTGAGCGCCGGCGCGTCGAGCGTGCTCGAGTTGAGCGAGAGCTGCACGATCGGCTGGTCGGCCGGGTCAAAGCGCGTGAGCACCGGCTCCTTCATCTCCACCGGGAGGTCGGAGCGGATGGAGCTGATCTTGTCGCGGATGTCCTGCGACGCCTGCTGGAGGTCCTTCTCGAACACGAAGAACACCGTGACGTTCGCGAAACCGTCCTGCGCGGACCCCGAGATGCGGTCCACGCCGGAGATGCCGGCCACCGCCTCCTCCACGCGGTCGAGCACCTCGCGCTCCACCACGTCGGGTGATGCGCCGGGGTACGGGATGGCGACGTTGATGATCGGCTGCTGCACGTCGGGGAACTCATCCGTCTCGAGCTGCCAGAGCGCGAAGAGCCCGAAGACCACCAGGGTCACCATCGAGACGACGGTGATCAGTGGCTTCTTGATGGCGAAATCGGAGATGAACACGGCGGCGCTCCGCTAGTTGCGCGCCGGCTTGTCCGCCGGCGTGCTCACCTTGAGGGGGGTGTTGGGGGAGATGCCGAGCGCCGCGCCGACCAGCAGCGTGTCGCCGGCCGTGACGCCGGAGAGGAGCTCTACGCGCTCCGTGGATTCGTCGCGCGCGCCGAGCGTGACCTCGACCTTCTCGGTGCGGCCATTCTTGAGGCGGAGCACGGTGGGCACCAGGCCGCGCACGTCCACCGCCGCCTGCGGCGCGGTCAGCGTCTCGCGCGAATCGCTGGCCACGCGCCCCTCGGCGAAGAGCCCGGCCACGAGCTGGTTCCCCGCGTTCGGGATCCGCACGAAGAGCCGCACCTGCCGCGTCTGCGGGTCGGCCGAGGGGTTCACGCTGGAGATGCGCCCCTGGAAGGTGCGGCCGGGATATCCCGTCACCGTGAAGCGCACGGGCGAGCCGGTGCGCACCTCGGAGAGCTGCTCGGCCGGCACCGCCGCCTCGAGCCGCATCGTCGCCGGGTCGACCACGCTGAAGAGCGGCGACCCGGGGGTCACGATGTCACCGGCGCTGACCATCCGCTCGCTCACCACGCCCGCGTAGGGCGCGAGCACGTTGGTCGCGTCGAGCTGCTTCTGCGCGGCGGCGAGGCGCGCCTTCGCATCGTCCAGCATGGTGCGCGCCGTGAGGTCGCCGCGGCGCGCGTTCTCGAGGTCGCGGTCCGCGATCGCGCCCACCGCGATCAGCTTCTCCGAGCGCTCCAGCTCCCGCTTCGCGATCTCGGCCGCCGTCTGCGCCGCCGTGAGCCCCGAGCGCGCGGAGAGGTACGCGTCGTTGATCGCGCGGTCGTCGATCTTGGCGAGGGAGGTGCCCTTCTCCACCCGCGCCCCCGGATCGTGGAAGACCTGCACCACGGCGCCCGGGACCTCGGCGCGGATCTGCGCCGTGCGCTCGGCGACGAGCGTCCCGGAGAGGATCGGGCCCGACGAGAGCGTGGTCCGCTCGGCGATCGTCATCGCCTCCGGGCCCACCTGCACCGTCACCGGGGTATCGGCCGCGGCGTCCGCCGCCTCCGTGCCGCCGCAGGCCGCCGCGACGAGGACGAGCGCGCCAGCGCCGACGATCGAGAGTGCACGGGACGAACGGGACATCGGGGACTTCCTCAGGTGATTGATGATGGCGTGGGTCATGGTCAGCGCCCCCCGGCCTGGGAGAGCGGGAGGTCCTTCAGGAGCGCGAGGCGGAGCTTCGCGAGCTCCAGGTCGCGCGCCGCGTTCACGCGCTGCAGCCGCGCCTGCTCCAGCTGCACGCGCACCTCGGTGAGCTCGAGCTGCGTGGAGATCCCCTCGGCGAAGCGCACCTCGGCGATCCGGTACGCCTGCTCGGCCTGCGTGTCCGTGCCGACGGAGGCGAGGTAGGCGGCCTGTGACTGCTCGAGCTGCGTGAGCGCGAGGTGCGCGTCCAGTTCCGCCTGCTCGCGCGTCTGCTGCAGCTGGTGCATCGCCTGCGAGAGGTTCGCCTCGGCCACCATCCGGTCGCCGACGAGCCGGCCGCCGGTGAAGAGCGGCACCGAGAGCCCGAGCGAGACGGTCCAGTTCGGGAAGTACAGGTCGAGTGCGCCGGGAAGGAACGTGCCCTCGGCCGGATAGGCGAAGCGCTGGTAGGTGGAGGTGAGCTGGAGCGACGGGAGGCGCGCGAGCCGTGCCGCACGGAGCGCGCTCTGCTGCGCCATCACCTGCGCCTCCCCCTGGCGGACCGTCGCGCGCGAACTCACGCTGGTGTCCGGCGTCACGGTGCGCGCGTCGGCCAGGGTGAGCGGGCCGCCGAGCTCCGCGACCACCGCGGAGTCGTCGCGGATGGGCGTGGTGAGCGTGAGGGGCGCGTCGAGCGGGAGGTCGAGGAGCTGCTTGAGCCG
>CAZHAG010000025.1:0-26458 GCA_964529705.1 uncultured Gemmatimonas sp. | reverse complement strand
CGCAGCACGCTCGGCGCGAAGGGCCGGAACCCCTCGCGGAACTTGATCTTGATGTTCATGTCCGCCTGCATCTTCGGGCTGCGCGGGTCGCCGAGGATCGACCGGCACCCCAGCGACCGCGGGCCGAACTCCATCCGCCCGTTCAGCCAGCCGATGATCTTCCCCTCGGCAAGGTGGCGCGCCACCTGGGTGGTGAGCTCCGGCCGCGCCAGCTTCACGTACTTCGCGCCGACCGCATCCATCGCCTTCTGGATCTCGGCGTCCGTGTACTCCGGGCCAAGGTACGCGCCCTGCATCGCGTCGCGGCCGGGGACCACCGTCCGAGGCTTCTCGCAGTGCCGGTGCCAGATCAGCTGTGCCACGCCGAGCGCCCCGCCGGCGTCCCCCGCGGCGGGCTGGATCCAGATGTTCTTGAAGGGCCCGTTGCGCAGGAGCTTGCCGTTCCCGACGCAGTTGAGCGCCACGCCCCCCGCCATGCACAGGTTCTCGGACCCCGTCTCCCGGTGCGCCGTGCGTGCCATCCGGAGCATCACCTCCTCGCACACCTCCTGCACCGACCGCGCGAGGTCCATCTCGCGCTGCGTCAGGTGCGTCTCGGCGACGCGCGGCGGCCCGCCGAACACCTCGTCGAACGCCGGACTCGTCATGGTGAGCCCGCTCAGGTAGTTGAAGTACTTCTGGTTCAGCGTGAACGACCCGTCGTCCTTCAGGTCGATCAGGTGCTCGTAGATGAGGTCGACGTACTTCGGCTGCCCGTAGGGCGCGAGCCCCATCACCTTGTACTCGCCCGAGTTGACCTTGAACCCGGTGTAGTAGGTGAACGCGGAGTAGAGGAGGCCGAGCGAGTCGGGCCAGTGGAGCTCCTTCACGATCTGGAGGTCACTCCCCTTCCCGACGCCGATGCTCGTGGTCGCCCACTCGCCGACGCCGTCCATGGTGAGGATCGCCGCCTCCTCGAACGGGGACGGGAAGAACGCACTCGCCGCGTGCGACTCGTGGTGCTCCGCGTAGAAGAGATCCCCTTCGTAGCCGCCGAGCTCGTCGCGGAGCGTGTTGTCCTGGTAGAGTTTCTCCTTGATCCAGAGCGGGCCCGCCTTCAGGAACGAACCGACCCCGCGCGGCGCCACCCCGATGTACGTCTCGAGGATGCGCTCGAACTTGAGCAGGGGCTTGTCATAGAAGCCCACGAACGAGAGCTGGTCCGCGCCGATGCCGGCGCGCCGGAGGCAGAACTCCACCGCGTTCGTCGGGAACGCCGAGTCCCCTTTCTTCCTCGTGAATCGCTCCTCGGATCCGGCCGCGACGATCTCGCCGTCCCTCAGCAGGGCGGCGGCGCTGTCGTGGTAGAACGCGGAGATCCCCAGGATCCAGGTGTGCGCACCTTCCGTCACATCGCCTCGTGGTTCGCGCGGTTCAGTCGTGTCATGGTCGGCCCGATCCACGCTCACGAAGCAAGAAGCAGGCGCGGAGCCATCGGTTCGAATGAGGGTGCTAACTACCTATGGAACAATAGCCTACCGGCACATGCGATTGCCAACCTGCGCGCTCCGCCGCCCCCGTGTGGCGCGCGTGCGTCGCTGCTGGCCAGCTACCGCCTGGCCCCTGCCTCAGCAGCTTGGACGCTCCCCGCCTTGCCCGCGTCACCCCTCGGCACGAGGTTCTGCACCGGACCGCCGCGGATTCCCCCCTCCATCGCCCCCAAGCCCCATGCTCAACGCGACCGAGATCGCGAAACGCTTGTTCCTGATGCTCGTCGCGCTCCTGGTGGCCACCGGACTCGCGGAGGTCGCGCTGCGGGGGTACCAGCGTGTGGCCTTCCGGATCGGATTCTTCTCCGCCTTCCCCGACTTCCGCGTCGAGCCGATGGTCTACAGCCCCTTCCTCGCGTTCGGGCCGCGGATCAACTACCAGATCCCGGATCGTGAGCATCCCGAGCTCTCCCGGTTCGACGAGCGTGGGTTCCGCACCACGGAGCCGATCGGTTCCAAGCCCGCGGGGGAACTGCGCATCGTGGCGCTCGGCGGGTCGACCACCGAGGACCTGTGGAACCGGAGCGGGCGGCACTGGCCCTGGCTGCTCGAGCAGCGCCTCACGGCGGGTGGCGCGGGGCGCGTACGCGTGCTCAACGGCGGGATGTCCGCCTACGCCACGCCGCACACGCTGATCCGGACGGCGTTCGACGTCCCGGAACTGGACGCGGACGTCCTGCTCGTCATGCACAACATCAACGACCTGACGGCCGCCTACCACGCGATCGCCGCCCGCACGCCGCTCGATGGGCACTACACGGCCAAGTACCGGCTCAAGAGCTACACGGGGGTGCGCCGCGACGAGGACGTGGTCTGGTCGCGCCTCTGGCGCCTCGTCTCGAGCCACCTGGAACCCCAGGATACCATGACGGTGATCCTCGCCGAGGACGAGGCGACGCTCGCCGAGGGTGTGCGGCTCTTCCAGCGGAACCTGGCATCGATCGCCGCGGTGGCGCGCGCGCACGGCGTGCGGCCGGTCTTCCTCACGATGCCGTTCGACACGGGGGCGGCGCACTTCCGGGTGATGCAATCCGGCCAGGTGCGGATCGGGTCGGTGGGGATCGGGCAGCTGCCGGAGCGCGAGCGGATGATGCGCGACCTGGCGCGCTACAACGCCGCGACACTTTCGGTCTCCGCCACGATCGGCGTCCCGGCGGTCGACATGGCGGGCGCGGGCGCGTGGCCCGACTCGCTCTTCGTCGACACGGTCCACCTCTCGGACCGGGGTTCCGAGGTGTTCGCGGACCGGCTGGCGGCGGCGCTCGGCCCGCTCCTCGCCGGGGGCGCGGGCGCGGCGCGCGTCGGGGTCAGCGGCGCGGGCCGAGGACGCTGAGGATCTCGGTCGCGAGCGCGGCCGCGATCTGGCGGTTGCCGCGCGGGTTGAGGTGCACCCAGGAGAGCAGCACGCCACGGTCGTGGTCGAGCAACGGGATCACGTCCACCAGCGGGACCTGCTCGGCCCGCGCCCACGTCCGCAGGGAGTCCATCAGGACCTTGTGCGTGAGCAGGGTCTTCTCCTGGTGGTCGATGCGGTCGGTGGCCGCGAGCTTCTCGCGGATGGCCCGGACCTCGTCGTCGTACGTGACGCCCGCGACGTCGGTGAGGGTCATCGAGCGCGCCTGCTGCGTCATCACGACGAACGCGATGCCGCGCCGCCGGCACTCGTCGCGGATGGCGGCGATGTTCGCCAGGAAGGTGGCGCTCTTGCCGCTGATGTGGCGCTCGACGTCCACGTGGCCGTAGGTCACGACGTTGGAGAGCAGCACGCTGTCGATGAGCGTGAGCACGAGCAGCCGGTCGCGGGCGGCCGAATAGGCCGTCCGCAGGAACGCCAGGTCCGCGACCTTTCGGCGGAATCGGCGGAACGGCGACTCCACGGCGACGGCCTCCGTCCTGGCCTGCCAGGCGGCATCAGGCATCAGGGAGCTGTCATTGAGCCCCTCGTAGAAGGTGACCACGTCGGGGTCCAGCGGGAGCGCGTCGGCCCGGAAGAGCTCGAGGATCTGGGCCGAGGTGAGATGCGGGATCCCGAGGTTCAGCACCTCGAAGGTCCGCCCGCCGCCGTCGCGGTTGAGGTTCGTCTCGAGGTAGTGGGGGTAGGTCTCGTCGTCGCGGTCGTAGTACCCGAACGTCGAGGACGCGCCGAGCGTCACCACGCGCACCACGCCGGGGCGCTTCTCCACCGAGAACCCCTTCCCGCGGAAGCCGTGCTCGTTGATCGAGACCTCGAAGCGCTGGCCCTGCTCGTCGAAGTCGAACTTCGTCTCATTCGGGAAGTACTTCTCGTACCCGCCGGCCGCGGTGCCGACGGCCTGGTCGGTGTTCCCGACCGCCTGGTGGTCGCCCTTGCGGTGGGCGTTGAACTCGCCGGCGAGCTCGAGTCCGCCGGGCGCGGCCTGCACCACCGCCTGGTTGCGGAAGACGCTGGTGCCGTAGAGCAGCACCCGCGGGCCGACCTTGAAGGCGAAGAGGATGCGGAGTCCACCCTCGACGAGCACGAGCGAGAGCAGGAGTGCGAAGAGCGCGTAGACGACCTTCTTGCGGCGGCTCAGGGTCCGGCCGGGGGGAGTCGACGCACGTTCCATGACGCTCTGGGCTGGGGGAGGAGGGAAAGAGTCGCGACGCGCCCCGCAGGGGTCAAGGGTCGTGGAGCGCTTGGTCCGGGGCAGGAATCCTGCCGAGCGGAGGGGGACGCCCAGGTTCCCTTCCGGGAGCGATTAGCTTCGACTCACGTGCGCGGCGTCGCCGCGCCGGACGCACGACCCTGGAGAGCTCATCGGATGCCCAGCAACGCCCGCAACCGTCTCGTCTTGCGCCTCGGACGCGCCCTCCGCGCGGACGTCGCATGAATCCCGCCGTGCGGTCGGTTCTCCGGCGCGTCGTGCCCGGTTGGTTGCGCGAGTGGCGCGCCGATCGCTTCCGCGCACGCGTGCTCCGTGTGACGCGTCACGTGGCAGACGTCGCGAAGGGGAAGGTGCTGGGCGGTCCCTTCGCCGGGATGACGTACATCGACCGGAGCCACTGCAGTCAGCTTGCCCCCAAACTGCTCGGGACCTACGAGCGCGAATGGCACGACGTGCTCGCGGGCATCGGAGCGCGCGCTCCGGACCGGATCGTCGACGCGGGCGCCGCCGAAGGGTACTTCGCGGTGGGACTCCTGCGCCTCGCGCCCACCGCAACGGTCGTTGCGTTCGAGGCGGAGACGGCGGCGCGCGACGACCTGCACGCGCTCGCCACGGCCAACGGCGTCGCGGACCGGATCGAGGCGCTCGGCCGCTGCGACGGGCCGGCCCTCGAGGCGGCGCTGGCCGGTGCCGCACGCCCCTTCCTCCTGATGGACATCGAAGGCGGCGAACTGCAGGTCCTCGATCCCTCGCAAGTCAAAGCCCTTCGCCGCGCGTGCATTCTCGTGGAACTGCATCCCGCGGTGGTCCCCGATATCCGGAAGATCCTGTCGGACCGATTCGCGGCCACGCACGTGGTCCGCTACATCCCTGCCGTCGACCGGACGGCGCAGGAGCTCCCCGCGATGCGCTCCCTGGGCGGCGCGGACCTCCTCGCGGCAACATGGGAGGGACGGAGTGACGGACAGGGGTGGTTGTGGATGGAGCCTCGGAACGGCGGCACCGGTCAGGGGTGATCGGGGGTCTGCCCCCGCATCACGAGCGCGCGCTCACCAGGAGCCGATCAGCAACCGCAGGACCGCCGGCAGGTACGGCACCGCGCGCCGGAGCTTCGCGAACCGCGCCCCCCAGCCGCCGGGATTCCACGCGCGCCGACCAGCGTACGCGGTCAGGTCGAGGTGGTGCAGGAACACCTCGCGGAAGCGCCGCTGGTAGTCCGCCTGCCAAGGCTTGGGAGAACTGGTGAAGTGGAACACCGCGAGCGAGTCCGCGGTCAGCCAGGGGGAGGCCTCCACGCGCGCGTTCCAGACATTCGGCAGCTCCTGCCAGTCCCCCTCGAGGGCCCGGTTGAGCGCGTCCTGGTCGACGAAGAGCCGGCGCCCCCTGGTGGGTTCCGCCGCATGGGCGAGCGCGCGGGCGCCGACGCCCCGCTCCCGCCACCGCGCCACGTCGATGACCGCGAACCCCGAGTTGAAGTACCGCGCCTCCGCGAGGCCCACGCGCTCCTGATGAGCCCGCGAGGCCACACTCCCACCGTCCGCCACCGCGCCGATCGTCCGCCCGCCGAGGTCGGACTCCCACGCCTCCGCGATGTCGCGCACGACCACCGTGTCGCAGTCCAGGTAGATGCACCGCGTGACCGTCGCGGGCAGCACCTCGCCGAGGAAGAGCCGCGCGTAAGCGGTGCGTGAGACGAGGCGGGAGCGCCAGAGGTGCGCGATCCGGCGGAAGTCGATCTCGTAGAACCCGAGATCCGCCCGCCGGCCGCTCGCGAGCACCGTGCGCCGCAGTGCGGCGAGGTCACGCGGGCGCAGGCGCCGGGTCATGACGTGGAACTGCACGTCGGCGTCGGGGGAGACGTGCTCGAGGATCGAGCGCATCGACACCGCGCATCCCACCACCTGCTTCCGATCCACCGCGTACAGCACGTGCAGGCGCATCCGGACGGGTACCTCGACGTGGGCGGGAACGTCCTGTGTTCGAACCGTGTGCACGGGTTGCGACGCTCCAGCGAGCGGCGCCGTCACCACAGGAGCATCGGCGTACGACGAGGGGAGAGGGAGTCCCGGGCGGGGCGTGGGCAGGTCACCGCTCACCGAAAAGGACCCGAATCACGGTCGGCAGGTACGGGAACCGGCGCCGGGTCCGTGCCACGAGGGCACCGAGCCCGAGCGGATTCCAGGGCCGGTGCCCCGCGTAGGCGGTGAGGTCGAGGTACCGGTAGAAGAGCGCACCGAATCGCCGGTCGTAGTCGGCGCTCCAAGGCTTGGGCGCGCTGGTGTAGTGGAACACCGCCTCCGAGTCCTCGCGCAGCCACTCCGTGAACGGGACATGGGCGTTCCACTCGTTCGGCAGCGGCACCCAATCGCCCTCGAGCGCGCAGTTCATCGCATCCTGGTCGTGCAGCACGAGCCGGTCGCCCACCCGCTCGGCGTGCGCGATGGCGCTGGCGCTCACGCCGCGCGCCCGCCACCGGGCCACGTCGATCACGGCGAACCCGGAGTTGAAGTAGCGCGGCGCGGCGAGCCCGAGGCGCTCCTGGTGCGCGCGCGCATCGACCTCCTTCCCATCCTCCACCGCCGCCAGGGTCAGCCCCTGGAGGTCGAAGGTCCACGCCTCGGCGATGTCGCGGACCACCACCATGTCGCAATCGAGGTAGATGCAGCGCTCCACCCCGGTTGGCAGCACCTCGTCCAGGAGGAGCCGCGCGTACGCGGTGTGGGAGATGAGCTTCGACCGCATCAGGTGCTCGAAGCGCGAGACGTCCACGTCGTAGAGTGCGAGGGTCGCCGGCCGGCCGCTGCCCGCCACCGTCTCGCGGAGTGCCGCGCGGTCCCGGTCCGGCACCCCATCCGTCATCAGGTGGAAGTGCACCTCCGCACCCGCGCGCACGTGCTCGAGGACCGAGCGCATCGAGACGGCGCACCCGAGGACCTGGCGCGCGTCGACGGCGAGGAGGATGTGGATGTGCATCGGGGATCGGCTCACGCCGCTCGGCTACGCCGCCGCCGTGGCGCGCAGGTAGCCGCGGAGCAGCCGGAGGACCGCCGGGGGATAGGGCAACCGGCGTCGCAGCCGCGCGAGCAGGGCCCCGAGGCCGAAGGGGTTCCATGCGCGGTAGCCGGCGTACGCGGTCATCTCCAGGTACCGATGGAAGATGTCGCCGAAGCGGCCGTCATAGTCCGCGTGCCAGGGCTTCGGCGCTCCCCAGTAGTGGAAGACGGCGCGGGAGTCGGCGGTGAGCCACTCGCTGATCGAGAGCCCGGCATTCCACTCGCGCGGCAGCTCCGTCCAGTCCCCCTCGAGGGCGACGTTCAGGGCGTCCTGGTCGTGCAGCACGAGCCGGTCGCCGGCGGACTCCGCGAACGCCGTGGCGCGCGCCGCCACCCCGCGCTCGCGCCAGCGCCGAACGTCGATCACCACGAACCCGGCGTTCAGGTAGCGCGGCTCGACCAGCCCCAGCCGGCGCTGGTTGTGCCGCGTGTCGGAGGCGTTGCCGTTCGCGACCGCGGCCACCGTGGTGCCGTGCATCGGGAAGGTCCACGCCTCGCGGATGTCGCGGCGCACGACCATGTCGCAGTCCACGTAGATGCAGCGCTCCACCTCGGGCGGCAGCACCTCGTCGAGCAGCAGCCGCGCGTAGGTCGTGTGCGACACCAGCTTCGAGCGCATCAGGTGCGTGAAGCGCGAGACATCCACGTCGTAGAGCTGGATCGAGGCCTCACGCCCCGCGCCCTCGACCGTCGCGCGGAGCGCCTCCCGGTCCGCGGCCCCGATGCCGTCGGCCATCACGTGGAAGCGCAGGCGGCAGTCGGGGGACGCGTACTCCATGATGGAGCGCATCGAGACGGCACACCCGATCACCTGTTGTGCGTCGACCGCGAGGAGGACGTGGATGAGCATCGGCCTGGGTCTGGGGTCGGTGCCAGGCGCCGGATGCGCATGGTCACGGGATTCCTTCCGGCTTGTCGATGACGCAAGCAAGTGCCGTTCCATAGAGCCGCCGTGACGAACGCGGCGCCCCGGTGGTCCTTCTCCCAGGCAGACCTCCACCCGCCAGGCGCTCGCACCACGCCGGGCTCCGGGCGCCGCGGTCGGTGATGTCCGTCACACCCTTCCCTCCGATGACTCCGACGAAGTCCTTCCTGCAACACTGGCCGTTCCGCTGGATCACCTGGCCGCGCGTGGTCCTCGGCGTCCTCTGGCTCCTCTCACTCGTGGCATCGGCGCGACTCGGGCTCTTCATCGTCGAGAAGCGCGTCCCCATCCTCCGGCGGATCGGACTGCTGGAGATGACCGGGATCAAGCAGACCAACCTGTACGCGGTCGCGTTCGAGCGCGTGCCCGTGGCCGAGGACGGACGGTACGGTGCGATCGCACCGTTGCTGAACGGGGTGCTCTTCTCCAGCCGCAGCGGGCGACTCTGGTACTTCGACTCGACACGCACCGGTCATGCCCTCCAGCTGCGCGTACCCGTCCATGCGGAGGAGTTCGACGCCGACCCGGCGAACGAGACCACGATCGAGAAGGATCACTTCGCCGTGAAGGGGCTCCTCGTGCAGCCCACGGCCACGGGCGTGCGGATCCTCAGCAGCCACAACCACTGGGACTCGGCGAAGGGCTGCTACGGCCTCCGCGTCTCGGTGGTGGAGATGGGCGTCGACGCGCTGCTCGCCGGCGGCACGGGCACTTGGCGCACCCTCTTCGACACCCGGCCCTGCCTGGACCTCGCCCCGCCCGGCAGCGGCCGGCGAATGCCGACCATCGGCGCCGGCGGCCGGATGGTGCCGCTCTCGGACCGCGAGATCCTGCTCACGGTCGGCGTCTTCATCAGCGACGCCCTCACCACGAGCGACCCGGAAGGGATCCGGAGCGCGGACACGGACTACGGAAAGACCATCGCGATCGACCTGCGCACCGGGCGCACGCGCGTGTTCTCGCGAGGGCACCGCAATCCGCAGGGTCTCGCCGTCGGTGAGGACGGCCGGATCTGGATGACCGAGCACGCCGCGCGCGGGGGGGATGAGCTGAACCTGGTGCGGCAGGGCGGCGACTACGGCTTCCCCTACGTCTCGTACGGCACCGCCTACGGCTCGCTCGACTGGCCCCTCGGCACGGAGACGGGGCGCCACGAGGGTTACGACAAGGCCACCTTCGCCTGGGTCCCGTCCATCGGACCCTCGCAGCTGGTGGTGGTCAGGGGCACGGCCTTCGCCCGCTGGCGGGGCGACCTGATCGTCTCGAGTCTCGCGGCGCGGTCGCTC
The DNA here is from genome assembly GCA_964529705.1 of uncultured Gemmatimonas sp. Taxonomy (GTDB): domain Bacteria; phylum Gemmatimonadota; class Gemmatimonadetes; order Gemmatimonadales; family Gemmatimonadaceae; genus Pseudogemmatithrix. The sequence continues at coordinate 17,041 of CAZHAG010000025.1, read as the reverse complement.
TTCCGCCTCCGTCTCGAGGGCGACCGCGTGGTCTATGCGGAGCCGATCCAGACCATCCACCGCATGCGTGACCTGATCGAGACCGCGAAGGGGGAGATCGTGCTCCTCGCGGAGGACGGCTTCCTCGACTACTTCGTGCCGGTGGATGCCGGGATGGACAACGCGAACCTCGACCCGCTCTCGCGGGGCCTTCTCGTGGCCGGCCGGTGCCAGGGGTGCCACACCTTCGAGCGCAACGGGGCGAACGGCAACGGCCCGAACCTCTACGGCGTCCTCGGGCGGCGCGTCGCGTCGGTCGAGGACTTCAAGTATTCGGCGGCGATGCGCGGCGTGGGCGGCCGGTGGTCGGAGGATGCGCTGCGGCGCTTCCTCACCGACCCCACCGCGGCCGTGCCGGGCACGTCGATGGAACTCCCCGCCCCGCTGACGCCAGAGGAGATCGACCACCTGCTGGTCTACCTCCGGAGCGTGCGCTGACCGGGGCGCCGGCTCACATCCGCGCGAGCGTCACCAGCAGGGCCTCGGCGATGCGGCGGCTCCCCTCCGCATTGAGGTGCGCGCCGTCCTCGGTCCAGGCGCGCGAGAGGATCGGGACGCGCTGGCCGTTGTAGCGCACCGTGGCCACCTTCCCATCCGGGCCCACGGACTGCCAGTGCGCGACGTCGAAGAGCGGCTCCCGGCCGCCGTACACCTCGCGCATCCGCTGGTTGTACGCCTGCCGGATGGCGTTCAGCTCCCGGTGCGTGGTGAGCTGGTTCCGGAAGACCCGCCAGTAGTGGAAGAACTCGCCCCAGTCCGTCTGCAGGGGGAGCGTGACGTGCAGGATCGTCAGCCCCGGATGCGCCGCGCGCAGCGAGTCCATCGCCTGCTGGTAGGTGGCGAAGAGCGCGAGGGGATCGGTGTCGCCCGTGATGTCGATGTAGCAGAACTTGAGCAGCGCGACCCCCGAGTCGGCGACGCCGGCGCCGGCGAGCTCCTCGAACCCCGCGATCTTGCTGAGCGGGGCGCCGTTCTGACCCACGCGCGCATGGTAGATCCCCGGCGCGCGCATCTGCGCCGGGTCCGACGTCTCCACCACGCGCAGCTTGATCTCCGGGTGCTCCTTCAACACGGAGTCGACGCCCGCCATGATGTTGAACCCCACGGACTGGTGCCCGAAGAAGACGCGGCGCGAGGCGAGGCGCGCCCACGCCTCCGCGGGGATGTTGGCGACCTGCGGCATCACCACGACCTCGTCATCCTTGCCATCGCCGCCGCCGCACGCCGCGGCCCCCAATACGCCCAGGAGCGTTCCCGTGACGGTGAGCACCACCCCGCGCCAGCTGCGCATGCCGACCTCCTCCTCTCGTGGCTCACGGACGCCCTGGTTCGCACCGGGATCGGACGCGGCACTAGCTTTGCGTCTGCGGCCGTGCACGCGCACCGCCGTCGATCCACCCGGAACCCGTAGATGACGTCACGCATCCTGTTCGTTGAAGGGAACACCGACGGGACCGTCGGTGGCTCTTACTATATCATGGTCGACCTCGTGCTGGGGCTCGACCGCGCCCGGTACGAGCCGATCGTGGTCTTCTGCGACGAGAACATCGTCGCCGAGCGGCTGCGCAACGCGGGCGTGCGGGTGCTGGTGATCCCCCCGCCGCGCCCCCTCGTGTTCCGGGCGCGGTGGCTCAACATCGCGCTGGCGCCCCTGAAGCGGGTGGTGAACACCTTCCGCGCGTTCCTGCTCCCCGCGCTGGCCCAGGCGCGCGTGCTGCGCCGCGAGCGCATCGACATGGTGAACCTCAACAACTCGATCACCACCAACCACTCGTGGATGGTGGCGGCGCGCCTCGCGGGGATCCCCTGCATCACGCACGAGATGGGGATGGTGGACGCCTACTCCCTGCGCGCCCGCTACCTCGGCGCGCGGCTCGACGCCGTCATCTGCCTCTCGCGGGCCATCCACGACGACATGCGGCGCCTCGGCGTGGACCTCCCCAACGCCGTCGTCATCCACTCGCTCTTCAACCCGAAGCGGTACGTCCACGCCGAGACGCCCGAGGCGCTGCGCGCGCAGTGGGGGATCCCGGCGCTCGCGCCGATCGTGGGCGTGGTGGGGAACGTCAAGAAGTGGAAGGGACAGGAAACGATCGTGCGGGCCACGCACCTCCTCCGCGACCGATATCCGGAACTGCGCTGCGTGCTCGCCGGCGGATCCTCCCCGTCCGACATGCCGTACCGGGAGCACCTCGAGGCGCTCTGCCGGGAGCTCGGCATCGAACGGCGGGTGATCTTCGCGGGATTCCAGCCGAACGCGATCGACTACATGCGCCTGATGGACGTCGTGGTCCACACCTCCACCTCCCCGGAGCCCTTCGGGATCGTGCTGCTGGAGGCGATGCTGCTCGGCAAGCCGCTGATCACCACGACCATCGGCGGGCCGGCGGAGATCGTGCTGCACGGCGAGACGGGCCTCCTGGTCGATCCGGGCCAGCCCGAACTCCTCGCGGGGGCGATCGACCGGATGCTCAGCGACCCCACGGCGGCGGCGGCGATGGGGCGGAAGGGGAAGGAACGGCTCGCGTCCGAGTTCGCGCTCGAGCGCACGCTCGGCGAGACGACCGCGATCTACGATCGCGTGCTCAGCGCACGCCGGGGACCGCGCCCTGGTGCTGGAGCACGCGCGACATAGCGCCGGTCATCCGCGCGACCACCGCCGGCCAGGTGAACCGCTCCTCCAGCCGCGTCTTCCCAGCCTCCCCCATCGTGCGGGCGCGCGCCGGGTCGCGAAGGAGCTCGAGCATCGCGTTGGCGAGCGCCACCGGATCACCCGGCGGCACGAGCAGTCCCGTGACGCCGTGCTCGATGATCTCCGGCACGGCCCACCGATCGGGGCCGATGCAGGGCACCGCGTTCGACATCGCCTCCAGGTAGACGATGCCGAAGGCCTCGAACTGCGTGGGCAGGCAGAAGACCCGGGCGCGGGCGTAGGCCGTTCGCAGCGCCTCGCGCCCCTCCGCCGTGGACTTGTCGACGAAGCCGAGCAGCTCCACGCCATCCGCCGCCCCCTCCTCCGGGAGCGCATCCGGGCCGATCACGACGAGCCGCGCCTCGGGCATGCACGCGCGCACGCGCGCGAAGGCGGCCAGAAGCTCCGGGCCTCCCTTGCGTTCGAACGCGCGACCCACGAAGAGCACCACCGGCTCGGAGGGCGTCCGTGCCGGTGCCGGCCCGGCCGGCGCGCCCAGCTCGATGTTGGGCCCCGCGTACACCGTCTCCACGCGATCAGGCGGGACCCCGAAGCGCTCGATGAAGACCCTGCGCAGCCGCTCGCTCAGCGTGAAGATCCGCGCCGCCGAGGCGTAGATGGCCGCCTCACGCGTACGCACGCCCGCAGCCTCGGCCTCGCCGAGTGCCGCCGCCTCGGAGTGTCCCGACGCGGCGCCGTCGCGCGAGTACTCGAAGTTGGAGTCGCAGTAGAGCACCAGCGGGAGGCCGGGAGGGAGGCGGACGCCGAAGGTCGCGCCGAACTGCATCACCACGTCCACCGCGTCCGCGAACCGGTCGACGATCCGCTGCGCGCGGGCGGAGCGCGCCTCGAAACCCGTCGCGCCCAGGCGGAACCGAACGGCCCACCGCCGCCGGTCGCGCGCGAAGGTGCGCGCGCCCGTGATGTAGCGGGCCGCACCATAGAGCTCGACGTCGCCGCAGGTGACCTCGTGACCGGCGGCCCGGAGCTGCGCCACCACGCTATGCGAGATCCCCGACCAGGAGTCCCACGTCTCCGCATCGCCCTCGCAGAGGATGAGCACGCGCATCACGCCAGCCTCCGCCGACGTTCCGCCCGCGCGGCGCCGCGACGATCAGGGACCGTCGAGCGCCGCGAAGACATCGAGCAATCGTCGTTCATCGATCTCCCAGTGGTAACGGCTCCGGATCGCGGCCTGTCCACGCCGCCCGTACTCGGCGGCGTCCTGCGCGTCCCAGAGCCGGCGCAACACCTCTACGAGCGAATCGACGCTCCCGCTCGTGAACGCGTGACCGGCCCCCTCCTCCTCCACGACCCGCCGGGCGGGGCGCGCGTCCGAAGTGATGACGCACAACCCGGCTGCCATGTAATCGAAGAGCTTGTTGGGGATGGTCGTGTTCCAACTCTCGTTCGCCAGGTGCGGGATGATCCCCACCTCGGCCTTCGCGACGATCGCCAGGGCCTCGGCATATGGGAGGAACCCCAGGAGCCGCACCCCGTCAGGTCCGACCCCAAGCCGCCGAAGCTGCTCCTCGAAGTCCCCACGCGCACGGCCGTCGCCGATCACGGTGAGTCGGACCCCCATGCCGAGGGCGCGGCAGCGCGCCACGGCCTCGATCACGGTGCCGACGCCCCGGGCGTGCTCGAGGAGCCCCAAGTACACGACCTCGAGGGACCTGGTCCCGCCGTCCGGCTTGACCGGGGCGCGGACGGGCTGGCCCTCGAGCCGGCTGATCGAGGGGGTGTTCCCCACCACCGTGATCCGGGCCGCAGGGGTGCCGAGTCGGTCGACCAGCCGGTCTCGGGACTCCTCCACCACCACGAGGGTGTGCGCCACGCGCGCGAGCGTCCACCGCTCCACGGCCTCCACCGCGCGGGGGTTCCGCACCAGCGCGTCCCCGAACCGCGTTGAACCCGTGTCCCAGAGGTCCCGGATCATGGCCGGGTAGTTCTCGGCCATGTCCAGCACTACCGGCAAGCCGAGCAGCCGGCCAGCGGCGATCGCCGTGGGTGCGAGGGGCAGGTCGCGGACGAGGATCGCCTCGCAGCGCTCGGCCCTTGCCACCCGCATCACGAGGGCGAACCATCGTGGGTTGAAGAATGCCGGGAACTGCGACGCCGCGTCGAGGTTCCGCCCGAGCAGGCTCCAGGGCGACAGCCGATGCACGGTGCACTCCTCGAGACGCTCGCGGAGGACACGATGGTCCCGGTTCCGGGCCACCATATGGACCTCGTGGCCACCAGACGTGAGCGCGCGCGACACTTTCTCGGCGCGCACATCCCACGGGTACTCCCCGTCCCAGATCTTCAGGATGCGCATGCGGCGAATACTAAAGGGCGCCGGGGAGCGCGGTCGCCTGCAAGTCGTACCGCGAGAATGACGTATGATGTTGCGGACGCGCAACACGATGCGGTGGTCTCTCGGCCACTGCGGTGCGACGCTGCGATTTGTTTGGGCCGACTGCGACCGCTGGGTGGCCTACCAACCGCCCTTGCGCAGGAGCACGGCCGGTGCGGTGAGGAGCATGATCCGGAGGTCCTCGGCGACGGACTGGCTCTCGATGTACTTGAGGTCGGCCGCGACCTTCTTCCGCACGTCGTCGACGCAGGTGTCGTAGTGCAGCTCGATCTGCGCGCGACCGGTGATGCCAGGGCGGACCCGCTGCCGCAGCGAGTAGCTCGTGACCTCTTCGCGGAGCGTCTGGAAGATCTGCGGCTGCTCCGGACGGGGCCCGACGACATTCATCTGCCCGAGGAGGACGTTCCAGAGCTGCGGCAGCTCATCGAGCCGGGTGACCCGAAGGAACTTCCCGATGGGAGTGACCCGCGGATCGTCCGGCGAAGCCCACACCTGCGCGGGGTCCCGGTCGTCGGCGACGCGCATGGTGCGGAACTTGTAAAGCTTGAAAGGACGACCACCGAGGTCGACGCGACGGCGATGATTACCGCCGTTCGAGGTGCGCATGTCGAGTCCGATGCGCGTCTGCGTGTAGAACACCGGGCCGCGGGAGGACAGCTTCACCGCGATGGCGACGAGCAGCATCACGGGAGCGGCCACCACCAGGCCGATGGCCGCCACCACGACGTTCACGACGCGGCGCGCACCCTCTCGCTCATGGGGATGCGTAGGCGAATCGGCCTGCGACAGCGAGCGCCGCCAGGAGAGTCGGGTTCCAGATGAACTCAGGTCGAACGTGGTCATGCCAGTACCACCTGCAGGTCGTGTTCCGCGATTTCCGGACGTGTAACAGGAACGTCAAATCATTCAATTGCAACGACTTATACAGATTCTAGGTGACTCCACAACCTGTGCGATAGTGCCAACCGTGGCATCGACGCCACGCGGCGCACGCACGGCGTGCGAGGTCCTGACACCTCCGAACGCGGGTAGTGCTGGTCGGCGCGCGCCGCACCGCGTCGCGGAGAGCAGACAAATAGGCACGCGCGGAGAGCCGCGCGCTAGACTTCGCCCCTCACTCCCACGGCTCATTCTCCCCACCCCTCCATGTGCGGTCTAGTCGGCACCTACCACGATCGCCCCAGTGATCCGCAGGAGATGCACCGGCTCGCCGGGCGGATGGCATCGACCATCGTGCATCGTGGGCCGGACGATACGGGGACCTGGGCGGAGGAGTCGGGACGGGTGGCGTTCGGGTTCCGCCGCCTCTCCATCCTCGATCTCTCCGAAGCCGGACACCAGCCGATGCGATCGGCGTCGGGCCGTTACACGGTCGTCTTCAACGGCGAGCTCTACAACCACCTCGACCTGCGCCGCGAACTCGCCTCCGGCACCCCATTCCGCGGCCACTCGGACACGGAGACGCTCCTCGCCGGCTTCGACCGCTGGGGGGTCGCCGCGACCGTGGACCGTATCGCGGGGATGTTCGCGATCGCCGTGTGGGACGCCGAGCGCCAGGCACTGACGCTCGCGCGGGATCGATTCGGAAAGAAGCCGCTGTACGTCTACCGGGCGCGGGGCGTGCTCGCGTTCGCCTCGGAGCTGCGGGCGTTCCGCCAGCTGCCGGGGTGTTCACTCACGGTCGACCCCGTGAGCGTGGCGGACTACCTGCGCTATCTCTACGTGCCGGCACCCCGATCGGTGTTCCGCGAAGTGCGCAAGCTCCGGGCGGGACACCTCCTCACCATCACCTCGCCGGGCGACGCCGAGCTCGATGGGGTCCCGTTCTGGAGCGTGGAGCGCACGGCGGAGGCCGCGCGCTCCGATCCGTGGCGTGGGAGAGACGCGGACGCGGTCGACGCACTCGAGTCCCTGCTTGGCGACGCGGTGTCGCAGCGCCTCCTCTCCGACGTGCCGGTCGGCGCGCTGCTCTCCGGCGGCATCGACTCGTCACTCGTGGTGGCGCTGATGGCGGAGCGGAGTCCTGGCGCCGTGCGCACGTACGCCGTCTCCTTCCCGGACTCGGGGTTCGACGAGTCCGCCCACGCATCCGCGGTGGCCGAGCACTTCGGCACGACGCACACCACCTTCCCGCTCGCCCAAGCCGACCTGCTTGGAGTCGTGCCGCGGCTTCCAGAGATCTTTGACGAGCCCCACGCGGACCCGTCGTGCGTGCCGACGTACCTGATCAGCGCACTCACGCGCCGGGACGTGACGGTCGCCCTCACCGGGGACGGCGGGGACGAGCTCTTCGGCGGCTACAACCGCTACACGCGGGGCGCGCCGCTCATCCGCGGCGCGCGCCTCGTCCCCTTCGGAGTGCGCCGCTGGATCTTCGCGACCGCCGGTGGCGGGGCGATGCTCCCACTCGTGCAGCGACTCGGCGGCGGGGGGCCGCAGCAGAGCGGTCGCTCGCGCGGGCGGCGCCTCCGCCGGGTGATGGCCGCCCCCTCGGTCGCCGCGATGTACGACCAGCTGATCACGACGCGCGCCGATGTTCGCGATCTGGTGCCATCGGGCGGCGACACGCCGCTCGCCGCGCTCGCCGCACTCGAGGACCGTTCACGGCCGCTCGCCGAGCGGATGATGCTCTTCGACCAGTCGGTCTACCTCGCGGACGACCTGCTCGCGAAGCTGGACCGCGCGAGCATGGCGGCCTCCCTCGAGGCGCGCGCGCCGCTGCTGGACCACCGGATCGCCGCGCTCGCCTGGCGGCTCCCGCTGCGCCTCAAGGTGAGAGGCCGCACGAGCAAGTGGATCCTGCGGGAGCTGCTCGCACGCCGCCTGCCACCGGCGAAGTTCGAGCGCCCCAAGATGGGGTTCTCGTCGCCGATCGACAGTTGGCTCCGCGGCCCCCTGCGCCCCTGGGCGGACGACCTGCTGCGGGACGAGGGCGTGCCGGGAAGCGTGCTCGACGCCGCGGCGGTGCGTGGGGTGTGGGCGCAGTTCCTCGCCGGGGGCGATGACGAGGCGCCGCTGGTCTGGGCGCTCGCGGTCTACCGCGCGTGGGAGCGCCGGTGGCTCGGCCCCGCCCCGGTCAGCGGGTGATGACCGCGCCGCGGATCAGCGCGCAGACGCGGTCGAGGTCCTCCCGGGGGAGCGACGAGGAGGACGGAAGGCAGAGGCCCTGCGCGAACAGGGCATCCGCCACGCCACCGCCGATACTCGGGAACCCGAGGGCCCGGTAGACGGGCTGCTGGTGCATCGGCTTCCAGACGGGTCGGCTCTCCGCGCCCCCCGCGCGCAACGCCTGCTGGAGCGCGGTGCGGTCGATGCCCGCGTGCGCGGGATCGACGAGGATGCAGGAGAGCCAGCGCACGTGCACCCCCCATGGTGCCTCCGGCTGGAGCGTGATCCCCGGCACGCCCGCCAGGCGATCGCGGTACGCCGCGAACACGGCACGCCGCGCCGCGACGCGCGCGGGGAGCGCGGGGAGCTGCGCGCGGCCGAGTGCGGCGTGCACGCTGCTCATCCGGTAGTTGTAGCCGATCTCGGTGTGTTCGTAGTGATCGACGGGTTCGCGCGCCTGGCGCGCGAGCTTTCGCGCGTGCGTCACGAGGTCCTCCCGGTCGGAGACGAGCATCCCGCCCACCGAGGTGGTGATCATCTTGCTGCCGTCGAACGAGAATATGCCGATGGTGCCAATCGTGCCCGCGGCGCGCGCGCGTGCGCCGCCGACCGTCAGGTGCGCCCCGAGCGCCTCCGCCGCGTCCTCGACCACGGGTACGCCCCACCGCTCGCAGGCGGCGAGGATGGGCACGAGGTCCGCGAGCTGCCCATACAGGTGGACCACGACCACGGCGGCGGGCAGCCTCCCCGCGCGTCCTCGCCGGTCGAGCTCGTCCGCAAGCAGGGCCGGGTCGAGGTTCCACGACCGTGCCTCCGAGTCCACGAAGACGGGCGTGGCGCCGCAGTAGAGGATCGGGTTCACCGACGCGCAGAAGGTGAGAGTACTGACGAGCACCTCGTCTCCCGCGCCGACGCCGAGCACCCGGAGCGCGAGGTGGAGCGCGGAGGTGCCGGACGAGGTGGCAAGTGCAGCGTTCACCCCGAGGGCGTCCGCGGCCTCGGCCTCGAACGCGGTGACCTCCGGGCCGACGGAAGCGAGCCAATTGCTGGCCAGCACCCGCGCGAGCGCTTCCAGCTCCCCTCCCGTCTGGTGCGGCGCCGAAAGGGGGATCGAGAGGCGCTCGCCTCGGTCAGGGGCTGTCACGACGGGAGACTCCGCGCATTCGGGTGGCCAGAATGTAACGCGAACGACCAGTATATTGGTCGTTCAATCCATCGGGGCTGGTGTGGCACATGAGGACGATCCTTGTAACCGGGGGCGCGGGATTCATCGGCTCCGCCCTCGTTCGGCACCTGCTCGCGGGTGCCAGCGACCGCGTGGTGAACGTCGACGCGCTGACCTACGCCGCCGACCTTGCCTCGCTGGACGGGGTGATGCACGACCCGCGCCACGTGTTCGTGCACGCGGACATCAACGACGGTCCCGCCCTTCGGGCGCTCTTCGCGGCGCACCGCCCCGTGGGGGTGGTCCACCTGGCTGCCGAGTCGCACGTGGACCGCTCGATCGACGCGCCGAAAGCGTTCATCGACACGAACATCGTGGGCACGACGACGCTGCTGCAGGCGGCCCTGCACCATTGGGGGGGACTCCCGCCGGCGGAGGCGGAGCGGTTCCGGTTCGTGCACGTCTCGACCGACGAGGTGTTCGGCTCGGCGGCCGGCACCGCCCGATTCGACGAGTCCACCCCGTACGATCCGTCCTCGCCCTACGCGGCGAGCAAGGCCGCTGCCGACCATCTCGCGCGCGCCTGGCACCGGACGTACGGGCTCCCGGTGATCGTCACGAACTGTAGCAACAACTTCGGCCCGTACCAGTTCCCCGAGAAGCTGATCCCGCTGGTGATCGCCAAGGCGCTCGCGGGGGAGCCGCTGCCGGTGTACGGTCGCGGCGAGAACGTGCGCGACTGGCTGTACGTGGAGGACCACGTGCGCGCCCTGCGCCTGGTGCTGGAGCGGGGAATGCCGGGGGAGACCTACTGTATTGGCGGGCACGGGGAGCGGCGCAACATCGACGTGGTGCGCGCGCTCTGCGCGCTGCTCGACGAGCTGCGCCCCGATCCGGGCGGCGCCCACGAGCGGCTGGTCCGGTTCGTGGCGGACCGGCCGGGGCACGACCTCCGCTACGCGATCGACCCCGCGCACATCCAGCGGACACTGGGATGGGCGCCGAGGGAGAGCTTCGACTCGGGGCTTCGCCGGACGGTGCAGTGGTATCTCGCCAACCGCGAGTGGAGCGCACGGATCGCGGACACCCGTTACCGGGGCGAGCGCCTCGGAGTTCAGGGGGCACGATGAAGGGGATCATCCTCGCCGGCGGGACCGGCACGCGCCTCCATCCGATCACGCGCGTGGTGAACAAGCAGCTCCTCCCGGTCTACGACAAGCCGCTCATCTACTATCCGCTCTCGGTGCTGATGCTCGCGGGCATCCGGGAGATCCTGCTGATCTCCACGCCCACCGACCTCCACCGCTTCGAGGCGCTGCTCGGCGACGGGTCGCAGTGGGGGATGTCGATCCGGTACGCCGGCCAGCCGGAGCCGAACGGGTTGGCCCAGGCGTTCGTGATCGGTCGCGAGTTCGTCGGCCGGTCGCACGTCTCGCTGATCCTGGGGGACAACATCTTCTACGGCACCGGGCTCGTGGACATCCTGCGGGACGCCGCGGAGACGCGGGAGGGTGCAACGATCTTCGGCTATCACGTGGTGGACCCCGAGCGCTACGGGGTGGTGGAGCTCGCCGCGGGCGGCCGGATCCTCAGCCTCGAGGAGAAGCCGGCGGCGCCGCGCTCGAACCTCGCGGTGCCAGGCGCCTACTTCTACGACAACGAGGTGCTCGACATCGCGGCGGCGCTTCGGCCCTCGGCGCGCGGCGAGTACGAGATCACCGACGTGAATCGCGAGTACCTTCGGCGCGAGCGGCTGCGGGTCCTCCAGCTCGGACGCGGGACGGCGTGGCTCGACACCGGCACACCCGACTCCCTGCTCGACGCCGCGAGCTTCGTGCAGACGCTGGAGAAGCGGCAGGGCCTCAAGATCGCCTGCCCCGAGGAGGTCGCCTTCCGGCAGGGGTGGATCACGTCCGAGGCGCTCCTCACGCTCGCCGTGGCCTTCCGCGGCTCCGCCTACGGCAAGTATCTCGTGCGCCTCACGGAGTCCGCGCTGACCGATTGAGCCGCGGCTCAGGCGCTCCGCAGCGCCTTGAGCATCGCCCGCGGGTCGCGCGCCGAGCGCAGGAGCATCCGCCACGCCGCCGGCGTGAGGATGCCCGTGGCGCTGAGCACCAGGGCGTAGACCCCCACTGCGGCGATGCGCACGGCGAGTCCGGTGACCGGGCTCGCGTCGGCGGGCACCACCAGGACGGTGGCGGCCCAGACCGCTGCGGCCACGAGGAGCGGAGCAAAGAGCTCGCGCACCGTGATGCCGATCCGGTACACCCGCTCCGACATCGCGAGCATCATCAGGAACTCGATGCCGAAGGAGATGGCCGTCGACGCGGCCGCGCCCATCGCGCCCCAGCGCGGGATGAAGAGGAGGTTCATCACGAGCGCGAGAACGGCGGCGAAGCTCGTGATCGCGCCGATGTACCCGGGGCGCTTGGCGATCATCGCCCCCGTCTGCGAGATCGGCCGGTAGCAGAAGAACACGATCCCGAGCGTCAGGAGGGGGACGGCGCGGTCGGCCGCGTGGAAGTCCGGGCCGAGCACGATGTGGATGACGTCGGTGGCGAAGAGGGCGATGCCGAGCGCGGTGGTGACGAGCACCAGGTTGTACTGCTTGAGGATCGACCGGAGGATCTCGGGGGCGCGCGGCCCCTCGCGCACCTCGATCTCGAGCGCCTTCGGGTTCCAGATGGTGTGGAACGGACCCGTGACGAACATCGCCAGCAGCATCGCGAACTTGTAGCTGAGCGAGTAGAGCCCGACCACCGCCAGCGTCTGGAAGTGGCGCAGGAAGTAGCGGTCGGAGAAGTGGAGCGCGAAGCTCCCGATCTGGCTGAAGATCAGCGGCGACCCGAAGCCGACCAGCTCGCGCGCGATGCGCGGGACGAATCGGACCCCGGTGCGGCGGAGGACCCAGACGGCCATGAAGCCGCCCACCACCACCGACGAGATGATGGTGCTGAGGAAGATCCCAGCCACCCCCATCCGCAGGACCACGACGAACAGGATGTTGAGCGAGAGCGCGAGCACGAGCCGCACGAAGCTCGCCGTGACGCTCGTGCGGGAGTCCTGCTTGGCCTGGAAGTACACCCCGGGCACGTCGCCGATCGCCCCCACGGCGAAGGCGACCACGGCCAGTTGCACGAAGTGCGCGAGGTCCCCCGGGCCGAGCAGGACCTCGGCGATCCGCGTCGAGAAGGTGAGGCCGGCGATGGCGATCACGCCGTACATCGTCCACATGATGATCGCGGCCGTGCTGACGACGGCGCCGCGGTCCTCGTCGGAGGTGTACTGGTAGTAGAAACGGATCACCGCCTGCTGGATCCCGAGTCCCGCGAGCATCCCGAGGACGTCGGTGCTCAGGGCGAGGATCTCGAGGATGCCGTAGTCCGCCGCGGTGAGCAGCCGCGTGTAGACCGGCAGCATGATGAAGCCGGCGATCCGCCCCAGCACGTTGCCGAGGAAGTACACGAGCCCGTGCTTCACGGTGCTCGCGAGGTACCCCTTGGAGCTTCCGCCGCCGGGGGCGTCCGCTGGCGCATGCGCGGGCGTGCTCGCCGGGGACGGGGTGGGTCCGGTCATGCGGTCGGTCGCGGCATGCGGTACGGTGGGTCTGGGTGCGGAGCGGTCGCCCGGCGCTGGCGGCGTGCCGGTGGCGGGCGAACCGAAGTATAGAAGCACGAAGCGTGCCCGTGCGGATGGACGCCGCGGCGTCGCCCCTTCGTGGACGGTGCGCCGCTGGTCCGGGTGCACCCACCGAGTATCTTTGGACGATGTGCGGATTCGCGTCACTCGTCGCGTTCGGGACCGCGGTGCCCCCCGGCGAGCAGGAACTGCAGGCCATGATCCGGGCGCTGGAGCACCGCGGCCCCGACGGCCTGAGCGTCCGCGTCGACGGCCGCGTGGGGCTCGCCCACGCGCGGCTCTCGATCATCGACCTCGAGGGGGGCTGGCAGCCGATCCACAACGAGGACCAGACCGTCTGGATCGTGTTCAACGGCGAGATCTTCAACTACGTCGAGCTGCGGCGCGACCTCGAGCGCCAGGGCCACCGCTTCTACACGCAGTCGGACACCGAGGTCATCGTCCACCTGTACGAGGAGCACGGCGAAGACTTCGTCCGCCACCTCAACGGCCAGTTCGCCTTCGCGCTGCACGACACGCGCCGGCGCCGGCTCGTCGTGGCGCGCGACCGCGTGGGGATCCGCCCGGTGTTCTACACCACCGTGAACGGACGCATCGCGATCGCCTCCGAGGTCAAGGCGCTCTTCACGCTCCCCGAGGTCCCGCGCGCGATCGACCCGGGCGCCCTCGGCGAGATCTTCACCTTCTGGAGCGCGCTCCCGCCTCGCACGGCGTTCGCCGGCATCCGTCAGCTGCCGCCCGGGCACCTGCTCACGCTGGACCTCGACGCTGCCGCCCCCGGGCCGCGGGTGACGCCCTACTGGGACTGGCAGTTCCCGGAGGAGGCGGACGCCGGCCGCGGCGAGGCGAGCTACGCCGAGGAGCTGCACGCACTGCTGATCGACGCGGTGCGGCTGCAGCTGCGGGCCGACGTGCCGGTGGGCGCGTACCTCAGCGGCGGGCTCGACTCGTCGATCATCACGGCGATCATCAAGCGCTACACCGAGACGCCGCTGCGCACCTTCTCGCTGACGTTCGAGGACGCGGAGTTCGACGAGAGCGAGCACCAGCAGGCGATGGTGGACCACCTCGGCACGCAGCACACCTCCATCCGCGCTCGCCGCGCGGACATCGCGGCGGCATTCCCGCGGACGATCTGGCACGCGGAGACGCCGATCGTGCGCACCGCGCCGACGCCGCTCATGCTCCTCTCGGGCCACGTGCGCGCCAGCGGCTACACCGTGGTGCTCACCGGCGAGGGGGCGGACGAGGTCTTCGGCGGCTACGACCTGTTCAAGGAAGCGAAGATCCGGCGCTTCATGGCGCGCGTGCCGGACTCGAGGTTCCGCGCCGACATCCTCGGCCGGCTCTACCCCTACCTCCGGAACTCCCCGGCCTCCGGGCGCGCATTCACGCAGGCGTTCTTCAGCCAGGGGCTCGACGAGGTCGATGCACCCTGGTTCGCCCATCTGCCGCGGATGACCACCACGAGCCGCATCTGGCAGTTCTTCCGGCCGGAGATCCGCGAGAGGCTGTCGGCATGGAATTCGCGTGACGCCCTTCGCGCCGTGCTGCCGCCTGACATCGACCGCTGGATCCCGATGGGGCGCGACCAGTACGTCGAGGCCCACACGCTGATGAGCGGGTACCTGCTCTCCTCCCAGGGGGATCGCGTGGCGATGGCGAACTCCATCGAGGGTCGGTTCCCCTTCCAGGACCACCGCGTCATCGAATTCGCCACCCGCCTGCCACCGACCGTGAAGATGAAGGGCCTCACCGAGAAGTACATCCTGAAGCGCGCCTTCGCGGACGAGCTGCCGCCGAGCATCCGGACGCGGACCAAGCAGCCCTACCGCGCCCCCGACTCGGCGAGCTTCTTCGACCAGGGCACGCCCGTGGACTTCGTGGAGGAGCTGCTCTCCCCGGCGCGGGTGGAGGCGGCGGGGCTGTTCGACGCCGCCGCGGTCGGAAAGCTCTTCGCCAAGAGCCGCGCCGGCCGCACCATCGGCTTCGGCGACAACATGGCCTTCGTCGGGATCCTCTCGACGATGCTGCTCCACGACCGCTTCGTGCGTCCCGCGACCTTCGCGGCGCCGTGAGCCATCCCCTGACCCTGAGCTCCGTGCTGCTGCACCACGACTTCGACCGCTTGGCCCGCGAGCACCCGGTGCGCACCGCGCTGGTGTGCGGGGAGGAGCGCGTCCCGTACGCCGACCTCGCGCGCCGCGCACGCGTGCTGGCCTCCGCGCTGCAGGCGCGCGGGGTCCGGCGGGGCGACCGCGTCGCGATCTTCCTCGAGAATGGCGTGGAGTTCGTGGCCGGCGTGATCGCCGTCCTCCGCGTCGGGGCGGTGTTCATGCCGATCAACCCGACCACCAAGGACGACAAGCTCGCCTACATGCTGAATGACGCGCGGGCCTCCGCGCTCCTGACCGAGGCCCCCCTCGCCTCCGTCTGGGTGCCCGCCGTCGGCACGAGCCCCAGCGTGCACACCGTCGTGGTGCTCGGCGAGGGAGCGGCGGCGCCCGCGGGCGCCGCGACCACGATCCCTTGGCCCGCCGAGGGGGACGCCGAACCCGAGGTGCCGCCGACGATCGACCAGGACCTCGCCGCGATCATCTACACCTCGGGCTCCACCGGATTCCCCAAGGGCGTGATGCTCACGCACCTCAACATGGTGAGCGCGTGCCGGTCCGTGAGCACCTACCTCGGGCTGCGGGACGACGACGTGATCTTCTGCGCCCTCCCGCTCTCGTTCGACTACGGGCTCTACCAGGTGCTGATGGCGTTCCGCGTGGGCGCGCGCGTCGTGCTCGAGCGGAACTTCACGTTCCCGGTGAAGGGGCTCGAGGTGATGGCCGCGGAGCGCGTCACCGTCTTCCCCGGCGTGCCGACGATGTTCTCCATGCTGATGGTGCTGAAGAACCTCGACCGCTTCGACCTCGGGGCGCTGCGGATGATGACCAACACCGCGGCCGCGCTCTCGGAGCAGCACATCCGGCAGCTGCGCGCGATCTTCCCGCAGGCCACGCTCTTCTCGATGTACGGGCTCACCGAGTGCAAGCGGGTCTCGTACCTCCCCCCGGACCAGCTCGACAAGCGCCCGACGAGCGTCGGACGCGGGATGCCGAACGAGGAGGTCTGGCTCGTCGACGACGACGGAAACCGCCTGCCGAACGGGTCCACCGGTGAGCTCGTGATCCGCGGGAGCAACGTGATGCGCGGATACTGGGAGAAGCCGGAGGAGACCGCCAAGCGCCTTCGCCCCGGTCCGATCGCGGGGGAGATGCTCCTCTACTCGGGCGACCTCTTCCGCACGGACGATGAGGGATGGCTCTACTTCGTCTCCCGGCGTGACGACATCATCAAGAGCCGGGGCGAGAAGGTGAGCCCGCGCGAGGTGGAGAACGCCATCCACGGGCTCGCGGGCGTGTACGAGGTCGCGGTGATCGGCGTGCCGGACGAGGTGCTCGGCCAGGCGATCAAGGCCTTCGTCACGCTGACGCCCGGCGCGCAGCTTACCGAGCGCGAGGTGATTCGTCATTGTCTCGCGCACCTCGAGAGCTTCATGGCACCGAAGTACGTCGAGTTCGTCGACGCATTGCCCAAGACGGGGACGGGGAAGATCAAGAAGACGGGCCTCGCCTAGGACGACCGCACACTCTCTCACAGGGATCCGACGCATGCAGGACTACAAGGCGCCGCTGCGCCAGTTCATCGAAGAGAACTTCATGATGGGATCGGGCGGGAAGACCTTCACCGATTCCGACTCCTTCATGGCCAAGCACATCATCGACTCCACCGGGTTCCTGGAGCTCGTGCTCTTCCTCGAGGAGACCTGGGGGGTGACCGTCGAGGACGACGAGATGGTCCCCGAGAACCTCGACAGCCTCGACCACCTGCAGGGCTACCTGACGCGCAAGCGCGCGGCGTGACGATGGCGACGCGCCCGCTCGGCCCGCACGTGCTCGAGCTCGACCTCGCCGCCGAGGTGGAGCGGATCTGCGCCTGGATGGTGGATGCGGTGGCCAGCACCCTGCATCGGCGCGGCGTGATCATC
>CAZHAG010000024.1:0-27022 GCA_964529705.1 uncultured Gemmatimonas sp. | reverse complement strand
AGATCACGTCGTCCATCCGCGAGCCCGTCTCGACGAGCGCCGTCGCGATGATCGTCAGCGATCCGCCGCCATTCTCGGGGGCGATCGAGCGTGCGGAGCCGAAGAACGCCTTCGGTCGCGCCATCGCCGAGGTGTCGAGGCCGCCGGAGAGCGTGCGCCCCGTGCCCCGTTCGGCGGTGTTGAACGCCCGCGCCATGCGCGTGAGCGAGTCGAGCACGATCACCACGTCACGCCCCTGCTCCACGAGGCGCCGGGCGCGCTCGAGCACCATCTCCACCACCTCGACGTGCCGCTTGGCGGGCTGGTCGAAGCTGGAGGCCACCACCTCGCCCACGCCCCAGGAGATCGCCTCGCTCACTTCCTCCGGCCGCTCGTCCACGAGCAGGATGAGGAGCGTGGCCTCGGGGTGGTTCACCGCGATGCCCTCGGTGATCGCCTGCATGAGCATCGTCTTGCCGGCGCGTGCCGGGGCGACGATCAGGGCGCGCTGGCCGTAGCCGATGGGAGCGATCAGGTCGATCGCGCGGCGCGTGAGTTCCGGGCCGCCCTTCGCGGGACGCCCGGTCTCGAGCGTGAGCCGGCGCTCCGGGTATGAGGCCGTGAGGGTCTGGAAGTCGGGACGCCGGGCCGTCGGGTCCGGGTCCGCACCGTTGATCGAGACGATCTCGGCCACCGAGTTCCGGCCGCGGTGGTCGCGTCCCGTGCGTGCGACGATGCGGTCGCCGCGTCGCAGGCCGAACTCCCGCACGAGCTGTGTGGAGACCCACGCATCGTCCTGCTCGGCCAGGTAGCTGTTCTCCGGCCGGCGGATGAACCCGGCGTCGCGCGCGGGATCGAACCACCCTTCCGTCTCGCCGTCCACCACCAGGATGACCGGCGGCCCCTGGTCGCGCGGCTCGCGCGATTCGCGATTCCCGCCGCGATCACCGCGGTTGTCGCCCCGGTTGTCCCCGCCCCGTCCGCGTCCGCGTTGCCGCCGACCCCGACGACCGCGTCCGTTGCGCTCCGGGCGCCCGCCGCGATCGTTCCGGTCCCCGCGATCCCCGCGATCGTGTGGGTTCCGCGAGCCCTGGGCGCTGTCCGCCGAGGAACCGTTGTCGCTGCGATCGCCCGACTCGGCGCCGGCGTCAGCGCCCGAATCAGCAGCGTCGGAGGCCGACACGTGCCGGTCGGGGGACGACTCGTTCACGGTCGCGGCCGGGGAGTCCGCGGAGTCCGAGGCGTCACGGTAAGGATCGGCTTCGGCAGTGGTGTCAGGTGCGGTCTCGCCCTTGGGGCGCGCACCACGCCCACGACGGGGCGGACGACGGCGTTCTGTCATGCAAACGGGTGTGGGACCACGAGGGTCGTAGCGGAAGCGGGGACCGCGTTCCAGCGATGTAGAGAGCGAGCGCCCTGACGTATCCATCCGAGTCCCGGCCCACTGGCCGGGAGGCGCCGCGCGCACGGGCGAGGCGGGGGGAGCGTCGGGGAACGCAACCGTCGGGGTGGGCATCGGCCTCACCGTGACGGGCGGTTGATATTGAGTATGCCCGGTCCCGGTGCGCCGCGCAACCCTCGTCGCGCGCCCGGGATGGATCGCCCGCTAGATCTGCGAGGGTGGGACCCGCTCGCGGACGATCTGGATCACCCGCCGGCAGAGCCCGATCGCCCGCTCCACGGACTCCCGGTGCTCGGGGGCCAGCTCCTCCAGCTCAAGGAGCTGGAGTTCCGCCAGCAGTCCCGCGAGCGGGTTGTTGAGCGAGTGCTGGAGGCCCTTCTGGTCTTTGGGGATCTCCAACGATGCTCCGTGTGACGAGGGCGGCGGAGTCGCCTCCGGCGCCGATTAGGTTTCCCGCATGGTCAGCCCCGCCCACGACCCGCGCGCGGCCGTCGCCGCAGCGGTCAAACAGTACCGCGCCGACGCCGACATCGCCAAGCTGCTCGCGCGCCTCGACGTGATCTGCGCCGAGACGGGCGACACCGGTGCCCTGGTGGCCGCCGTCGAGCCCTTCCGCGAGGTGCACGAGGTCGCGGGCCCCGTCTACGAACGGGTCGTCGAGCGCGACCCCGAGAATGCCGACGCCCTCGTCGCGCTCGCCAACGCCTACTGGCTCACCGGGCGCGGTCCGGACGTGGTCGGCGCCCTCGCCTCCCGCGCCCTCACCGCCGACCCGTCCAACCGCGCCGCCTGGCACCTCTGGGCCCTCACCGAACCCTCGCCGAGGGGGCGGATGACCCGCTGGCACCAGGTGACGACCCGCTTTCCCGCGGACAAGCTCGCCCACGCCGCACTCGCGGATAACGCGACCAGCGTGGCCAGCGCCGAGAACGACCCCGTGGCACTCAAGCTCGCGCTCGGGACGTACGAGATGCTACTCGCCGATGCCGCCACCGACGCGGAGCGCGTCGCGCTGTCCAGCTCGCTCGGAACCCTGCGGAAGTGGAAGCTCTAGCCGGCGCGTCTCCCGGCAGTCAGCAGGCGCGGTCGATGCGGGAGGAGAGCGGGGCCATCTGGAGCACGCGCTGCAGCAGCATGTCGCCGCGGAACGGCTTGTGGAGCAGTTCGCAGCCGGTCTGCGCGATGATCTCCTCGGCCTGTTCCGTGATGTCCCCGGTGACGAAGAGGGTGCGCTGCTCCAACCACGGCTGCCGCGCCGACGCGAGGTAGTAGAGCGCATCGCCCCGCATCTCCGGCATGCGGAGGTCGAGGACGAGGGCGTCGAAGCGCTGGTCGAGGAGGAGTTCCGCCTCGCGTGCGCTCCCCGCGACGCTCACCGCGTATCCGGCGCGCACGAGGACCGCCGCCAGCGCCTTCGCGACGGCGGCGTCGTCGTCCACGAGCAGGACGTGTGGCACGGCAGGGTCAGTGCCGGGCATCCGCCGTCGGCTGGGAAGGAGCGGGCCCCGGCATCAGCTTCTGGGCCAGCAGCGCCACGAAGTCCTCGGGGATGAGGCGGTCGCGTGCGCGCGCCGTGGTCATCCCGCAGGCCCAGCGCATGGTCTTCGTGAGGTGGTGCGGGCTCGAGAAACGGAGATGCTCCGCCACGTCCTCGATCGAGTAGTCGGACTCCCGAAGGAAGGCGTAGGCACGCAGGACGCGGGCGCCCGCGATCAGCTCACGCGGCGACGCGAGCGCGGCCCGTTCGCACTCCCGGTAGATCGTGCGGCGTGAGACGTGCGCCGCGGCCGCGAGGTCCGGCACGCCGTTGAAGGCCGCCGGGGTGTGGATGACCTGCTCGATGGCCCGCGTCACGTCAGCCGGAAGGGACCGGAAGCGCGAGCGCATGCGGCTCAGGAGCTTGTGCGCGAGGGCCACCCCGGGCTGGCGCTCCAGGACGCGGCGCAGGTGCCGCGGGTCGTCGTCCACGCCGAAGAGGACCACCTGCTCCATCCCGTCGCGACCGAGCTCGATCAGGGGGCGCAGTGTCTGGGCCGCGAGGATCGAGTAGACGACGAATGGCACCGACCGATACTGCTCGCGGAGGGCGCGGATGCCCTCGGTCTTCGGCTCGGAAGAGCCGAAGTGCGGGTCGACGACCAGCACGTCCACCGGCTGTCGGCGGATGATGCTGTCCGCGTGCTGCCAGTCGAGCGCGACGTGGAGTCGGTGGGATTCCCCTACCGCTCCGCGGAGACGACTGAGCTTCTGCGGTTCAACGCAGGCCGCAACGATCATGTCGCTCTCAAGGTGAATGGAAACACGACGGCTGGCACAGAATAGCCGATTCGTGACACAAAATCCATCTTATTCGCTTTCTGGGGCTGCCTAGCTTGGAGACAGCAAGTCCACGCTGCTTCCCACTCCTGGAGCCCTTCCCATGCGCGCCTTCCGCTTCGTCTTCATCCTCGCCCTCGCCGCCGCTGCCATGTCGACCGTCGCGTGCACGAACCCGACTGGCCCGAAGCCGGCTGGTGACGCCGTCGCGGGTTCCAGCATCTGATCCCTCAGGTGACGGGTGCGGCCCTAGGCCGCAGCGCCCGACACCTCCAGGAGCAGGTCATGCAGTGCCGCAGCGATATCGTCCGGGGCCGCGATCGGCTCCGGACGGTTCGTGTTGGCGCGACGCTCCGCACGCTCCGCGGACTCCAGCGACCGCAGCATCTCCTCGAACACGAAGATCTTCTGGTTCGCGCCGGCGTCCTCGGCGGCCTTGAGGCCCTCTGTGAACGCCGCGCGCGCATCCGCGAGCTGGCCGAACTGCATGCAGCCGCTCCCAAGCTCGATCAAGAACTCGATCTGCATACGGACCGGAAGCGCCGCCTCCGAAAGCCGCCGGCGGTAGTGCTTGAACATCATCTCGTTCCCCGTGCGGACGGCGAGCGAGAGCAGGTTGATCTGTGAGGCCCAACGCAGGTCGGCGGAACGCGCCGTGATCTCGAGCGCGCGGAGTGCATCCGTCGCAGAGTCCGTCGCGCCGTACACGCTCAGGTAGTTCGCGAGGTCCGCGAGCACGCGCTCGCGCTCGAACTCGTCCGCCGTGCGGCGGAACGCGTCGTAGCCGAGCCGGATCGCGCGCGGGAGGTCGCCCCGGTCGCGCGCCACGCCGGAGCGGTCGTGCAGCACCATCGCGAGCACCCGCTTGGCATCGAGCTGCTCGGCCTCGGCCGCCAGTGCCTCCATCGCCATGTCCGCGGCGGGCAGGTTGCCGCGCGCCCACTCGACCTTGGCCTGGCCCTGGCGCGCCGTGATCACGCGCACCCGGTCCTTGTCGCGCACCGCAAGGCTCGCGGCACTCGCGTACGCCTGCTCCGACCACTCGAACTCGCCGTTCCCGCGCAGGCAGAAGCCGCGGCGCATGTGGGCGTCGAACGCCAGGTCGAGGTGGACCGTCGAATCCACGTAGCGTGCGACCGTCGCATAGACGTCGCTCGCGTCGGCGAGGAGACCGCGGCGCTCGATCAGCCCGCCGAGCGCGTAGACGCGCGGCAGCACCGGCTGCGCATCGGGCTCCTGGAGGGAGCAGATGGCGTTGAGGATCGAGGAGAGCGCGGCGCGCATCTCCGCATCACCCTGGATCGCGTTCACCGCCTCGCGTGCGGCGCGGTGCGCCGAGACGTTCGGATCCGCGAGCTCGCTGCCGAGCGTGAGCCAGTGGTCGAGCAGGCGCAGTGTCAGCAGCGCGGCGTACGCTCCGTCGTGCAGCGGACTGCGCTCCGGCGCGCTCGCCATCGTCTCCATGAAGGCGACGTGGCGGAGTGCGGGCTTGGGAGCACGTGGTCTGCGGATGGGCATCGTATACTCTCCTGTTGCGCGTCAACATCGGCATTCGTGCCAACTGACGCAAGCAATCACGTCACGCTTTAACAGTGCTCCGTTTCTTGACAGCTAGCGATTCCTAGGACCAGCCACGTACCGCGATCCCCTCCGATCGAGCTGATCGAGCAGCTTCTCCAGCTCGTCCCCGAAGACCTGTACCCTCGGGATCCTCAGCGGATCGAAGGCAGAGTCGAAAGGACTTCTACTCGGTCCTCCTGCCACCATCAGTACAGCATCAATTGAGTAACGGATCTCTCGCTTCGTCTTGTTTTCCACCCAAGTTCCGCGCATGAGCAGCGACCTATCCCGCGGCCAGATCCCCAACGGGAGCGCCAACGTCTTCATCTGATAGCCTGGTACCGCAGAATCCACGGCCAGCTGGGCCCGCGCCAGCTGCTCCTGGACCCCGGTAGCCGACATCCTACCGAGATTTGCATGCCAAAGTGTGTGGTTGCAGAGCTCGTGGCCGTCAGCCACCAACTGCCGGAGCTTGGGGAACCGCCAGGCGGTCCTCTGCCCCTGGATCCCCTTGTCGCCGAAGAAGGCGTGGCCCGAGTCGGCGCCCGAGAGCATGCAGAACACGCCGCGCCCCTTCCACTCGGGGTTCCGCGCGGCGAACGCGCTCCAGATCCCGACCGCGCTCCGCGGGTCCACGCGTAGCGAGTCCCCCTCGGCGATGTAGCGGAACTGGCCGGGTGACGCATCGTCGAAGGTGATCACCACCGGCGACAGGCCGGGCGCGACATCGATGCGCCGCTCGACCAGTTGTCGCACGGTGATCGGCCGGTAGCCACGCGCGTGGAGCAGCTCGAGGTCGCGCGCGAAGCGCTCCCAGTTGCGCGACCAGCGACTCTCTCGCTCGCCGATCAGGTGGTATTCGAGCACGGGGATCACCCCCATCTCGTTCGCGGAGCGCGCCTGCGGCGCCGTGCGGCGCTCCGCCGATCGCGCCGCGGCCGAGACGGTCGCAACGCCAAACGCGAGGACGAACAGGACGAGCGCGCCACGAAGTCTCATGGCTGCAAAACTACAACGCCTCGTGCCGCCTCAGCCGAAGAGCCCGACGCTCGCCGTGTCCGTGAACCCCGGAAAGAGCGGCGCCGCGCTCGGCGCGCCCAGGTGCGTGCGCACCACCTCGCCGAACACGCTGCGGAAGTCGGTCGTGAGCGCGAGGTCGCGTCCTTCATACAATTGCTCGCGCGCCAGCCCCGGCCACCGGCCGAGCACCCGTCCACCGCCTACGCTCCCGCCGATCGCGAACATCGAGCCCGCGTGGCCATGGTCGGTGCCGCCATTCCCGTTCTGTCGCGCCATCCGCCCGAACTCGGACATCGTCAGGATCACGACGTCGTCCATCCGGTCACCCAGGTCGGTCACCAGCGCGGCGATGCTGCGCGCGAAGTCGCCGAGCCGGTTGGCGAGCTGCCCGCTGGCGCCCCCCTGGTTCACGTGCGTGTCCCAGCCGCCGACGTCCGCGAACGCCACCTCGAGTCCCACGCGCGCCTTGATCAGCTGCGCGATCTGGCGCAGTCGCTGGCCGAACTCGCTGCGCGGGTACTCGGCGCCATGCTCCGGCTGGTAGCGCTGCGGGTTCGCCTCGCGGAGCATCTTCACGGCGTCGAACGTCTCGGCGCCGGTCGCATGCACGAGGTCGGCGGAGCCGGTGCGGTAGAGCGCCTCGAGGCGTTCCACCATCCCGCCCGCGCTCCGCACCGTGAACGCATCGAGCGAGTTCATCGCCACCGCGGGTGAGGGCCCCTGCAGGATGCGCGGTGTCTGCGGCGTCATCGCCACGGCGCGGAAGGGCGACTTGGCCGCACCCGCCTCGCAGGTGTCGCAGGTGGCGAGGTAGCGGTTGAGCCACCCGTCGCGGGTGCCCTTCACGTCGGGAGTGCCACTCTCCATGTAGTCCTGCGCGTCGAAGTGCGAGCGCGTCGCGCTCGGGCTCCCCACGGCGTGGATCGGCGCGAGCATCCCGCGCTTCCAGAGTGGCGCCAGCGGCGAGAGTGCGGGGTGGAGCCCGAAGAAGCCGTCGAGGTCGATCGAGCCGTTCTCACTCGCGCTCCGTGCCGGGCGCGGGATCGCGATGTTCGGGCGCAGCCGGAAGTACTCGGCGTCGCCGAACGGCACGACGACATTGAGCGCGTCGGCGGCGCCGCGTTGGAAGAGGCAGATGAGCACCTTCCCCTTGGCGGCGCGCGGCAGCGCGAGCCCGAACGCGGTGCGGCGGAGGAAGGAGGGGGAGAGCCCCATGGTCACCAGGGCGAGCGCACCCGAACGGACGAAGACTCGGCGGTGCATGGCTATCTCCTCTGGAACTCGGGACTGCCGATCGCGAGGCCGACGACCTGCGCGAGGCCCTCCAGCGGAGGGATCGGGCGCTCGCCGTCGGTGGCCTCGCCGATCTGCAGCGGGTTGCGGCCGCTGATCAGGATCTCGCGCGTCTCGGGCGACACGCGTCCGCCGAGGAAGGCGGCGATCACGCCATCCACTTGCGCCGTTCGGTCGCCGGCGGCGAGCGTCTCGGCGCCTGGCCAGTCGGTGGGGCGCGCGCCGGGGAGACGGTTCGCGCCGACGGCGAGGCCGAAGTTGATGCGGTTGAGGATCGCGCCCGTTCCCATCCACTCACTGGCGACATCGGGCCACCCGTCGGGGGTCTGCCGTCCATAGATGGGCTGGCCGAGTTGGGAGACGACCATCGCGGTGCGCGGGCTCGGGTCGGGTGCGGCGTCGAGCGCGCGCAACGCGCTCACCACCACCTCGAACGGCGTCTTCACCTTGGAGCGGAAGGCCGCGGAGGAGAAGAACTCGGGGCTGGTGATGATCGTGCGCACGACCTCGCGGATGTCGCCGCCGGTTCGCGTGAAGGTCTCGGCGGCGCGGTCCACGAGCTCGTCGGGCGGCTCGTCGCTCACGAAGCGGCGCGCGAGCTTGGTGGCGATGTGTCGCGCGGTGGCCGGGTGGCGCGCGACGATGTCGAGCACCTCCTCGCCGTCCTCGATGTCGCGCCCGGCGCGGAGCTTGTGGCCAAGGACCGTCTTGGCGCCGGCGTCGTGCACGCCGGCGTTGAAGAAGAACTTCCCGACCTCCGGGAGGTTCTGCTGCACGAGCCGCGCCGCGCGCTGCCGGCCGAGCCGTCCGCCGCGGACGTTGTCGCGCGCCATCGACTGCGAGATCTCGGCCTGGTTCGGCCGCTGGGGGAGGAAGGTCCAGCCGGTGAGCGACCGTGCGACGTCGATCACGTCCTGCTGCGTGTAGCCGCCGTCGACGCCGAGGGTGTGGAGCTCGAGGAGCTCACGCCCGTAGTTCTCGTTGAGCCCGCGATTCCGGCCGGCGGCGAGGCGCGGCTGCGTGGTGCGCGGGCGTCCACTGTCGGCGGCGCTCTGCCAATTGTCGAGATAGAAGAGCATCGCCGGGCTCTTGGCGACGGCGCCGAGGAGGTCGCGGAACTTCCCCATCGCCCGTGGACGGATGACGGTGTTCTCGTACTCCGCGAGCATGAAGCGCTGGTTCACGCCCTTCCCCTGGAAGACGGAGAAGTGGTTGAGCCAGAAATCGGTGAGCACCTCGTCGAGCTGGCGCTCCGTGAGCAGCGCGCGTCCGATGCGGGCGGCCTGCACTTCCGTGGTGACCTTCCGGAACCCCTCGGCGACGCGTCGGAGCTCCGCTGAGTCCGCTGGACTCAATGAGTTACGGTTCTCGGGATTGAGCCGCTGCAGCGCGTCGGCCGGGCGCGGGTATGCCTTTTGCATCTCGGGGTAGCTGAGGTCGAGGGTCTCGAACTGGCTCAGCCACGCCGTGAGGCGCGTGTCCGCGATCCGCTCGGGCCGGAGTTGCTGTGCGATGAACGCATCGACTCCCATCGCGCGAACGCGGGCGACGTCCCCGGGACGTGCGCCGAAGGTGAGCCGGCTCAGGACATGCGCGACCTGCTCGTCGGCGGTCTGCTCTCGCACCGCCGGAACCTGGTTCGACTGCATCTGCACGGCTTGGCCCGCTGCGACACGCGGGGCGAAGGCCCCGCACGCGGCGACACCGATGACGAACGCTACCGCTGTTCTCCGAGAGGGCATCATACCGAGCCTACGAGTGGAGACGGTGAGAAGTTAAGGTCGCCGCCCCGCGGACGTGGGGTACGTGGGTCTCCGGCGACCAGGTCCTATGGTGAGGGCAGGCAGGACCGTGGTTGTGCGTTGGATCACACGAAAGTGTCACCAGTGTGAAACAATCGCTGTCCGCCTGCTGCTCACCGCCAACCGATGTGACAGTGTTGGTGTAGTACGGGTAGAGCCAACTACACACGCACGACAACGGAACCCACAAGAGGAGAGAGTGCGGCGATGATGGACGTGATGGTGCAATGGGACGAGGCGACGTCGGGAACAGCGTCGATCGCACGGGTGAGTTCGGTGGCATCGCCGGACACGCTCGAGACCCCATCACGTGATGTCGTCACCCTCTACGGCGTCCCGACGCCGGAGTCGCTGGCGCTCGCGCTGGCCACGGCCGTGGAAGCGCGGCGTGCGTCGCACGGTCCCGAGGCACTCCGTGACCTGCAGGTCTCGGAGTCCGACGGGGCGCACGGGGACTCGCGCTGGCGCGACAGCTCCACGGGCGAGGTCATCAAGCAGGACCTCCAGATCCCGCTCACCGTGCTGCGCGAGACGGCCGGCGAACTGCTCGCCGAGGGCGGGCAGGCGATCCGTCGGCTGCTGGCGGGGCTCCTGATGAAGGATTGGCCGGCGGGCACGCGACGGGCGCTCACCTTCCAGCTCGCGACGGCGGGACCGCGGCGCAACTCGGACATGCTGGCCAAGATGCGCGAGGCGGACGGGGCGGACTCGGTGGGGTTCGACGAGGAATGACCGCGGCGTCCCCAGGGACGCCGAGTTGAGACGGGGGTGGGACGGGACGGGGGATTCCTGCACGGCGTGCAGGGGTCCCCCGCCTTGCATCCGGCGCGAAGAATGTGCACCCTCTCAGTCCCCCTATGCGCCCGCCAGGAGGCGGGAGGAGGGTGTCCCATGCGGGAGTACAAGAGCGACGAGATCCGGAACATCGCGGTCGTGGGTCATGGAGCGAGCGGGAAGACCACTCTGGTCGACGCGCTCGCTTTCGTTTCCGGGTCATCGAAGCGCCATGGCACGGTGAAGGACGGCAACACGCTCACCGACACCTCCCCCGAGGAGGTCTCGCACGGCTACTCGATCTCGCTCGGCTGTGCGCACGCCGAGTGGAGGGACGCCAAGATCAACCTGCTCGACACACCCGGGTACGCCGACTTCGCGGGGGACGCGATCGCGGGGCTGGTGGCGGCGGACGGTGCGCTCGTCGCCGTGGGTGCGACCGGCGGCGTGGAGGTCGGCACGGAGCGGATGTTCCGCGAGGCGGTGAAGCGGAAGGATCCCGTGCTCTTCGTGGTGACGATGATGGACAAGGAGAACGCCGACTTCGACCGCGCCTACGAGGCGATCAAGGAGCGGCTCACCGCCAAGGTGGTGCCCGTCGAGATCCCGATCGGCGCGGGGGCGGAGTTCCGCGGGATCATCAACCTCCTCACGAGGAAGGCGCACCTCTTCAAGGCCGGCACCAAGTCGGGGGAGTTCACCGAGGCGCCGATCCCGAAGGAGGAGGAGGCGCGCTTCAAGCGCTACCACGCCGAGATGGTGGAGGCGATCGCCGCTACGGACGACGACCTGCTCGAGCGCTTCTTCGCCGACGAGGAGCTCGCCACCGAGGACGAGGTGCGCGCGATGAAGAACGCGATGAAGGAGGCGGAGATCTTCCCGCTCCTCTGCTGCTCGGCGCAGCTCACCTACGGCATCCCGACGGTGCTCGACCTGCTGGTGCAGTTGATGCCGAACGCGTACGAGATGGAGGAGCTGCACGCCCTCAAGGGGGCGGAGGGGAACCGGACGGTGGAGATCCACGCCAAGGAGGACGCGCCCTTCGCGGCGCTCGTCTTCAAGACCACCGCCGAGCCGCACGTGGGGGAGGTGACCTTCTTCCGGACGATGAGCGGCACGGTGGCGAACGGGGCCGAGGTGTACAACGCGACGCGCGGTGCGCCGGAGAAGCTCTCGCACCTCGCGATCCCGCAGGGGAAGGAGCGCCTGGAGGTGCCGCGTCTCTACCCGGGCGACATCGGGTGCGTGGCCAAGCTGCGCGGCACGCACACCAACGACACGCTGAGCACCGAGGCGCATCCGGTGCGCCTGCCGCAGATCCCCTTCCCGGACCCGCTGGTGAGTTTCGCGATCGAGGCCACCGCGCGCGCCGACGAGGAGAAGCTGCAGAACGGCCTGCACCGGCTGCACGACGAGGACCCGACGATCCAGACGCACTTCGAGCCCGAGACGCACGAAACGATCGTCGAGGGGCTCGGCGAGCGGCACCTGGACATCGCGCTCGCGCGACTCGAGCGGCAGTTCGGGGTGAAGGCCACGCTGCGCGCGCCGCGCGTGCCATACCGCGAGACCCTCCTCGGCGCCGCCGAGGGGCAGGGGCGGCACAAGAAGCAGACGGGGGGGAAGGGGCAGTTCGGAGACTGCTGGATACGGATCAAGCCCGCGCCGCGCGGCACCGGCTATCAGTTCGTGGACAAGATCTCGGGCGGCGTGATCCCGCGGCAGTATGTGCCCGCCGTCGACAAGGGCGTGCAGGAGGCCGCCGAGCGCGGCGTGCTCGCGGGGTTCCCCGTGGTGGACTTCACCGTCGAGTGCTTTGACGGGTCGTACCACTCGGTGGATTCCAATGAAGCGAGCTTCAAGATGGCGGGGATCCTGGCGTTCAAGACGCTCGCGCCCAAGTGCAAGCCCGCGCTGCTGGAGCCGCTGATGACCGTGGAGGTCTTCACGCCTGACGCGCACATGGGGGATGTGCTGGGCGACCTCTCAGGGCGCCGCGGGCAGATCCTTGGGACGGAGCCTTCACCGGACGGGCTGGGGACGATCGTGAAGGCGACGGTGCCGATGGCGGAGCTGCACCTGTACGCGACCAAGCTGCAGTCGATGACGCACGGGTATGGGACGGTGAAGTACCGGTTCCAGGGGTTCGAGATGATGCCGGCGGAGGCGGCGGCGAAGGTGGCGCAGGCGAACTAGTCGCCGCGCCACTCCCCGGACTCCACCGACGCCCCTCGCCAGCGGGCGGCCAGCGCACCGTCGTACCCAGGCGGGACCGCGATCGGGAGCACCGACCAGTCCGCCGCCTCGGTGACATCGCCGTCCACGTGCAGGAGGCGCACGTCGGCCGCGTCGTGTGTCATCGCGAATCGGGCGAGGCCAGAGCTGAGTCCGGCGCCCAGCGCCTTCAGGTACGCCTCCCTGCGCGTCCAGATCCGGTAGAAGGCGGCATGTTGCTCGGCCTCCGGCAGCGCCAGCAGCGGCGCGGCCTCTTCGGCAGAGAAGTGCGTACGGGCGATGAGCGCGAGGTCGGGCTGCGGGAGGCACGCCTCGAGGTCGACGCCGATGGCGCCGTCGGAGGTCACGGCTGCGAGGGCGAAATCCCCGGAATCGCTGAAGTTGAACTCGACGCCGGAGGTTGCGGGCGAAGCGAGCCGCGGCTTACCGTGCGGACCGGTCTCGTAGGCGATCGCTCCGGGCGATACGCCGAGTACGTCGCCGAGCGCGATCCGCCAGAGGGTGATCACACCTTGTGGTAGCTGATCCGCCCCGCCTCCACGCGGTCCGCGGCCATGTAGACCTCGAAGTCCGAGAAGAAGGCGGGCGCCTCCTTCTGCAGCGTGCGGAGCGCGACGATCGCGAGGCGCCGGATCTCGAACTCCGCGCCCTCGCTGGAGCGGAGCTCGAGCATCGTGCGCCAGGCGCGCGCGTTGGCGGTGACGACGATCTTCGTCTCGGTCGAGTTGGGGAGCACCCCGCGCGCGGCCTCGCGCGCCATCTTCCGGCGGTGGACCTTGTCGTCCACCCACTTGTAGCGCTCCATCAGCTGCTCGACGAGCGCGATGTAGGTCGCCTGCGCGGACTCGATCTGCGCCTTCCATGCCGCGGTGAGCGCGTCGTCGCCGATGATCGCCGGCGGCACCACGAACGCGGCGTCGGACTCATCGACGTAGCGCTGGCTGAGCTGGCTGTACGCGAAACCCGCCCGGTGCCGCACGAGCTCATGTGTGAGGGACCGGCTCACCCCCTCGAAGAGGAGGGAGTAGTTCGCGTGCTCGAGCACCGAACCGTGCCCCTGCTTCTTGATGTTCTCCAGGTAGTCGCGCGTGGTGCGGCTCGCGGGATTCTTCTGGCTCATGTAGCAGAGCCGCCCGGCGAACTCGGCGAGCTTCTCGCCGCCGGTGCTCTCGCCCATCCACTGCACGGGGAGGTGTCCGGGCTCCGCGAAGTCGGGGCGGGAGAGGACGGTGACCTTGGGTTCGGTGTAGAACTGGGGCATCTGAAAGGCAGATGGGAGATGGGAGATGGGAGATGTAAGGTAACTGCGGCGCGGCCCTCTCACCTCACACCTCCCACCTCCAACCTCACACCTCCAACCTCACACCTCTCCAACGAGGTCGAGTCGGTGGTGTGACCAGTCCTTCTCGCGCACGATGCGGTCGAGGGCGGCGCGGGCGGCGGTCGGGAGCGGCGGGAGTGCGGGGTCGTACTTCAGGTCGACGAGCGGTGCCGCACCGGGAAGGGGGACCTTCACGCCAGGGTTGAGGATCCCCTCGGGATCGAAAGCGCGCTTGGTAGCGGCGAAGAGTTCCAGCGCCTCGGCGGGCCAGGTGTGCGCGAGGAGCGGAGTGCGGAGCCGACCGTCGCCATGCTCGCCCGAGAGGGTGCCGCCGAGGCGGGCCACCAGCGCCGTGACCTCCTCCACCAGACGCTCGGCGCGCGCGCGCCAGTCCCCCTCAGTGACGTCGACCAGCGCGTTCACGTGCGCGTGCGCGTCGCCGGCGTGGCCGAAGATCACGCCGCGGAACGCCGCGCGGTCCAGGGCGGCGCGCACGCCGCGCACGTACTCGGCGAACTTTGGGGGAGGCACGCACCCGTCCTCGATGAGCTGCATGCTCTGCAACCGCGGCGCGAGGCGGTTCAGGGTGGGGCTCGCGGCATGCCGCAGCGCCCAGATGCGGGCCTCGCCCTCGGCGCCGAGCGCGAGCTCCACGTGGGTGGCGCCACCCGTCTCGCAGATCCCGGCGAGCTCCGCCGTCTGTCGTTCGAGTTGATCGCTCGAGCTCCCCTCGGACTCCACCACGAGCACGGCCTCGAGTCCCTCCGGCAGCGGCAGCGGGGACCCCTCGCTGGCCGCGATCTCCAGGAAGCTGCGGTCAAGGAGCTCGACGGCGCTCGCCCCGCGCGCGGCCAGCCGGCCCGCAGCGGACGCGGCTCCCTGGAGATCGGGGAATCCGGCGAGCAGGCTTGCGGTCGCCGCGGGCAAGCGCGTGAGCCGCAGCTCGACGCCGACGATGAATGCGAGCGTTCCCTCGGAGCCGAGGATGAGGTCGATCGGGTCGCGCGAGTCGCGCCACGCGTCGAGGGCGTAGCCGGAGGATTCCTTGCGGACGCCCTCGTGCCGGAGGTGGTCGCGGCGGGCGGCAAGGACGCGGGGCGCGACGTGGGCGTCGAAGCGCTGGAGTGCGCGCACGGTGGCGGGGTCCGTCTCGGAAGCAGCACCGGCCGCGGCGGCTACGCCATCGGGTGCTCCGCGTCCCGTCCGCCCAAGCCAGGCGCGTGTGCCGTCGGCGAAGACGCAGTCGAGCCCCTCGATCCACGCGCGCAACGGCCCGTGCTTCACCGTGCGCGCGCCCGCCGCGTGCGTGGCGCAGAGCCCTCCGATGGTGGCGAACGCGCTGCTCGACGGGTCGATCGGGAAGGTGAGGCCGTGCTCGCGGACGACCGACTGCACCCGGTCGCGCGTGACCGCGGCGCCGACGGTGATCGTCGCCGGATCCGCTTCACCGGCAGTATCGGCGGCTTCGGCCGCGTGGCGCTCCACGCTCCCCACGTGGTCGAACCGCGCGAGGTCCACGATCACGCCCTCGCCGAGCGCACCGTTCGCCATCGAACTCCCCGACCCGCGCGGCACGAGGGAGACGCGCGACGCGGCGGCCCAGCGCACGAGCGTCACGAGGTCATCCACGTCCGCCGGCACCGCGACCGCGGCGGGGACGATGCGTGCGACGCCGGCCGCCTCGCTGTAGACCGCCCGCGCGAGTTCGTCGGTGCGGAAGACCCCGCGGAATCGCGGGGGCGCGGAGAGGCTCACCCCGCGACCGGCACCGGCGTGAAGGGGCGCCGCTTCACGCGCCCGACGAGACGCCGCAGCGCCCGGTTGCTCAGGAGCGCGAGCACCCCGAACACCATCAGGGAGCGCACCTCGCGTCGGGAGATCTTCACCTGTCCGCCGACCGTGAGCATGGCGCGCGAGGTGGTGAGGTCGCGGAGCGTGGCGTAGGCGAAGAGGAGCGGGAGCACGCAGAACGCGCGGATGGCGATCGCGCGCCGCGGGATGAGCAGGATGTACTCCAGCGCGTCGTCGAGGTCGGTGCGCGCGAGCTCGATGAAGTGCACCACGGCCTTGTGGTTCTGTTCGAGGTGCGAGGGCGAGAGGAGGGTGTCGTGGCCGCTCCCCTGCGCCGCGAGGTCGTGCGCGGGGATGTAGATCGAGTTCTCGTGCTGCGCGTCCCAGGCGATGTCCTTCAGGATGTTCACCGTCTGCAGCGCCTCGCCGAAGGCCTGGCACTTCGCCCAGAGCCGCTCGAACTCGCGCTTCCCCACCGCGCGCGCGTGCTCGTGCCAGAGCTCGGTGAGGAGGCACCCCACCGTCCCGGCGACGTAGTAGCAGTACTCCTTGTACTCGGCGAGCGTCTGGATGCGGATGCCGCCTGGGTAGTTGCGGACGAACTTCGCCATCCCTCGCCCCATCTCGCGCACCCAGTGTGCTACCCGTTCCCGCGTGCGGGTGGGAAGGGTGCGGTGGAGCACGAGCACCAGGTCGGCGTGGCGCACGAGGTCGAGGTGCGCGGCGTCGCCGCGCAACCCGGCCGCCTTCGCGGGGAAGGCGTCGGCGGCCTCGCGGTCGTCCAGCGTGCGCAGAAATTCCTCGAGCAGCTCGCCGCGCCGATCCGGGGGCGTGGCGCCGTCATCCTCGATGGTGTCCGCGATGCGGCAGAGCAGGTACGACGTAAGCACCGCGCGCCCCAGCGTGCCGGGAAGGAACCGGATGCTGATCGCGAAGGTGCGCGAGACGCCCGGGAGGATCGCGTGCGCGAACCGCTCCGCCTCGCGGATGCGGGCGGGCGCGTCGGCAGCAGGCACGAGTTCCGCAGGGCGGGCCATGCGGGGGAATCTACTGGCTATCGGACGCCAGGAGCTGGTCGAGGAGCCCGCGCTTCCGGGACTCGCCGAACTCGATCCGGTCGAGGGACTGCTCGATCGCGAGGTGCGCCAGCGTCGCGTCGCGCCGGTAGCTGCGGCGCGCGAGCGCCATCCCGCCGAGGGCGAGCGCACCGCCCACGGCCGCCGAGAGGGGGGGGAAGACGGAGAGCATGAGCAGGACGCTCGTGAGCGCGACGCCCGAGAGGGCGCTGATGAAGGCGTTCCGGGCGGCCGCACCGCGACGCTTCGAGAGCGCGGCCTCCACCCGCACGTGCACGCGCCCGGGTTCCACCTGGATCACGGTCGCGCTCACCTCGTCGGCCTTGACCAGGGGGAACCCGCGACCGTCGAGTCGCGTGAGCTCGCGCACCGCCCCCGCGAAGCCGCCGCGCGCGCCCCAGACGATCCGGTCCGGGAACCGGCGGCGCTCCGCGAGGTTGTCGTCGCGCTGGAACGAGCGGTCCATCCGCGCGAGCACCTCCTTGGCGTCGCCGCCCACGACGCGCGACGCGGCGAAGTACGCCGGGCCCGCGAGCGACGCCACGAGCCCCGACTCCTCCGGGACCGGCAGCCGTGACCGCTCCTCGGCGAGCGCCTGCCGCACCGCGAGCGGGGAGATCCCGACCTCCTGCGCGAGCGCGACGAGGTCGGCCTCGGTGAGCGTCTCGGGCTTCTCGGCGTTCGCGAGCTGCAGCTCCGCGGCGCGGAGCATCACGCGCTCGAGCGCGGCGCGGGGGAGGAGGGGCGCGGGCCGGTCCGCCATGCTAGATGCCGCCGAAGGCGATCTCGATCTGCCGCCGCATCGACGCGACCATGTCGTCCGGCATCGGGAACGCCGCCTCGAGTGCGGCGAGCGCGTTCCGCGCCGGCACCGGACGTCCCGCCTGCGCGAGGTAATAGCGCGCATAGCGCTCGGCTGCCGCCTGATCCACCCGCGCCACGAGCAGCGCACCCCCGCGCACGAGTCCCACGGCGGAGAGCCGCGCACCGACCCCCTCGCGCTGCTGCGCCGGAGTGAGGTGGTCGTTCACCGCGACTTGCGAGATGGCGCCCGCCGCCTCGTGCGCGAAGGTGAAGAGCACCACCTCCGCCGAGTCCGCGGTGCGGGGCCACGCGACCGCGTACTGGCTCGCGGTCTTCCCCGCCGGCACCGCGCGCCCCTCGCCGCCGAGCGCGAGCGAGAGGATCAGGTCGCCGCTGGCCTGCTGCGTGTGGTTGAGGTAGCGCTGAAGCGCGGGACGCCAGCGCCGCTGCCAAAGCGTGTCCGCGGCGGTGAGCGCCGCACTGCGCTCCCGCTGCTGCTCCACCCACCAGGCGTGGTGGAACCGCTCGCGCTCACTGGCGACGCCGGCGATGAGGCGCCGCGCGAACTCGCGCCCCTCGGCGCGCGGGAACTGCTGTGCGAGGAAGGCGATCACCGCCTGCACCTCGCGGTTCCCCGACCGGGCGGGATCGCCCTCCGCCTTGAGGAAGTAGTCGAAGGCCTGCCGCATCTCCTCCCAACTGCCGAAGTAGAGCGCCAGGAACTGGCCGCCCTCGAGCTCCGGCCTCGCCTTGAGGGTGGCGGCGAGCGCGGCGCGGCTGGAGTCGAGTCCGGTGACGATGTTGCGCGAGTTCTTGATGACGGTGAGCTGGTCGCGGTACCCGCGCGCGAAGAGCGGGACCGTCGCCGTGTCGTCCATGAGGAGCGCGTACGCGTGGAGCCAGAGGTCCACGTGCTCGCGCGTCTTCACGGGCCACTGCACGCCGGGCTCGGCGCGCGTGAGCGGAGCGGCCGAGGTCTGCGTGCCCGCGCAGGCGGGCGCGCCGAGTGCGACGGTCGCCGCGGTCGCGGCGAGGAGTGCTTTTCGAGCGGCGCGCGCGCGGGTCATCGCGCCGAGCGGCCGCAGGTGACGCAGAACTTCCATCCGGATTCGATCTCCGCGCTGCACCCTGCGCAACGCCTGATGCGGAGGTCCTGGCCGCAGGACGGACAGAACCTGACGGTGCGTCCGTCCGGGAGCGGCTGGGCGCAGTATGGGCACCCGGAATCGTCCGGGACGGTCTCCACGGCGGGGGAGAAGGCTTCGAAGAGCGCGCCGGAGCGGCCGGGGCTCGTCGTCGGTTCGGCCGCCGCGTCGGCCTCGGCCGCGGCGCTCACGCGCCGTGCGCTCGGTGCGGATGCGGATCCGGGCGCGGGCGCGGATGCAGGTGCGGGAGGGGCGGACGCCGAGGGAGGGGACGACGGTACCGGCGACGCCGGAGCGGCGGTCGCGTGCGCCGGCCGCGGCGAGAAGGGCGTCGGCGGCCGCAGGTCGATGTTGGTGTCGCCGGCGAGCACGCGCTGCACGCCCGCGGTGGAGAGACGCACCTTGGTCTGCGCGTACGTCTTCACCACCGTGAGGTCGGGATTGGGCGACGCGAGCTCGGCCTTGAGGTCGTCCTGCATCAGGTCGTCGCCGAAGATGAGCTCGCGCTCGCCCGCGATGAGCTCCATCACCGCCTGCAGGTAGTCGTCGTGGGTCGGGATCGGCCCGTCGCGACGGGCGGCCGCGTAGGGCACGAACGTCTCGAGGATCTCACCCACGGTGAGCTGGCGTTCGAGCGCGCCGGCCGCGCGGGCGGCCAGGACGAGTCGGCGGAAGATGAGGTCGAGTGCGTCCACGGTCGTTCCTGTTACCCCACGCGGGGGAGTGGGGTGGAAGCTCGGAAATCGGACGCCTCCGGGAAAGGGGCGACCTCGCTCCGGGCCCCGCCCTTCGCGCGGCGGTTGGCGAGCCAGGTGTCGAACGCGCTCTCGACGAACCCGCCCGAGCGGTCCTGCGCACCAGCGGCGCGCACGGCGAGGTCGTTCGCGTACTCGTTCTGCGGGTGTCCCGCGTGTCCCTTCACCCAGCACCACTGGTGCTCGTGCCCGGCGACCGCGCGGATCGCCTCGTGCCAGAGCTCGAGATTCTCGATCGCACCGGTCTTCCGCTTCCAGCCGTTCCTCGCCCAGCCGTGGACCCAGGAGGTCATCCCGTCCACGATGTAGCGGGAGTCCGTGGTGAAGCGCACGCTGAAGCGGCCGTCCTTGCTTCCGAGGCCGCGGAAGGCCTCGATCACCGAGGTCAGCGCCATCTTGTTGTTCGTGGTGGCGGGCGCGCTCACCCAGAGGTCGCGCCGCGAGATGCGGCCATCGGTGTGGCGGTACTCGGCGAGGACGCCGGCGCCGCCGGGATTGTCCCCCTCCTTGCCGTTGCCGAGGCAGGACTCGTCGGCGAAGATCGCGACGACGGGGAAGCGCGCGGTCACCTCACCACCTCGAACCGGTCGGTCTCCTCGAGCAGGATCTCGAGCGCGGCCCCCGTGGTCGGGTGCCGCGCGATGATCGCCTCCCGCCCGTCGCGCACGACGAGCTTCTCCGGCACCACGAGGAACTCGGTCCCGCGCCGGAAGAGCCGGATGCGCCGCGCGTCCACGATCGCCCGCTC
Source organism: uncultured Gemmatimonas sp. (assembly GCA_964529705.1). Classification (GTDB taxonomy): domain Bacteria; phylum Gemmatimonadota; class Gemmatimonadetes; order Gemmatimonadales; family Gemmatimonadaceae; genus Pseudogemmatithrix. The sequence continues at coordinate 7,001 of CAZHAG010000024.1, read as the reverse complement.
GAGCGCGTCGTACTCCGCCACCGTCAACTGCCCCACGCGGTGCCCTCCGGTCCGGACCAGGCGCGGATCACGTCGGTGAGGACGTCGGTCGCGCGCGTCACCTGCTCCACCGGAACGTACTCCTCGGCCGCGTGTGCGAGGGCGATGTCCCCCGGCCCGAAGCATACCGCGGGGATGCCGGCGGCGGAGAGGAGCGCCGCGTCGGTCCAGCAGGAGAGCCCCTCCACGGAGACCGTCACGCCATGCGCGCGGGCGGCATCGCTGAGTGCGAGCACGATCGGATGGTCGAGCGGCACGTCGTTCGGGGCCTGGGTGAGGCCACGCTTCACCTCGGCCGCGAACTCCGGGAATCGCGCGCGGACCCGCGCGATGGCCGCCTCGACCTCCGCAACGAACTCCTCGCCGCGCTCGCCCGGCAGCGTGCGGCGCTCGAGGCTCACCGTGCAGCGATCGGGATAGGTGGAGATCCCCGTCCCGCCGGCGATCATGCCGGCGTGCAGCGAGGCGTGGCCCAGGAGCGGATGCGTGCGCTTCGCGAGCGTCTCCCGCTGGAAGCCGTCGAGCTCGGCGAGCAGGTGCGCCATCCCCGTGATCGCGTCCACGCCGATGTCGTAGCGGGAGCCGTGCGCGGCGCGCCCCGTGGCCACCACGTCCACCCAGGCGAAGCCGCGATGCGCCGGCGCGATCGCGAGGCGGGTGGGCTCGGTGACGATCGCGGCGTGCGCGGTCACGCCGCAGTCGATGAGGTGCCGCGTCCCGTGGCTCTCGAACTCCTCGTCGATGACGGCGGCGATGATCACCTCGCCGCCGAGCCCGTCCTCCGCGGCGCGCGCGGCGGCCGCGCACATCGCCGCGACGCCGCCCTTCATGTCGGCCGAGCCGCGACCGTAGAGCCGCCCGTCGCGCTGCACGGCGCGCCAGGGCTCGTGGGTCATCCCGTCCACACCCACCGTGTCGAGGTGGCCGTTCAGCAGGAGCGAGCGGCCGCCGACGCCGCCCCCGATGCGCGCGAGGACGTTGGGGCGCCCCGGCAGCGGCTCGAGGAGATCGACCTTGAACCCCCAGGCGACGAGCACCTCCGCGAGCGCCTCGGCGGCCGCGCGTTCCCCCGGCCCGCCGGGCACAAGGCGGGGGTTGCGTGAGTCGATCTCGACGAGCGCACGCGTGAGCGCGAGTGCGTCTCCGCGGGGGATGCTGGGCATCGGCGAGGGCGAGGGGGGAAATGAAAAGAGCGCACCGGGCGGTGCGCTCCCGTCACACCGCGTGGGCTCAGCGGCTACTTCTTCTTGGCGACGGGCTTCTTCGCCGCGGGCTTCTTGGCGGCCTTGTTCGCCGCCGGCTTCTTGGTGGCCGCCTTCTTGGCGGTGGGCTTCTTGGCTGCGGGTTTCTTGGCGGCCTTCTTCGCCGCCGGCTTCTTGTCGGCGGTCGACGCGCCGGCGGTCTTGCGCGCCGCCACCTTCTTCAGGACGTCCTTCGTGAGCGATCCGCCCGGCGTGAAGGGGGAGACGACGTTCCTGCCGCCCGCGACGGAGGAGGACTTCGCCGGCAGCTTGCCCTTGTGCTTCTTGACCCAGGCGTCCTCGGCGGAGCGGACGAGCTTGTCGGCCTCGTCCTGCGTCATCTGGCCGCGACGCACCATATACTGGACGAGGTCTCGCGCGCTCTCGAGGGAGAAGGCCTGCAGTCCCGCGGCGGCGCCGACGACCTCCTTCATGGCGGCGGCCATCTTGCTGCCGGCCTCGAGGGAGATCTCGTGGGCCTTGGCCGCCATCTCGGCGACGGTGTCCCGGACGTCCTGTCCGCGGTGGCCTGGGCTCTTCTTTGCTGTGGCGGCGGGAGCGGCCGTTTCGGCCGACATCGCGGATGCGAACATTAGTTTGGCTTCCGTTGCGAGGTGCTGCGCGACATGAACGGCCGCAAGTATATGATTTTTTTGGACGTACGCAAGTGACGGCAGGGGCGGAATTTAGGCCGATTCCCACTCTGTGCATGTCGAAATAACGCAACATGATAAGAACACTTCAATAACAGTAACGTGCCATTGCCGCTTGAAGGTGTCCGAATTCTGGATATGACGCGGGTTCTCGCCGGACCGCTCGCGACAATGATTCTGGCCGATCTTGGCGCGGAAGTCATCAAGATCGAGCGTCCGGCCACGGGAGACGAGACCCGCGGGTGGGGACCGCCGTTCGACGAGCGGGGGGAGAGCGCGTACTTCCTCTCGGTCAACCGGAACAAGCTGAGCGTCGCCGCAGACCTCGAGTCGGCGGAGGACCAGGCGCTTCTCCATGCCCTCATCGCGGGCGCCGACGTGGTGGTCGAGAACTTCCGCCCCGGCACGCTGGAGCGCCGCGGGCTGGGCGCGGCGGAGCAGCTGGCGCGCCACGAGCGGCTCGTCTGGTGCACGATCACGGGGTTCGGTCTCGCGAGCCCGCGCCCCGGCTACGACTTCGTGGTGCAAGCGGAGAGTGGGTGGATGTCGATCACCGGCGAACCGGACGGTGCGCCGATGAAAGTCGGCGTGGCGCTCGCGGACGTGCTGGCCGGGAAGGACGCCGCGATCGCGATCCTCGCCGCGCTCGCCGGCCGACCTTCGAATGGGGCCCGCAGCCCTGGACTCGGCGACCGTCACCTCGTCGTGTCGCTCATCGCGAGTGCGACCGCGGCGCTCGTGAACGTGGCGCAGAACGCGCTCGTGACCGGTGCCGATGCGCGGCGCTGGGGGAACGCGCACCCGAACCTCGTCCCTTACCAGCTCTTCGAGGCGGCCGACCGCCCGCTCGTGATCGCGGTGGGGAGCGACGCGCAGTTCGCCGCCTGCGCGCGCGCCCTCGGACTCGACGCGCTCGCGGACGATCCGGGGCTCGCGACGAATGCCGGGCGGCTCGCGAAGCGCGAGCGCGTGGTCGCCGCGATCGCCGCCGCCGTGCGCACGCGGCCGGCGGCGGCGTGGCTCGCGGCGCTCGACCGCGCGGGCGTTCCCTGCGGCGTGGTGAAGCCGGTGCTCGAGGCGCTGCGGGAGGTGGCGGCGTCGCCGCTCACGGGCGTGGCACCCTCCGCGCCGGCCACCGTCCGCCGTCCGCCGCCGCTGCTGGACGAGCACGGTGCGCGCGTCCGTGCCGTGGGGTGGGAGGCGTTCGCGACGGGAGGGTGATCGGGGCGGACCGTCACGTCCCGGAACGGGGCGTGACGCCGACCCCGGATGCTCGTCCCTGCTATGCGACAAGCAGTGCAGCACGCATCGCAACGCCGGGTTCGAGTGGGTCGACCGGCGGTGTCGGGTACTGTCCTCGACGTGGTGGTTGGATTACACTAGCGTCGTGCCTCTCAAGACGACCGAACCGACGCCGCAGGAAGACCTGATCGACGCCGACCAGGCGGTCATCGACCGCGTGCTCGCCGGCGACCGCAACGCTTTCGGCATCCTGATCGAGCGCTACAGCGACCCGCTGTACCGCCACGCCTACGGGATGACGGGCAGCGCGGACGTGGCGGAGGACATCCTGCAGGTCTCGTTCATCAAGGCGTTCCACCACCTTGGCGAGGTCCGGGGCCGGTTCGATGCGTGGGTGTTCAGGATCGTGGCCAACGGGTGCAAGGACTGGCTCAAGAACATCCGGCGCACGCACCTGAGTTACGAGGAGGACGATCAACCGTCTGGATTACAGACGCCTGAGGAAGAGTTGGACCGGGGGGAGATCCGGCGCGACCTGGACGGCGCGTTGGCGGCACTTCCGGCGTCGTTGCGGGAAGCGTTCGTGATGAAGCACGTCGAAGGCCGCTCGTACGAAGAGATGGCCGAGTTGCTCGACGCGACGGTCGGTGCCCTGAAGATGCGTGTCCATCGCGCCCGCGAGGCGCTGCAGAAGCTCCTGGAGGATCGATACTCGTGATGCATGACTCCCTTGACCCCCGTGACGCGGTGCGTCAGCCGACGCCCGAGCCCCGCCCTGCGGTGCAGGCGGAGCCCGCGGCCGCCGCTGACCGCGAGGTGCCGCTCGCGGCCGAAGAGCTGCCCCCGGCCGTGCACGCCTACCTCGATGGCGACAAGGTCGCCGACGCTGCCCTCTCGGGCGCCGAGCGCGAGCTCGAGCTTTGGAAGCGGATCAGTGCCGAGACCGGCCGTCGCCGCCGGATGATGACGCCCTCGCACCTGCAGGCGCAGATCCTCGCCAAGCTCTCGGACGACTGAGCGCGCGGTGCGCGGTAGCACCCAGGGCCGCCCCTCCGGGGGCGGCCTTCGTGTTTCCCGCCCCCGTGCAACGGCGGGCGCCCAGGTGGCGTAGATTGGGGCGTCGGTCCGCTCCGCCCACGCGTGAGCCCACCCCCAGCCGAGCCCCTTCCGGAGCCTTTCGTGCCCGCCTACCGCCGCGCCAGACCCAACGCCGATGAGTTCGCGTCCTTCTACTCGGGATACCTCCAGCAGGTGCCGGACGGCGACGTCGTCGAGGCGCTGATCGGCGGCGCCGAGATCGCGGCGGCGCTCCTGCACGACGTGCCGGAAGAGGTGGCGTCGAAGGCGTACGCGCCGGGGAAGTGGACGCTCAAGGAAGTGGTGCAGCACCTCGCTGATGCGGAGCGGGTCTTCGCGTACCGCGCCCTGCGCTTCGGGCGGGGCGACGCGACCGAGCTGCCGGGATGGGACGAGAACGCGTACGCCCCGGCGAGCGGCGCGAACGAGCGTTCCCTCGAGTCGCTGCTCGACGAGCTCGAGTCGGTGCGCGAGTCCACGGTGACGCTCTTCGAGGGGCTCCCCGAGGAGGCCTGGACGCGTACGGGGCGCGCCAACGGCCAGAAGGTGAGCGTGCGGGCGCTCGCGTGGATCACGGCGGGGCATCTGCTGCATCACCTCGAGATCATACAGGAACGCTATCTGGTGTGAGGTGGGAGGTGTGAGGTGGGAGGTGTGAGGTGTGAGGTGGGAGGTGTGAGGTGGGAGGTGCACAGACACCGAGGGGGCGCTCCGATGCCGGACGCCCCCTCGTCGTTCTCTCACACCTCACCCCTCACATCTCCCACCTCTCTAGAGATGCAACGCCCGCCCCAGGGCGCCGAGCGCGGCTTCCTTCACCGTCTCGCTCAGCGTCGGGTGTGAGTGGACCGTCGCGCCGATGTCGTCCGCGGTGCCGCGGTACTCCATCGCGAGCACCACCTCGCTCAGCAGCTCGCTCACGTTCGGGCCGATCATGTGGCAGCCCAGCACCTCGTCCGTTCGGGCGTCGGTCACGAACTTCACGAAGCCGTCGGTCTGCCCCATCGTGCGGGCGCGGCCGTTCGCGCTGAAGGGGTACTTGCCCACCTTGTACTTCACGCCGCTCGCCTTCACCTCGGCCTCCGTGAGCCCGCACATCGCGACCTCGGGCCAGGTGTAGACCACGCCGGGCATGTTCTTGTAGTGCATGTGTGCCTTCTGCCCCGCGATCACCTCGGCCGCGATCACGCCCTCCTCCTCCGCCTTGTGGGCGAGGAGCTTGCCCCCCACCGCGTCGCCTATGGCGTAGACGTTCGGGAGGTTGGTGCGGAGCTGGTCGTCCACGACGATCTCGCCGCGCGCGCCGAGCTTGAGCCCAAGGGTCTGTGGGTCGATGCCGGTGAGCGCCGGCCGGCGGCCGATCGCGACGAGCACGTAGTCCGCGCCGAAGGTGCGGGCCGCGCCGTTCTGTTCGGTGCCGATCACCACGCGCGCGCCGTCCCGGTGCCCGCCCGTGACCTTGGTGCCGGTGTGCAGTTCCAGCCCCTGCTTGGCGAAGACGCGCGTGGCTTCCTTCGTGATGTCGGCGTCGCAACCCGGAAGGATCGTCGGCGCGAACTCGAGCACGGTGACCATCGAGCCGAGGCGGCGCCAGACGGAGCCGAGCTCGAGGCCGATCACCCCGCCGCCGATCACGATGAGGTGCTTGGGCACCTCGGGGATGCGCAGCGCCCCCACGTTCGAGAGGATGCGCTCCTCGTCGAAGGGGAGGTAGGGGAGCTCCATCGGCACGGAGCCGGTGGCGATGATGACGTTCTTCGGGCGGTACGTGGTGGTGGTGCCGTCGAACGAGCGCACGTCCACGACGTTCCCCGCCTTGAGCGTGCCGAACCCTTTCGCCCAGTGGACCTTGTTCTTCTTGAAGAGGAACTCGACGCCCTTGGTGTTGGCGGCGACCACGTCGTCCTTGCGCTTCATCATCCGCGCGAGGTCGAAGGAGAGTCCCTGGAACTCGATGCCGTGCTCGGCGGCGTGGAGCCGCGCGAACTCGAAGTGCTCCGTGGAGCCGAGGAGCGCCTTGGACGGGATGCACCCGACGTTGACGCAGGTGCCGCCGAGGGTCTTGTCGAGCTCGACGCAGACGACGGAAAGGCCGAGCTGGGCGGCGCGGATCGAGGCGACGTAGCCGCCGGGACCGCCGCCGATCACCAGGACGTCGGGAGTGAGGTTCGGGTCGGGCAAGGGACGGGGAGTGCGAGGGGTGTTGGTCGGGCGGAATCTAAATGCAGGAACGGTGCCAGCCCCGGTCGGGGGCCGGCGATAACTTGGGGGCACGGATGAGCGCCCCCCTCACACTCGTCACCTGCACCCGGAACCCGGACCCGGAGAACATCCGACGGGTGCTGGCCGGCGTCGCGGCGCTCGCGCGCCCGGCCGGCCGTGACATCGAGTACCTCGTCATCGACAGCACGAGCGAGCCCCCCGTCGCGTCACGCGCGGCGGTGGGGGAGTTCCTCGCCGGCGCCCCGTGGGCGCGGGTGATCCGGGCTTCGGCGCCCGGGCTGGCCGCCGCGCGGAGCGCCGCCATCGGAGCTTCGGCCGGCGAGCTCCTGGTCTGGATCGACGACGACAACGTGCCGGCGCCCGACTACCTGGCGCAGGTGGCGCGCGTGGCCGGGGAGCATCCCGAGGTCTCGGTCTGGGGGGCGGGCACGATCGCCGTGGAGTTCACGGGCCCGGTGCCCACGTGGGCGGAGCGGGAGCTCAAGCCGACCTTCCAGGAGCGCGCCCACGGGCGCGACGAGTTCGG
>CAZHAG010000023.1:25866-27229 GCA_964529705.1 uncultured Gemmatimonas sp. | reverse complement strand
CCGCCCATGATGCCGAAGCCGATCCGCACGTCCCCCTTGGTCATGAAGGCGGGGATGATCGTGTGCAGGGGCCGCTTCCGCGGCGCGATGGTGTTGGGCCGCCCCGGCTCGAGCGTGAAGAGCCCGCCCCGGTTGTGCAGCACGAACCCGGTGCCCGGCGCCACGATCCCGCTCCCGAACGCGGAGTAGTTGCTCTGGATGAGCGAGACGATGTTGCCGTCCTTGTCGATGGTGCTCAGGTAGACGGTCTCGCTCTCCCCCTGCTCGATGCCGCCGAGCGCGGCGGGCGGCACGTTGCAGTTCGCCTTCGCGGGGTCGATGAGCTTCGCGCGCGCGGCCGCGTGCTCCTTGCTCATCAGTTGCGCCACCGGGAGCTGGGAGAACTTCGGGTCGCCGATGTATCGCAGCAGGTCCGCATACGCGAGCTTCTTGGCCTCGATCTCCACATGCATCGCCTTGGTGCTCAGGAACCCGTACTCGGCGATCGGGAAGTGCGACATGATGTCGAGCATCATGAGCGCCGCGAGCCCCTGGCTGTTGGGTGGGAGCTCGTGCACCGTCCAGCCGCGGTACTCGGTGGTGATGGTGCTCGTCCACTCGGGCGCGAACTCGGTGAGGTCCGCCGCGGTCATCGTGCCACCCTCGGCGGCGATGGTCGAGAGGATCGCGCGCGCGGTCTCCCCTTCATAGAAGCCCTTCTTCCCCTCGGCGGCGATGCGGCGGAGCGACTTCGCGTAGTCGGGGTTGCGGAGCCAGTCGCCGGGCGCCGGGGCCTTGCCCCCCGTGGTGTAGACGCGGCGGAACTCGGGGTTCGCCTGCCGCTCCGCGCCCGCCCAGAGACGCGCCGTGACCTCGCCCACCGCGAACCCGGTCTCGGCGTGCCAGATGGCGGGCTCAAGAAGCTCGGCGAAGGTCATCGTGCCGAAGCGAGTGCGGAGCGCATCCCATCCGGCGATCGCGCCGGGCACGGTGATGCTCCAGACGCCGCGCTGCGGCATCCGGCCGTTCTGGCTCTTGCTCGCGACGAGTTCCGCGGTGACGCCGCTCGCGGCCCACCCGCTCGCGTTGAGCGCGTGGACCTTCCCCGTCCGCGCCTCGTAGACGATCGCGAAGAGGTCGCCGCCGATGCCGTTCATCATCGGCTCGGTGATGGCGAGCACGGCGTTCGCGGCGATGGCCGCGTCGATCGCGTTGCCGCCGGCGGCGAGGATCTGGGCGCCGGCGGCCGAGGCGAGGGGCTGGCTCGTGGCGACGATGCCGAGCTTGGTGGAGACCATCGAGCGCCCGGTCACGACGGGCGCGATGCGCGTGGTGTCGCGGGCGCTGTTCGTGGCGCGGTCGGATTGCGCGTGCGCCGCGACCG
>CAZHAG010000023.1:16039-25766 GCA_964529705.1 uncultured Gemmatimonas sp. | reverse complement strand
GAGCAGGGCGCCGAGGAGCAGGAGCAGACGCGGGAGCAACGAACCGTGGGAGCGAACACCCGGCATGGCCGACCTTCCGAAAGAGGATTTCCCAGAAGGTACGGCATGCGGGGTGGAGGCGCCTCCCGGCGCTACTTCTTGAGCGCGGCGGCCTTCTTCTTGGGTGCGGCCTTCTTCTTCGCGGCCGGCTTCTTGGCGGCGGCCTTCTTCTTGGGCGCCGCCGCCTTCTTCGGCGCGGCCTTCCGGGCGGCGGCCCTCGAGGCCTTCCGCTCCTCCGCCTCGCGCTCCGCCTTGGCCTTCTGCGCCGCGGCCTTGCGGGCGGCGGCGGCCTTCACGGCCGCGGCCTTGGCGGCGCCGGAGTTGTTGCGCTTCCCCCAGTGCGAGCCGCGCTCGGTGGGCTGGGAAAGGGCGAAGAGCCGGTCCGCGTAGAACTTCGCGATCCGGGCCTCGACGTTCGCCTGGGTGTCGTCCTTGGAGGTCCGGAACGGGGCGTACCGCTGGGCGTCGCCGGAGACGGCGAACCACCACCAGGAGTCATTCGGCGCGCCCTTCCGCTCCTCGATGGTGCAGAGGTAGTGGCGGCCGTCCTTCTCGAATTCGAAGCCTTTGGTCATCGTGGTTCTGGGGATGAAGAAGTCCCGAAAGATAGCACCGTCGGCCCCCTCCCGGCGACCGCTCAAGTCCCGTCGCCCCACTCCGATAATGGAGGGAGATGACTCCCCTCCGCCGCGTCCTCTCCCGTGCGCTCGACGAGCGCACGCTCCTCCGCCTCACCAGGGTGCGTGACGCCCTCGTGCGCTGGATGGACCCAGCCGACCCGTCCGTCGGGCTCGGGCTGTCGCGGCTCTGGTAGTCCCGGGCGACCCCGTGCGCGCGCTGCGCCGCGACCTGAGCATCGAGACCCGCGTCGTCGGCGGATTCGGCGCGGTCATCGCGATGATCGCGGTGATGGCGGTGCTCTGCCTGCATTTCATGGGCGCGCTGCACGCGACCTCCGCCAGCCTCCACGAGCGGCAGGTCGTCCCCCTCGACCGGCTCGCCAGCATCTCCGACGCGTACGCCACGCGCCTGGTGCGGGCGGTGGTCCAGGCACGCGACCGAAGGCTCCCGCTCACCGATGCGGCCGCCGAGGTCGCGGCAGCGCGCACGGCGGCGAACGAGGCGTGGCGCGAGTACCGCGCCGCGGCCGGGAGCGAGGCCGAGGCCGGGGCCGAGTATCCCGCCGGGCTCGCGGCCGCCGTGGGCCATGCGCTCGCGACCGCCTCGCCGACCGTCGAACGGCTCCTCACGAGCCTTGCCGCGCGCGACACCGTGGCCCTCGCCCGCTTCTCCACCAGCGAGCTCTTCCCGACCGTCGCCGGCGTGACGACCCCGGTGCGCGCGCTCTCCGACTGGCACCTGCAGGGTGCTGCGCGCGACGCCGAGGCGGGCGCACAGGCGTACCGCCGGGTGCGCGCCCTGATCCTGATCGGCGCTCCGCTGATGGCGCTCTTCTGCTTCCTGGTCGGGCGCGGGATCGCGGGCTACCTCTCGCGCGGCGTGCAGCGGATCCTCGAGGGGCTGCACGAGGTCCAGCATGGCCAGCTCGCGAAGGTGCGCGCCGGCGCCGCGGCGATGGCCGTCGGAGAGATGGACGTCGACCTCCGCGTGGTCGCGACGCCGATCGCGATCACGAACCGCGACGAGATCGGGGAGCTGGCCGCCGCGCTCAACAGCGTGCAGGAGGAGGTGGTGGCGACGGCCGAGGCCGCCGAGCGCTCCCGTGCCACGCTGCGCGAGCTGCTGGCCGAGGCCAAGACACTCGTGAAGGCCGCGCGCGCGGGGAACCTCTCGCATCGCGCGGACGCGGCCCGCTTCGCGGGCGCCTATCACGACCTCGCGCGTGGCCTGAACGACACCCTCGCGGCCGTCGCCGGTCCGCTGCACGCCGCCTCCGACGCGCTCGAGCGCGTGGCCGCGCGCGACCTCACCGCGCGCATCGCGCGCGACGACGCGGGCGACTTCCGCAAGCTGAACGGCGCGCTCAACGACGCCGTGAGCCAGCTCGCGGCCGCACTGGTGGACGTGGAGCAGGCCACGATCCAGGTGTCGAGCGCGGCGGGGCAGCTCTCGATGGAGAGCCAGTCCCTCGCCGAGGGGAGTGCGAGCCAGGCGGCGACGCTGCAGGAGGTCTCGGGCCGGTTGCACGCGTTCGACACCCGGACGGGCGAGAACGCGCAGAACGCGGACCGCGCGCTCGCCTCCATGGAGCGCACGCGCGCCGTGACGCGCGAGGGCGTGGACCGGATGGAGGGGCTCTCGACCGCGATCGCCGAGATCCGGGCGAGCGCGGAGGGCACCGCCAAGATCCTCAAGACCATCGAGGAGATCGCGTTCCAGACCAACCTGCTCGCGCTGAACGCGGCCATCGAGGCCGCGCGCGCGGGGGAGGCGGGCCGCGGGTTCGCCGTCGTCGCCGACGAGGTGCGCTCGCTCGCGCTCCGGAGCGCGGAGTCCGCGCGGCAGACCGCGGGGCTGATCGAGCGCTCCCTGGAGAGCTCGGCGCGCGGCGTGGCGCTCAACGACCAGGTGCGCGCGCAACTCGCGAGCGTGAACGAGCAGGTGGACGAGGTGGGGTTCGCGATGGCGGAGATCGCCGCCGCGAGCGTGGAGCAGACGGAGGGCATGAAATCCATCACCGAGGCGATCGCCCGGGTGAATCGCGTCACGCAGGCGTCGGCCAAGGGTGCGGGCGAGTCCGCCGCGGCGGCCGAGGAGCTCTCCGGCCAGGCGGCGACGATGCTGGGGCTGGTGCGCGGCTTCACGCTCCGCGGTGAATCGCGCCCCGAACCGCGCCACGACCCGCGCCAAGACTCCTTCAGTGAGCCCGGCACGATGCCGAGCCTGCGGCCCAAGGCGTCGCGCGCGCGCCAGCGCCCCTCCGGGCTCGTCGTCCGCTCGGACCTCGCCGACCGCGCGCGCCGCGCGATCCCGTTCGACGACGAGGCGCTCGCGGAGTTCTGACCGCGGTGCGAGCTTAGGGGCGAGCCCAACGCCGGCGGCCCTGCCGGCGTAGTGCACCGGACCCCAACCCGCCGAGGCCCTCCGCATGCGCCGGTCGAACCTCCCGCACGTCGCCGCCGTCCTGACCCTCGCTGTCATGGCGACTGGGTGCAGCGCCTACTCCTCCTCGAGCTCCGCCGCCTCCGCCCCCGCGCCCTCCGTCGCGGCCGCCCCGGCGCCCGCCTACACGCCGGCCATGGTCGCGCTCGGCGACTCGCTCTTCAACTCGGGCGGCTGCCAGCGCTGCCATGGCGCGAAGGGGATCGGGGCCCGGAACGCGCCGAGCCTGGTGGAGGGGCCCTGGCTCCACTCGGACGGGAGCTTCGAGGAGATCACGAAGATCGTGATCTCGGGCATCTCCAAGGAGCAGTTCAAGGATCCCGCGCGCCCCTTCGCGATGCGGCCGCGCGGCGGCCCCGCGAACCTCACGGACGACCAGGCCAAGGCGGTCGCCGCGTACGTGCACTCGATCTCGCGCGGCAAGAAGTAGGGCGCGGCGCAGGGGCGCCGCCCCCGCGCGCCGCTCCGCGCTACTCCGCGCGCTTCCGGTCGAGGAAGCGCGCCGCCTTCTCCCAGACGCGGTCGTCCACGTTCTCGATGAAGAGCTGCTGGTGCGGGAAGGGGATCTCGATCCCCGCCCGGTCCAGCGCGACCTTGCACGCCTCCACCAGGCGTGCGCCCACGGGCCGCTCGATCGCCGGGTCCGCGATCCAGACCCGCACCTCGAGGTTCACGCTCGAGTCCCCGAGTGAACGCGCGACCACGTCCGGGGGCGGGTCGGCCATCGCGCCCTCCACCCCGTTGATCGCCTCCAGCAGGACCGCGCGCGCCTCGGCGATCCGCTCCTTGTAGGCGATGCCGATCTTCACCACCACGCGCGTCTCGCCGTACATCGAGTGGTTCACCAGCGTGTCCCCGATGATCTGCTTGTTGGGGATCACCACGTAGGTGTTGTCGAGCGTGCGGATGCGGGTGGTGCGGAGCGTGATCTCCTTCACCTCGCCGTACTGCTCCTCGGTGGTGATGTAGTCGCCGATCTTGAAGGGCCGGTCCCAGAAGATCAGGAAGCCGGCGATCATGTTCGCGACGGTCTCCTGCGCGGCGAAGCCGAGCGCGATGCCGACCACGCCGACGCCCGCGAGCAGCGCGCTGATGTTGATCCCGAGCTGCGCCATGCCCATCGCGACGGCGAGGATCAGCAGCGTGCCCTGGTAGAGCCCGTCCACGAGCAGCCGGATCAGCCCATCCGCGAACTGCGCCCTCCGGAGCGCGCCGCGCAGCGCGGGCTTGGTGAGCCGGAGCGCGAGCAGGAAGGCGAGGAAGACGAGCACCGCCGCCACCGCCTTGGGCGTCATCGCGGTGAACCAGGCCCGAAAGCGCTCGGCGTCGAGGTCGAGGGGGAACCAGCTCATGGGCAGGACATGGTCAGGGGACGACGGAGTCGGGAGCGGCAGCTGCGGCGGCCTCATGCTGCAGCGCCTCGACCGTGCGGTTCACGGAGGTGCGGCGGATCGGCACCACCATGACGGGCACCTGCGTGTGCTGCACCACGCGGTCGGTCACGGTCCCGAGGTCGGAATCCGTCTCGCGCGCTCCCCGGCCCCGCGTGGCCATCATGACGAGGTCCGCCCGTTCGCTCACCGCCGTCTCGACGATCGTACGCGCCGGCGTCGAGCCCGTGATCAGGATCCGGCACTTGTAGCCGCGGGTCTGCAGCGCGGTCGCGACCTGCGTGAGGTAGCGCTCCAGCGTCTCCTTCTCGGTGTCCTTCTCCGGCACGCTCAGGAGCACGATCTCGCTCTCGAACTTCCGCGCGAGGGCGCGCACGAAGCGCAGCACCGCCTCGGCCCCCTCGGACCCGTCGAGGCTCACCAGGAGGCGCCGGAACTGCGCCGAACGGCTCGTCCACCGGTCGGTCGGGCGCACGAGGAGGAGCGGGGTGTCGGTGATGCGCACCAGCTCGTGCGCCATGCTGCCGAGCAGCATCCGCTCCACCCCGGAACGCCCGTGCGTCGCGAGCACGATCAGGTCCGCCTGCATGTCGTCCGCGAGGTTGTCCACCTCCTCCGCCACCGCGCCGCGGCGCACGGTGAAGGCGGACTCGATCCCGTTCCCCTCCAGCCGCGCGGCCTCGCGCACGAGGTAGTCGGCCACCTCGCTGCGCTCGAGCCGCGTGCGCCCGCGGGAATCCGTGGCGGCGGCGGACTCCCCGCTCACCACCGAGACGAGCGTCACCTCCGACTTGAACGCGCGCCCCATGGTCTCCGCGACATCGAGTGCGTGCTCCGCGAATGTCGACCCGTCGAGCGGGACGACGATCCGCTCGAAGCGCGTGTCGTCCTCCACGCGTGCCGCGCGCTGGTAGGGGAGGAGGTACTGCCCCACGAAGAAGCGCCCGAGATGGTCGTCGAGCGCCATCGGTGGGCCAAGGCGCCCGCGGTAGAACGAGAAGACGCCGTAGAGCACCGGGAGGAAGAGCAGGTAGGTCCAGGCCCCCTCGAAGAAGCGCTCCTCGAAGATCAGCACGGTGGCCATGGACGTGAGGAGCGTCGCGAGCACCGTCCCGCCGAGCGTGGCGGCACGCGTGTGCGCGTACTCCTCGCGCAACTGACGCAGCAGCCGCTTGCTCGCGGCCCACCCGGTCATGCTCAGCAGGATGAAGACCCCCGCGGCGTAGATCGCGAGGTAGGTCTCCTCGTGCGTGCCGAAGGCGAAGAAGCAGAAGGCGGAGATCGCCACCTGGATCCAGACCGGCGTGTCGGCCACGTCGAACCGGTTCCGCTGGCCGATGCGCGCCGGGATGTAGTTCCGGTAGCGGAGCCCGAGGGCGAGGTTCTGCAGCCCCTGCGCGCTGGCCGCGGCCGCGGACCCGAGCACGAGCACGCCGATCAGCGTGCCCGCGTACGCGAGCGGCGCGGGGAGGAGCTGGTCCATCGTCTGCGTGAAGACCGAGACGTCCGTCCGCGTGGGATCCGCGAGGTCGAGGATCGCGGGCCCCACGATGAGCATGGTGAGGCAGGTGGTGCCCATCACGATCATCAGCGAACCGAACGCCTTGCGACTCCGGTCGGCCTCGCTCCCGCGGTACGCCGCCACGAGGTTCGCGAACACCTCGATGCCGGTCATGAGCGCGAGGATCCGTACGTACCCGCCGAGCGTGAAGTGGAGGTACTCCCCGGTGAAGGCGCGGAGGTCGACCTGCGGGAGGTGCAGTCCGTGGTTCAAGATCGTCGCGAAGATCATCGCCCAGAGGAGCGCGAGCACCGCGAGCGTCGCCGGCCCGAAGGCGCGCGCCGCGACCTTGGGGCCGCGGTTCACCAGCCACCCGATCAGCACGCTGAGCGCCACCGCCACCAGCGTGCGGTACGGCAGCCCGGCGATCGAGCCGGCGAGCGGCTTGTACCGGTCCGCCATGAAGGTGACCAGCGCCGCCATGCTCACGAGGAAGGTGAGCGTGTACTCCACGAAGGTGATCCCCGCGTTCAGCTTCGCGGCCCAGCTCCCGAACTCCTCCTCGGCCAGCCCGCTCCCGCCGCTCCCGTCCACCACCCAGCGCATCACCAGGCGGTACATCGCGGAGACCATCGCGACGGTGAACACCACCATCCAGATGCTCGCGCCGAAGGTGACCGACGCGACCCCGCCGACGACGATCAGCCGGAGGAAGGGCCCGAAGACGTAGAGCGGGGAGCTCGCGGGATCGCCGCCACCGGCGAGCGCGCCCTCGAAGGAGTTGCCGAGCTTGTGCGAGACGTGCGCCATCAGTCGCCGGTCCTCACGGTGGTCGCGGGTTCGAAGAGGATCACCTCCACCTCGGTGTCCGCCACCGGGCGGTGCTCCGTGCCGCGCGGCACCACGAGGAACTCCCCCGCGCGCAGCGTGACGCTCCGATCGCGGAACTCCATGCGGAACTCCCCCCGGTGCACGAGGAAGAGCTCGTCCTCGTTGCGGTGCTGGTGCCAGTGGAACTCCCCGAGCAGCTTGACCGCCTTCACCTGCTGCCCGTTGAGCTCGGCGATGATCACGGGGGACCAGTGCTCCCGGATCGCGGCGAACGCCTCGGTGAGCGCGACCGACGCCGGCAACGCCGCGCGCGCCGTCACAGCTCCGCGAGCGACATGGTGCCCGCCGTCCCGGACTCCGGCGCCACGATGCGCCGGTGGTAGTCCATCTGCCCGAGGTGGTACGCGAGGTGCGCGCTCAGGTGGAGCGCGAAGCGTCCCTTGCTCATCCGCCGCCCCCCGACCTCGAGCGGGTACTCCTCGCCCCAGGCCGCGTCGCCCACCTTGGGGAGGGCGTGCTCCACCGCGCCGATCGCGGCCTCGACCTCCTTCACGACCTGCGCGCGCGGCGTGCCGCGGCGACCGAACTCGTCGTCACGGTCGCGCACGTAGCCGCTGCCGCCGAGCACCCCGCCCACGAAGTGCTGCAGGTTGCCGGCGAGGTGCAGCGCGAGCGTGCCGCCGGCGTTCGCCACCCCGGGCACCGTGCGCCAGAGCGCCTCGTCGCTCGGGTACGCCGCGACTTCCTTCGCCACCGCGCGAAGGTCGCGTACCATCACGGCGCGCAGATCGTCTGAGAGCAAGGGATCCCCCGTCCTGAAACGGTTGCAGGTTCCCTTCAGTATAGGATGTAGCCGCGCCTCCGCGCTCCCCCTCTCTGCGAGGGCCCGTCCATGCTCCAGACCCCACGTCCCATCGGCGTCGTCCGCCAGCTCCGCACCCACGCCGTCATCCTCGGCTCGGCCGTCGCCGTCCTCTGGGCCGTCTTCCTGGCGGACGGACTGATGGGCGGCGCGCTCCTGCGCTACGGCGTCGTGCCGCGCACCGCGGACGGGCTGCGCGGGATCCTGCTGGCGCCCTTCCTGCACGCGAACCTCAGTCACCTCACGGCGAACACCGTGCCCCTGCTCGTGCTCGGGTGGCTCGTGATGCTGCGCGACCCGCGGCACTTCCTCCTCGTGGCCCTCTCCGCCACGGTGATGGGGGGCGCTGTGGCCTGGCTCCTCGGGCCGCCGAACTCCGTGCACATCGGCGCGAGCGGCGTGGTCTTCGGCTTCTTCGGCTTCCTCCTCTTCGCCGGGTGGTACGCGCGGAGCTTCGCGAGCATCATGCTCAGCCTCGCCGTCGTCGCGTTCTGGGGCGGACTCGTGCTCGGCGTGCTGCCGGGCCAGCCGGGGATCAGCTGGCAGGAGCACCTCGGCGGGTTCATCGGCGGTGCGCTCGCGGCGCGCTGGTTCGCGCGCGACGCCGGGGCCGCGCGGCGGCTGGCGCGGCTCTGAGGCGCGCGCGGCGCGCGCCCGGAGCGCCTACCGGCAGGCGCTGAGGTCCAGCGCCGCCCGCTGCCCGCGCGCGACCGTCACCTGCGCGCGCTGCATCGCACCATTCCGCTCGCAGGTCACCGTCCATGACTCCCGCAGGTGCTCGCTCGACTTCTGGCTCGGGCGCAGCGACGGGTTCACATGCCACGTCACGCGGTCGCGCCCCGCAGGCACGGTGAGCGACGAGGTGAGCGTGATCGGGATCGCGATGGCCGGGGTGCGCGAGCTGTCCGCCTGGAGCACCGGGGCCGACTCGAGCGTGAACGACTTGGTGAGCGTGAGCGTTGCGCCGGCGGGTGCGCGCACCTCGAGCACCGAGTGGAGTGCCGCGTTCGCCGCCGCCTCGTAAAGGCGCAGGAACCCCGCGCGCGCGTTCGAGCCCGGGTAGGCGCCCGTGCCGACGTACTGGTCCACCACGAACGAGTACGCGGGGTGGAAGGAGCGCTGGCCCGGCGTGTTCTCGAACGTGTAGGCGAAGGTGCCCGCACTGTAGTACGCGTACTCCTCCATGGTGCCGCTGGCGGCGTAGTAGATCTCCGTCCACGGCCCCGCCTCCCACTTGAGGTCGGCACCGACCGCCTTGCCGAGCGCGTCGTACTCGGCGGCATCCGCCGGCACCGGCTCGTCCGGCGAGCTGGGCGCGCGCAGCACCTTCGCGTCGGGCGTGTGGTTGCTGAGCGCCACCACCACCTGATGCGCGTTCATCAGGTCGCGCATGTTCCGGATCTCGGGCTCGGAGAATGGCGCGGGACCGCGGTAGCTCCCTTCCATCACGCCCAGGTTCGCGCCGATCCCGCCCCAGAAGGCGCCGTAGTTGCGGTTGAGGTCCACGCCGGCGTTCCGGTTGCGCGGGTTGGCGCACTCCGCGAAGGTCGCCGGCACCCCCGCGGCGATGCGGCAGCTCTTCCGCTTCTGCTCGTTGAGGAGCGAGCGCGAGAGCTCGTAGCCGTCCGGGTTCACCACCGGCACCACGAGGAAGCGGACGCTGTCGAGCAGCGCGGTGATCCGTGCGTCCTTGCCGTCGTTCATCAGGATGTCGTGCACGAACTCCATGGTGAGGTCCACCGTGGGCCACTCGCGCGAGTGGTGGAGCCCCGTCATGAGGAAGGCGGGACGCCCGTCGGGCACGGTGACGTTCCGCGCGACCTCGAGCGCCCAGACCGTCTGGCCGAGCACCGTCCTGTGCGGCAGCGCGAAGCGGCGCACCCGGTCCGGGTGGCGCGCGGCGAGCTGCTCCATCTCGAGGTTCACCTCCACCAGCGTGCGGTAGGTGACACGCCCGGTCGGGAGCGGGGAGGTGGTGAGCGCGGGCGCGGTGTCGCGCGCAGCGGGGGGCTGGGCGACGAGCGCCGACGCGAGCGCCGA
>CAZHAG010000023.1:0-15939 GCA_964529705.1 uncultured Gemmatimonas sp. | reverse complement strand
GCGAGCGCCGAAGCGAGCGCCGCGCTCGCGAACAAGGTGCTCGAGCGCATGACGCGCGGGCGCGCGAACCGGAGGAGGCGGAGTCGGGGCATGGGCAGTGGCGGAGTCGGGGTCCCACAACATACCCCCTCCGGAGGTCCCCATTTCACCGGGGTGCTATTGACAGGTGTTTTTACCCGGGTACATTTGCCTGATGCCGAAGCGCTCCGGTGGATCCGGTCATGCACCCCGCCCCGGGGAGCGCCGCTACGTCGCGTTCGTCGACGCACGCCTCGTGGCCGAGGGCTCCCTCGTCGAGGTCGCGCGCGCGGCACGACGTGCACTCGCGAGATCGCGCGACGGCAGGCTCCTCGCCTTCGATGCGCTGACGAGCGAACCGCTCGAGTTCGACCTGCGGGGCACGGAGGCAGAGGTGGTCGCGCGCGCACGGGCGGCGGGAGGCCCGGCGGCCGGCGGTGCCGGCGGTTCTGCGCGCGCCGCGCCGGACGGCGCAGACGACGATGATCCCGATGACACCCGTGGCCCCGGCCGCCCGCGCCTCGGCGTGGTCGGCCGCGAGGTCACCCTCCTCCCGCGCCACTGGGAGTGGCTCAACGCGCAGCCGGGTGGTGCCTCCGCCGCGCTCCGTCGTCTGGTGGACGTGGGGCGCGCCGCCAACGCGGGGCGTGACCGCACGCGCCGTGCGCAGGAGTACGCTTACCGCTTCCTCGCGGCCATGCTCGGCGACGCCCCGGGCTTCGAGGAGGCGACCCGCGCCCTCTTCGCCGGCGACCGCGAACGCTTCACCGAACTCTCGCACCCCTGGCCCGCCGACCTGCGCGACCACGCACGCCGGCTCGCCGACCCCGCGTTTCCCACGCCCTGACCTCCCTCCGAGCGCCCCTCCCGTGCACGACCTGACCCAGGGTTCCATCCCGAAGCACATCCTCCGCATGGCCGCCCCGCTCGCCATCGGGATGATCTTCCAGACACTCTACTACCTCGTCGACCTCTACTTCGTCGCCCAGCTCGGCGACACGGCGCTCGCCGGCGTCAGCGCGGCGGGCATCGTCCAGTTCATCATCCTCGCCCTCACGCAGGTGCTCGGCGTGGGCACCATGGTGCTCATCGCGCATGCCGCCGGCCGCAAGGACCAGCCGGACGCGAACCTCGTCTTCAACCAGAGCCTCGTGCTCGCGTTCCTCGCGGCGGCGGGGACGCTCGGCTTCGCCTTCCTGCTCGGCCCGGCCTACATCGGCACCATCGCCGCGGACGCCGCGACAGCCGCGGCGGGCGTCACCTACCTGTTCTGGTTCGCCCCGGCGATGGCACTCCAGTTCGCGCTCATCTCGATGGGCTCGGCCCTCCGTGGCACCGGCATCACCAAGCCGACGATGGTCGTGCAGGTGGTCTCCGTGCTGATCAACGCCGCGCTCGCGCCGGTCTTCATCGCCGGGTGGGGCACCGGCCGCCCGATGGGGGTCGCGGGCGCAGGACTCGCGAGCACCATCGCCGTCGCCATCGGGGTGCTCCTCCTCCTCCGCTACTTCGTGCGGCTGGAGCACTTCGTGCGTTTCGAGCGGGCGCTCTTCCGCCCACAGTTCGCCACCTGGGCGAGGATGCTCAAGATCGGGATACCGGCGGGAGCCGAGTTCGCGCTGATGTTCGTCTCGATCGGCACGATCTATTGGCTCGTGCGCGATCAGGGGGCCGCGGCGCAGGCCGGGTTCGGCGTCGGGTCGCGGGTGATGCAGGCGGTCTTCCTCCCCGCGATGGCGATCGCCTTCGCCGCCGCGCCGATCGCCGGACAGAACGTCGCCGCGGGCCTCCCCGATCGCGCGCGCGAGACCTTCTCCTCCGCCATCGTGATGGGGAGTGCGCTCATGGCGTCGCTCACCCTGCTCTGCCAGCTGCGCCCCGACTGGCTCGTCCACTGGTTCTCCAGCGACGCCGCGGTGCTCGCCGTGGCCGCGCAGTTCCTCGCGATCGTGAGCTGGAACTTCGTGGCCTCCGGCGTCGTGTTCACCTGCTCGGGGATGTTCCAGGCGCTCGGGAACACGATCCCCACGGTGATCAGCAGTGCCACGCGCCTCGGCGTCTGGATCGTCCCCGCCGTCTGGGTCACGTCGCGGCCGGGGTTCCAGCTCAGGCAGCTCTGGTACGTCGGGGTCGGGGCCACGACGGTGCACGCGCTCTTCGCGCTCTGGCTCCTCCGCCGCGAGGTGGCGAAGCGCCGCGACCTCGCCCTCGTGCCCGCACCCGCGCCCGCCTGACGCGCGGCGTGCCGCGCGCCCTCAGTGCTCCCGCGGCATGTCGATCACGCCGCGCACCGCCCCCACGAGCTCCGAGGGGGTGAACGGCTTGCGCAGCACCTCCGCCGCCGTCGCCGGCATCCCCTCGGCGCCGAACGCGTCCGCCTCGGCGTACCCCGTCATGAAGAGCACCCGCGAAAGGGGCCAACGCTCCCGCACGGCCCGCGCGAGCGCGGGGCCGCCCATGCGCGGCATCACGACGTCGGTCAGGACGAGGTCCACCGGCCGGCCACGCGCATCGAGCTTCTCCAGCGCATCCACACCGTCGCGCGCCGTGAGCACCCGGTAGCCGCTGCGCGTGAGGGCGCGCTCGGCGAGCGCGCGGATCTGGTCCTCGTCCTCGACGAGCAGCACCGTCTCCCCGCCGTCGCCGGAGAGGGGCTCCGCGATGGCGGAGGGCAGGGGCGTCACCGCGTCCGCGACCGCAGGGAGGATCACCCGCATCACCGTGCCGGTCCCGACGACGGAGTCGATCTCGATGGTGCCCCCCGCGTCGTTCACGATCCCCCAGCAGGTGGCGAGGCCGAGCCCGGTGCCGCGCCCCTTCTCCTTGGTGGTGAAGAAGGGCTCGAAGACGCGCGCACGGACCTCGGGGGTCATCCCGCTCCCCGTGTCCACCACGCTGATCACCACGGGCGCCGCACCGGTGGCCGCCCCGATCGCGCGCTCGGGGCTGCCCGGCGTGCGGAGCCGGCCGCCGCGGCTCGTGGTGATGGTGAGCGTGCCGCCGTCGGGCATCGCGTCGCGCGCGTTCACCGCGAGGTTCACCAGCACCTGGTGGAGCTGTCCGGGGTCGATCCGGACCGCCGGCAGCTGCGGCTCGTACACGGTCTCGAGGGTGATGCGCTCGTCCATGAGCCGCGCGAGCAGCTTGGCCGCGCTCGCCACGTGGTCGTTCACGTCCACGAGCTTGGTCTCGACGTGCTGGCGGCGCGAGAAGGCGAGGAGCTGGCTGGTGAGGTCCGACGCGCGCTGCGCGGCCGCGTCGATCTCCTGCAGGTCCTCGAGCCCGACCGGGTCGTCCGCGAGGTGTTCCCGTAGCAGGGCGGTGTAGCCGCGGATCGCCGTGAGCAGGTTGTTGAAGTCGTGCGCCACGCCGCCGGCCAGCTGGCCCACCGCCTCCAGCTTCTGTGACTGCAGGAGCTTCGACTCGCTCTCCGCGAGCGCGCGCGCGGCCATCTCCCGCTCGGCGAAGTTCTCCTCGAGCGCGCGCCGCATCTCCTCGAGCGCGGCACTGAGCTGCTGGATCTCGCGGAACCGGCTGGGTGGCGGCGGTGCGCCGCCCACCACGTCGAGGTTGGCGATGCGCCCGCTCGACTCCGCCAGCGCTGCGAGCGGGTCCGCCACGCTCCGCGAGAGCCGCGCCGCCACGCCGAAGGCCGCGAGCAGGGCGATCACGCTCGCCAGCACGATCGACGTCCCGCCGGACCCCATCTGTGCCAGCACGTCGCGCTCCGGCACCATGACGCCGATCCAGAAGCGGCGCCCCGGCTCGACCTCGAACGGGCGGAAGCCCCCCCACCAGCGCTCGCCGCCGACGGTCAGGGATCGCACCGCGCTCGTCGAGTCACCGCGCGCGCGCCAGGCGGCCGCCCACGCGGTGAAGGCCGGCTCCGCGAGGCGCTCCACGGGGAGGAGGGCGAGCGCGTTGCGGGCCCCGCGTTCCTCGAACCGCGGATCCCCTGGGAGCCCGATGAGCCACCCCGAGTCCGACACCACCAGCACACGACCGTCCACCGTGGGACGCTGGGCGCGGGTGTACTCGCTCACGGCGTCGAGGAGGATGTCGTAGGCGACGATCACCACCTCCCCCGTGGGACCGCGCGCGGCGAAGGAGGCCGAGAGCCCGGGTTCCCGCGTGGTGAAGAAGGTGTACACGTCGCTCCAGGCGATCGACGGTGACGCATCCGCATCCCCGGCCGACACCTTGCCACGACGCCCGAAGCGCGCGCGGGCCTGCCGGTACCACTCCCGGTCGCTGGTGCGATAACCGGGGAGCTGTACGCGCCAGGTCCGCACCGGCCCCGAGAGCGCCGGGTCCCAGAGCTCCCAGACACTCTGCTCCCCGCGCACCGCAGGGCGGAAGTCGCGCGTGTAGAACTCGGCGCCGCCGGTGCCCGGCACCGGGAGGTCGGTGAGCCCCTCGAGCAGGGGCGAGCGGATCACCGTGGAGTCGTAGCGCATGAGGAGGAGCTGGTGTCCCGCCGTGTCCCCCACCATCATCGAGCCGACCATCGGCAGCTCGCGGAACGCCGAGGTGAAGTAACGCGCGTGCGCCTGCGCGTCGTAGCGCGGCACGTTCCCCATGCGGACCTCGTGCCAGTCGATCGCGAGCTGCCGCTTGACGGGGGCGAAGAGCTCCGTCAGGTCGCCGTTGGTGCGCGCGAGCGCGCGCTGGAGCACCGCGTTGGCCAGGTCCGTGCGCGCCTGCCGCCGCTCGAGCAGCGCGAGCACCATGAGGCTCGCCGCGAGCAGGACGATGACCGCGCTGAACGAGAGCGTGAGCGCCCGGCGGATCGAGATGCCGGGCCGCGCCTCCGGCGCCGTGGGCGCCACGGCGGACCCGGCCATCAGAGCACCAGGTTCAGCAGGCGCCCGGGCACGAAGATGACCTTCTTCGGCTCTCCCGTCAGGAAGCGGCTCAGCGCGCCGTCACCGCGCAGGGCGGTCAGCGCGTCCGCCTGCGTGATGCCCTTGGCGACCGCGAGCGTCCCCCGCGTCTTCCCGTTGAACTGCACCACGAGCTCGAAGGTGTCGCTCGCGAGCAGCGCGGGGTCGTACGCCGGCCAGGGTGCGTCGAACACGCTGGACCGGTGCCCCAGCATCTCCCAGAGCTCCTCGGCGATGTGCGGCGCGAAGGGCGCCACCAGCACCACCAGCGGCTCCACCTCGGCGCGGTGCGGCACGCGCTCCCCCTTCCGGAGCGTGTTCATGTACTCCATCATCGCCGCGATCGCGGTGTTGTAGCTGAGGGCTGGGACATCCTCACCGACCTTCTTGATGGTGGCGTGGAGCTTCCGCATCACCTCAGTATCGGCCGTCCCGGTGGCGGCATGATCGCGCACCGAGGCCCAGAGGCGGTCGAGGAAACGCTTCACGCCGCTGATCCCAGCGTCCCGGAAGTCGCCCCCCTCCTCGAAGGGGCCCAGGAACATCAGGTAGGTGCGGAACGCGTCCGCGCCCCACTGGTCGATGTAGTCGTCGGGGTTCACCACGTTCCCCTTCGACTTCGACATCTTCGCGCCCTCGCGGATGATCAGCCCATGCGCGCGGAACTTCGTGAAGGGCTCCTCGAAGTCGAGCAGCCCCTGGTCGTGCAGCACCATCGTGATGAAGCGCGCGTAGAGCAGGTGGAGCACCGCGTGCTCGTTCCCGCCGATGTACGTCGTCACGGGGAGCCAGCGCTTCGTCAGCGCGCGGTCGAAGGCGACGTCCGCGCGCGGCACGCTCGGGTAGCGCAGGAAGTACCAGGCGCTGTCGAGGAAGGTGTCGCTCACGTCCGTCTCGCGCCGCGCCTTGGCGCCGCAGCGCGGGCAGGGCACGCGGTACCACTCCTCGTGCCGCGCCAGCGGCGAGACACCCGAGTCGTCGGGCCGGAAGTCCGGGATATTCGGGAGCACCACCGGCAGCTGCTCCGCCGGCACCGGCACCGCGCCGCAGGCGTCGCAGTAGATGATCGGGATCGGGGGGCCCCAGTAGCGCTGCCGCGAGATGCACCAGTCGTGCAGGCGGTAGTTCACCACGGCCATCCCCGCGCGCCGGGACTCGAGCCAGTCGGAGATCGCGCGGATCGCCTCGGCC
Source organism: uncultured Gemmatimonas sp. (assembly GCA_964529705.1). Taxonomy (GTDB): domain Bacteria; phylum Gemmatimonadota; class Gemmatimonadetes; order Gemmatimonadales; family Gemmatimonadaceae; genus Pseudogemmatithrix. The sequence continues at coordinate 9,847 of CAZHAG010000023.1, read as the reverse complement.
ACCGGCAGCCCGTCGAACTCCTCCGAGTTCACCAGCACGCCCTCCCCCACGAAGGGCGCGCCGTCGAACGGCGTGCGCGCCGTCTCCCCTTCCCCGGCCACCACGCGCACGATCGGCAGCCCGAACTTCGTCGCGAACTCGAAGTCGCGCTCGTCGTGCCCCGGCACCGCCATGATGGCGCCGGTGCCGTACTCCATCAGCACGTAGTCGGCGATCCAGATGGGGATCAGCTCGCCGTTCGCGGGATTCGCGGCGTACGCGCCGGTGAACACCCCGGTCTTCTCCTTGGTGGTCTTCCGCGTGATCAGGTCCTGCTTCGCCGCCGCCGCGCGGTACGCCTCCACCGCGGCGCGCTCGTCCGCGGTGGTCACCGCGTCCACCAGCGGGTGCTCGGGCGCCAACACCAGGTAGGTCGCGCCGAAGATCGTGTCCGGGCGCGTGGTGAACACCTCGATCTCCGACCCCCCCGTCGTCACCTCGGTGGTGACGGAGACGGCCGAACTCCCCGCATCGGCCAGCGGGTCGAGCACGCGGAAGCGGAGCCGCGCGCCCTCCGAGCGGCCGATCCAGTTCCGCTGCGCCTGCTTGGTGGTCTCCGACCAGTCCAGCGTCTCGAGGTTGTCGAGCAGCCGCTCCGCGAATCCCGAGATGCGGAAGAACCACTGCTCCAGGAAGCGCTGCTCCACCATCGTGCCGCAGCGCTCGCACGCCCCTCCCTCCACCTGCTCGTTGGCGAGCACGGTCTTGCAGGAAGGGCACCAGTTCACCGCCGCGGCCTTCTTGTACGCGAGTCCCTGCTCGTAGAGCTGCAGGAAGACCCACTGCGTCCACCGGTAGTAGTCGGGGTCGGTCGTGTCGACGGAGTGCGTCCAGTCGACCATGAGCCCCGCGCGGTCGAGCTGGCGGCGGAAGTTCGCGATGTTGCGCGGGATCAGCTCCATCGGGTGCACGCCGACCTTCAGCGCGAAATTCTCCGAGTGGATCCCGAACGCGTCGTATCCCAGCGGCTCGAACACCGTGTGCCCTTGCAGGCGCTGGAATCGGGCATAGATATCACAACCGGTGAACGCGAAGAGGTTCCCGACGTGCAGCCCCTCGGCCGACGGGTACGGGAACATCATCAGGGCGTAGAACGGACGCGCGCCATGCGCGAGGTCGGCTTGATGCGTGCCGCGCTCGGCCCAGCGCTGTCGCCAACGCGATTCAACGGCCGACGGGTCGTAGCCGATCGGCTCTACCGGTGCTGTCATATCATGTGGATGGGAATCTGAGCAATCTAGCCGTCCCCGTTGCCGGAACCAACACGCGCCGCCGGTCGGCGCGCGTCGCGGTGCAGGGTTCGCGCAGCCACACGCTCGACCGGGTCGCGACCTGGACCGCGATCATCGGCGGGGCGCTCCTCGCCCTCCTCCTCATCCTCTGGTGGACCCGCTTCGCCGACCTGCTCGAGGCGGGCACCGGGTGGCTCCTCCTGGGACTCGCGATCACCGTGGCCGCTACCGCCTCCGCGCTCGTGGTGCGCTTCTACGTCTCCCCGCGCGTCGGGCGCGAGATCGGCGACCTCGCGGACGTGGCCGAGGCCATCGCCGCCGGCGACCTCACGCGGCGCCCCGCGAGCGCCGCGCAGGGCGGCCAGCTCGGGCGTCTCGCCCGCGCCATGGTGGTGATGTCCACCGAGTTGGGCGAACTCTCGTCCCTCATGGAAGTGAACGCCACCGAGACGGTCCGCCGCTCCACCGAGATCACCGGCGGCACCGAGCACATGGCGCAGGCCGCGTCCGCCATCGCGGAGACGGCGAGCACGCTCAGCCTGCAGGCCACGGAGATGGCGGACACCATCCGCCTCCTCTCCCTCGACGCCGGGCGACTCAACACGCTCGCGGGGAACGTCTCCGCCGGCGCCGCCGACGGCATCGAGCGGAACCAGCGCCTCAAGGCGCTCGCCTCAGAGAGCCACGAGCTGCTCGACGAGAGCGCCCGACGCCTCGACGCGCTCGTCGCCGACGTGCAGGCGAGCGCCCGCGCCACCGAACTCCTCGCCACGGCCTCCGACGAGATCCGCGGATTCGTGGCCCTCGTGCAGAAGATCGCCCGGCAGTCCAAGCTCCTCGCGCTGAACGCCGCCATGGAGGCCGCCCGCGCCGGCGAGCAGGGGGAGGGGTTCACCGTCGTCGCCAACGAGGTGCGCCGGCTCGCCCAGAACGCGGCCCAGGCCGCCGAGCGCACCGACCAGCTGATGCAGGAGCTGATCGCGCAGATGGAGACCGCGCGCGAGACCAGCTCCCGCTCCCTCACGGCGGTGGAGACGGTGCGCACCGCCACGGCACACGGCCGCCAGACCTTCACCCAGGTGGAGGTCGCGGTGGACGCCGCCGACCAGTGGGCCGGGACCATGGCCTCGAGCGCGGCGGCGGGGAACGCGCTCGCCCGGGAGATCACGCAGAAGCTCGACTCCCTCTCGGCCGGCACCACGAACTTCGCGATCGCGATGCACGACGTGGCGGCCGCGAGCCAGGAGCAGAGCGCCAGCACGCAAGAGATCGCCGCCGCCGCGAACGCGCTCGTCGCCGCCGCCGACCAGGTGAGTGGCGCCGCAGCCGCCTTCGGGCGCGCCGCACCCGCCGCGCCGGCGTCGGACGCCTAGTGCTCCTCGCGCGCGCCTAGCGCGCTCCGCGTGCGCGCCTAGCGCGCGGGGTAGAGCGCCACGCACTTCTCCAGCCGCGCCCCGCGCTCGTCGCACACCGCGAACTCCGCGCCGTCGTAGAGCGTGGCGCCACCGTACCGGCCGTCCTTCGCCACCACGTAGAACTGGATGTCGAAGCGCGGGCGCCCCTGCGGATCGATCAGCCGCGCCTCGGTCATCGCGACGATCCGCTCGAGCGTCTTGAGCGCCGCCTGCGCCGGCGCGAGCCCCTGCCGCAGGAACTCCACCGCGAGGAACGCCCCGCACGCCTTGATGTTCGCCTCGCCGCGCCCCGTGGACCCCGCCGCGCCCACGAGGTTGTCGCAGTACTGCCCCGCCCCGACGATCGGCGAATCCCCCACCCGCCCCGGCACCTTCCACGCCATCCCGCTGGTGGTCGTCACGGAGCTGATGTCCCCGCCCGCGCTCACCGCGTTCATGTTGATCGTGCCCGTCGTGGACCTGATCGCGACGTCCCCGTCGTAGTCGAGCCGCGCGTCGGTCGGGTTGAGGCGCGCCCGCCAGCGGAGCCAGTCCTGCCGCGACCGCTCGGTGAGCAGGTCCTGCGGCTTGAACCCCATCTCGATCGCGAAGCGCCGCGCGCCCTCGCCCACGAGCATGATGTGGTCGGTGTAGTCCATCACCGCCTTCGCCACGAGGCTCGGGGTCGCGATGTCCTCCAGGCACCCCACGGCGCCCGCGCGCCGCGTGGGGCCGTGCATGCAGCTCGCGTCGAGCTGCACCACCCCGTCCGCGTTGGGAAGACCGCCGAGTCCCACCGACTGGTCGTCCGGGTCGAGCTCGGTGATGTTCACGCCGGCGATGATCGCGTCGAGCGTGTCGCCGCCGGCGACGATCCGGTCGTAGGCGAGCTTCACGCCGCGGAGCCCGTTGCTCGACGCGATGACCACCGGGCGCGCGGCCACGGCGCCCGCGTCGATCCCCGCCGGGAGCGGGGTGGCAGCCCCCACGGGGCGCGCGACGATGCTCGCCGCGCTCGCGGCGGCGGCGGTGGTGAGGAACTCTCGTCTGGAAGGCATGGCAGGTTCGGTTCGGGGAGCGTCCCTGCGAAGGTACCGCGCCAGCGGGGGTGGGGGAATGCACTAACTTCAACGGCACCATGACCGCCATCGACCTCTCCACCCTCCCTTTCTTCGCGGACGTCGCCGAGCAGCAGCTCTGGCACCTCGCCAAGGCCGCCGAAGAGACCGTCTATGAGCCGGGCGAGCTGCTCTTCAAGGTCGGCGAGGCCCGACACTCGCTCTGGATCATCCTGGAGGGGAACATCGCGATCGAGAGCGCGGAGGGGGACGCCGCGGTCCGTATCGCGACCCTGGGCGCGGGGGAGGTGGTGGGCGAGGGGATCCTGCTCGAGGAGCCGGCGCACGCCACCGCCGGCCGTGCGATGCTCCGCACGCGCACGCTCCGGTTCCGCCGCGAGGCGCTCGACCCGATCCTCAAGGACCGGCCCTACCTGTACGCGGCGCTCGTCGGCCGCTCCGCACGCGCCATCCGCGACCGCCTGCGGCAGGTGGACGCCGCCCTCACCGGCGAGGGGAAGCTCCTCGGCTTCACCGGCGCCACGCGCAAGGAGAAGGACCTGCTTGGCGAGCGCGACGTGCCCGACGCCGCGCTCTATGGCGTGCAGACGCTGCGGGCGATCGAGAACTTCCCGATCACGGGCGTCACGCTGCGCGACTTCCCGGAGTTGGTCGTGGCGCACGCGCAGGTGAAGGAGGCCGCGGCCGACGCCAACCACGCGCTCGGCGACCTCCCCGACGACGTGCATGGCGCGATCGTCGCCGCGTGCCGGGAGATCCAGGCGGGGCGCCACCTCGAGCACTTCCGCGTGGACATGATCCAGGGGGGCGCGGGGACCTCGACCAACATGAACGCCAACGAGGTGATCGCGAACCGCGCCCTCGAGCTCCTCGGCGAGCCGCGCGGCGCGTACCACCGGGTGCACCCGAACAACCACGTGAACCTCGCGCAGAGCACGAACGACGTGTATCCCACGGCGATCCGGCTCGCGCTGCACCACGCGATCGGCGGGCTGCAGGAGCAGATGCGGCTCCTCGTGGCGGAGTTCAAGAAGAAGGGGGCGGAGTTCGCGCCGCACGTGAAGATGGGACGCACGCAGTTGCAGGACGCCGTGCCGATGACGCTCGGCCAGGAGTTCGGCGCGTACGGCATCACCATGGCGGAGGACGTCGACCGGCTCGAGGAGGCCAAGGCGCTCATCCGTGAGATCAACATGGGCGCGACGGCGATCGGCACCGGGATCACCGCGCAGGGCGGCTATGCGGAGCGCGTGCGCGCGCGGCTGAGCGAGATCACCGGGCTCGCCCTGATCACCGCCCCGGACCTCGTGGAGGCCACCAGCGACACCGGGGCGTTCGTGCAGCTCTCGGGGGTGCTCAAGCGCTGCGCCGTGAAGCTCTCGAAGATCTGCAACGACCTGCGCCTCCTCTCGAGCGGTCCGCGCGCGGGCCTCAACGAGATCAACCTCCCGCCGATGCAGCCCGGCTCGAGCATCATGCCGGGGAAGGTGAACCCGGTGATCCCCGAGGCGGTGAACCAGGTCTGCTTCGACGTGATCGGCGCCGACGTGACGGTCACGATGGCCGCCGAGGGCGGGCAGCTCCAGCTGAACGTCTTCGAGCCCGTGATCGCCTTCCGGCTGCTGCGGAACATCAGCGAGCTCACGAACGCCTGCCGCATGCTGCGCGAGCGCTGCGTGGTCGGGATCACCGCGAACCCGGAGGCGATGCGCCACTTCGTGGAGCGGTCGATCGGGATCGTGACCGCCCTCGTCCCGGAGCTCGGCTACGAGGTCTGCACGCAGGTGGCGAAGGAGGCCCTCGAGAAGGACCGCGGGGTGCTGGAACTCGTGCTGGAGAAGAAGCTGATGACGAAGCAGCAGTTGGACGCCATCCTCGATCCCGGTCGCATGACCGGCGCCAGGAGCTAGCGATGGCCGGCGTGAAGCTGGACGGCGCGGGCGCCCAGAAGATGAAGACCATCGAGGAGTCGCTGAAGACGCTGCAGACGCTGCACGGGCTCGTCGAGCGGATGGCGATCGAGGTGAAGAACCAGCGGGGCGCGGGCGTGCTGCCGCAGCAGGTCAAGCGGATGGCCACGCCACTGCAGGGGCAGCTCAAGGGGCAGTTCGGGCTCATCGCGGACCAGGTCTCGGCGATGATCCTCGCGGCGGGGCGTGGGGGCGGGGAGCAGCTCAAGATCCGCGCGCTCCGCGAGCATGTCGCGCAGATCCGCACCGCGCTCGAGATCTCGGCGTCGAAGGTCAAGGAGCAGCACGCCGTGAAGATCGAGACCGCCGGCGGGGAGTGACGGGACGCCGGGACGGAGCGGAGGGAGCGCGCGGCGCGGTCCGGCCCCCGGATGACCGCGGTGGAATGCGCGCCTCGCCTTGCCTGCCCCTCGGGCGGGCGGTAACTTCTTCCCGCTTGCCGAGTTGGAGCAAGCGGCATCCGTGGCCTTCCGGCCGCGGCGATTCCCCCCAGCCTTCAGAACCGATGTCGATGCTGCGCCTGCGCCAGGCAGCACCTGCGCTGCTCTTGGCGGTGTGCCTGCTGGCGATCACCGCCTGTGGTGGGACGGAGTACCCCAACTCCACGTTCAACCACCACACCGACTTCAACACCTCGATCGACGCGCTCTGGGACCGGCTCCTCTTCTGGGGGACCGTGGTCTTCGTGTTCGTCGAGCTGGCGTTGCTCGTCACGATCATCCGCTACCGGAAGCGCCCTGGCGGGCCGGCGGCGAAGCAGATCCACGGGAACGCGGCGCTCGAGATCACCTGGACGGCGATCCCCGCCGTGATCCTCGTGCTCATCGCGATCCCCACCGTGAAGACGATCTTCGAGACCCAGGCGCCCGCCCCGGCGGGCGCGCTCAAGGTCGAGGTGATCGGGCACCAGTGGTGGTGGGAGTTCCGGTATCCCGAGCTCGGGATCACGACGGCCAATGAGCTCTACCTGCCCGTGGGGCGCACCGCGAGCTTCGAGCTCAAGACGGTGGACGTGCTCCACTCCTTCTGGATCCCGCAGATGGGAGGGAAGCGCGACCTCATCACCAACAAGACCAACTTCCTCTGGTTCACGCCGAACGCCGACCTCGCCTCCTCGGCCTGGAACGGCTTCTGCACCGAGTACTGCGGCACGAGCCACGCGAACATGCGCTTCCGCGTCTTCACCGTGCAGCCGGACGAGTTCGCCTCGTGGGCGGCGCACCAGGCGCGGCCGGCCGTCTACCCCGCGACGGACAGCGTGGGCTCCACCGGGTACGTCTTCCCGGCGGAGATGCTCCCGGAGCACACGGTGCCCAGGACGCCGATCCCCGCCGGGCTCGAGTTCGACGACTCGCTGCTCGAGGGCGGGGACCCGGTGGCCGGGATGACCAACCTGATGATCGGCGGGTGCATCGGCTGCCACACGATCAACGGCAACCCGATGGCGCAGTCGCCGATCGGCCCGAACCTCACGCACATCGCCTCGCGGCACACCATCGCCGGCGGGCTCTTCCCGAACGACGCGCCGACGCTCGCGCGCTGGCTCAAGAACGCGAAGAAGATGAAGCCCGGCGCGCTGATGAATGTCGTCGGCCGCGGCGAGTACGAACCCCTCATCAAGGCCAACGTGGACGGCGGACTCGACGACAAGCAGATCGCCGACCTCGTCGCCTACCTGCGCCTGCTCAAGTAGCCCGGAGACCCGACCATCATGGCAACCATCGCTGCCCCCTCGCTCGCGTCCGCCGGTGACGCGTACGCGGAGACCTCGGGGATCTGGAGCTGGATCACGACCGTCGACCACAAGCGGATCGGCACGCTCTATCTCTGGACCGCGCTCTTCTTCTTCCTCGTCGGCGGCTTCGAGGCGGTGCTCATCCGCACCCAGCTCGCCCAGCCCAACATGGGCTTCGTCTCGGCCGAGACGTACAACCAGCTCTTCACGATGCACGGCACCACGATGGTGTTCCTCGCCATCATGCCGCTCTCGGCCGCGTTCTTCAACTACCTGATCCCGCTCCAGCTCGGCGCGCGTGACGTCGCCTTCCCGCGGCTCAACGCGTTCTCGTACTGGGTGTACCTGTTCGGCGGCATCTTCATCACGGTGCCGATCCTGTTCAAGGTCGCGCCCGACGGCGGGTGGTTCGGCTATGCGCCGCTCACCACCACGCAGTTCTCCGCCGGCATCAACATCGACTTCTGGGTGCTCGGCCTCCAGATCCTCGGCGTCTCCTCGCTGGCGGCGGCGTTCAACTTCATCACGACGATCATCAACATGCGCGCGCCGGGGATGACCCTGATGCGCATGCCGATGTTCACCTGGATGAGCTTCGTGGTGCAGTTCCTCGTGATCCTCGCCTTCCCGGTGATCACGATCGCGCTCTTCTTCCTGATGATGGACCGCTTCTTCGGCACCGCGTTCTACGCGATCGCCGCCGGCGCGGACCCGCTGCTCTGGCAGCACCTCTTCTGGGTGTTCGGGCACCCCGAGGTCTACATCCTGATCCTCCCCGCCTTCGGCCTCGTGTCGGAGGTGCTCCCGACCTTCTCGAAGAAGCCGCTCTTCGGCTACAACGTGATGGTCTACTCGGGGATCATGATCGGCTTCCTCGGCTTCGGCGTCTGGGCCCACCACATGTTCGCGGTGGGGATGGGCGCGGTGGCCGACTCGATCTTCTCGCTGATGACGATGCTCATCGCGATCCCGACCGGCGTGAAGATCTTCAACTGGATCGCGACCATGTGGAGCGGCGAGATCCGCTTCACGGTGCCGATGAAGTTCGCGATCGCGCTGATCGGCATGTTCACCATCGGCGGCATCTCGGGCGTGATGCACTCCTCGCCCCCGGCCGACCTGCAGCAGACCGACTCGTACTTCATCGTCGCGCACTTCCACTACGTGCTCTTCGGTGGCTCCATCATGGGCATCTTCGCGGGCATCTACTTCTACTTCCCGAAGATGACCGGCCGCTTCATGGACGAGGCGCTCGGGAACTGGCACTTCTGGCTGAACTTCATCGGGTTCAACCTGACCTTCTTCCCGATGCACTTCAGCGGCCTCCTCGGCATGCCGCGCCGCATCTACACGTACGACGCGGGCCAGGGGTGGGACACCTTCAACATGGTCTCGACGGCGGGCACCTACCTCCTGGTGCTCTCCACGTCGATCTTCGTCTGGAATTTCCTGCGGAGCCGCACGCGCGGCGCCGTGGCGGGGAACGATCCGTGGGGCGGTGCGACGCTCGAATGGTCCATCCCCTCGCCGCCGCCGGAGTACAACTTCGCGCAGATCCCCGAGGTCACCTCGCGCTACCCGCTCTGGGACCTCAAGGACCCCGCCAAGACGGCCGGCATCGAGCACTCGCACGCGGACGCGATGACCATCACCGACGCGCACGCCGTGCCGGTGCACGAGGAGACGGAGCGCCACACCGCGAAGGAGCTCGGCATCCCGATGCCCTTCCCGACCGCCAAGCCCTTCTTCACCGCCCTCGCGATGTGCGCGATGATCGGCGGCCTGCTCGTGATGCGCACCGGGAACATGGGGCTCGCGCTCGCCGTGATGATCGGCAGCGCCGTCCTGATGGTCGGTGGCCTCTACAGCTGGCTCACCAGTCCGCTCGAGTAACGGAGACCCACGACAGTGTCCTCACACGCCGATACCGCAGCCGGCACGGTGCACCATCACTACACGACGACCGGGCTCGAGCACCGGAAGCTCGCCATCTGGGCCTTCATCGGCTCCGAGTGCATGCTCTTCGCGTCGCTCATCTCCACCTACCTCATCTACAAGGGGCGCTCGATCGTCGGCCCCTTCCCGCACACCGAGTGGGTGAACGAGGCCGGCCAGGTCTTCAAGCCGATCCTCGACATCCCCGTCACCTCGGCCTCCACCTTCGTCCTGCTGATGTCCTCGCTGGCGATGGTGCTCGCGCTCCAGGCCGTGCAGCTCAAGGACACGCCCCTCCCCGCCGGCGCCAACTGGTGGACGCGCATCCAGCGCTCCTCCCAGACCTGGCTGCTCGCCACGGCGCTCCTCGGCATGACCTTCCTCGGGTTCCAGGCGTACGAGTTCACTTCGTTCGTGCACGAGGGGCTCACGATCAAGACGAACCTCTTCGGCTCCACCTTCT